>DAIPXV010000093.1:0-6006 GCA_036783095.1 Candidatus Bipolaricaulota bacterium
CCTGTATTGAGGAGATTCGCCGACGCAAGGGTCGGACTGATGTCAATGACTATCTTCGTCTCTACTCTATCAGCATCTTCTTACTACTGCAGGATCACTTGCCGCGGCTTAGCGAGATCGTTCTGGACTTAGAGTATCCCAAAAAGATGGGCATGGTACGTTCGATCTTGATAGAATTCATCCGTGCGACTGATCCCCACTGGGCTCGAATCCCTATTCGTATCCAGCGCGTTGGTAAGACCTCGCGTGCCCATGCCAAAGCTCACGCTACTTACCGAGGGGAGCACGAACCAGACCGACGCGCTCAAGCTCACGAACTGTTGAGCTTGTTCTAAAAATAAGCGCGATCGGGGGAGCGACTTGCTCTTCGCTTAGGTCACAAGCCCCACACACCTTGGGGATTCCCTAAGCCTCCCGATCTGCACGCTTCTATTAAAGCACTTATTGCCCATTTTGTCAAGTTACCGATCAATCTGCCAAGGGAACAGTCCAAGACACATGCAAGAGTGGGCGCACGAGGACTCGAACCTCGGACCTCCTGCGTGTGAAGCAGGCGCTCTCCCACTGAGCTATGCGCCCACGAGATACAGCTCAAGAGATACTATAGCGCACAGCACACACATTTTCAAGTCTCTTCTTCCTCCTCCAGCATGCCCAGCAAACTCTCCCCCTCGCGCTTGCGCGTTATCTCGACCAGCCCCAGCTTCGTGATGTCCACAAAATCCGCAGGGACACGGTCCTTCTTCAGCTCCTCTTGCAGCTTGCGAATCACCTTCTCAATGTGATCGCGCCGCTTCATATCTACAAAGTCCGCGATGATGATCCCGCTCAGCTTGCGCAATCGCAATTGCCGCGGGATCTCTACCGCCGCTTCGAGGTTCGTATTGAGAATCGCTTGCTCCTGATCTTTATATTTAATATCGCTGCCAGTGTTCACGTCAATCGCCGTGAGTGCCTCCGTCTCGGCAATGACGAGCGACCCACCCCCAGGCAGCCGCACCCGCGGCTGTAAGCTCTCTCGTAATTGCTTCTCCACCCCGCGCGCCTCAAAGAGCGGCCGCTTCCCTCGATAGAGCTCGATCCGATCTACAAACTCGTCCATATGCATATAAGACAAAAAGTCCTTGATCTCTTGGTAGACGCGCTCGCTGTCGACCACTACCCTCTTGACGTCCTCTATCAGCCGGTCGCGCAAGAAGGCCTTGACTAAATCGAGCCCACGATAGAGCAACGCTGGGGCCTTGACCCGAGCCGCTTGCTCTTCAATCCCCTTCCATGTCCCCAAGAGATAATTGAAGTCGCGCTCGAGATCTTCTTCGGAGGCCCCTTGGGCCGCCGTACGCGCGATCAGCCCCTCGCCCTCACGCTTCAGTTTCTTCGCGATGCGCTTGAGCCGTCGGCTCTCGTGCTCGTCCTCGATGCGTCGCGAGACCCCCAAGCGCCCATCGGTAGGCAGGAAGACCCAGTAGCGCCCAGGAAGGCTGATCTTCATTGTCCCCTGAGGGTTTTTCGTCCCAATCCCCTCGCGCTTCACCTGCAAGATGATCTGCTGGCCGCTCTTGAGAAGCTTCTGAATCTGCGGGCTCTGCCCACGAGCTTTTTGCCACAGATCATCGCTGAGCTCCTTCATCGAGAGAAAGAGCTTCTCCTCGAGCCCCACATCCACAAACGCCGCGTTGATCCCCGGCAGGATATCCCGCACGATGCCCTTGTAGATATTTCCCAAGATGCGCTCAGGGTCGTCATAGTGAATCTCCATGAGGCGCCCGTCCTCCAGCAGCGCGATGCGCGTCGTCGGGGCGACGGTCTCGATGAGGATCTCCGTGGTCGTATGGCCTCACCTCCTTGGAGTCCGTCAGTTCCCGCAGGAGCTCTGCTACCGTCTTGCGCAAGACCGGATGGAGATACTGCGGGGCGAGCTCTGCCAGCGGCACCAGCACGAAGCGCCGCCGGTGCAGCTGCGCATGAGGAATCTGCAAGTCTACATCATTTACAACCCGGTCGTCATACAATAATATATCGAGATCAATCTCGCGTGGGCCGTAGCGCTCGCGCTCGTGACGCCCTAGCATCCGCTCGATCTGCTTGCATACGGTGAGGAGCTCTCGCGGAGATAAATCCGTCTCGATCTCGACGACAGTATTGAGAAACCACGGCTGGTCTTCTACGCCCACCGGCTCGGTCTCGTAGAGCCGGGCTTGGCGGCAGATCTCTATCTGAGGAATCTGAGCCAGAGCGCTGACAGCTCTTTGGATCTGAACTTCTCGACAGCCCACGTTCGAGCCCAGGCTAAGATAGACGCGAGCGATCCCAGATCACCTCCGCGGCTATCGTATCGAGCGTGATATGAGGCGCCACCGGTGGCTTCAGCTTTCTCACGCGCACTCGCACGCGCTCAACTTTAAGAAAATCACTCACAATTGCCTTAGCAATCGCCTGAGCAAACGTCTCAATCAACTGAAATGACTGAGAGTCGTTCACCGCATAAATCCGCTCGATGACCTGCGTGTAATCGACCGTCTGTGAAAGATTATCTTCTTTGGGGGGATCAAGCTCCAGCTCAACGTCAACAGAGAAGAGCTGCCCCTGAGCTCGTTCATGCTCCTGCACCCCGTGATGGCCAAAAAGCTGCAAATTCTCAATGAGAATCTTCACGGGAATGTCCTTGCTCGTGCCACCACGCCCGGACCTCACCCACAAGGAAGAGCGAGCCGGTCACACAGATCAAATCGTCTTTGTGCGCTCGACTGAGCGCTGCTTCCAAAGCTCTCGGGGGTGGGGTCACGACCTGGCAAGGCACTCCGCAGCGCCGGACAAACGAGGCCAAATACTCTGGATCAAGGCCTCGAAAGGCCGCACGCGTGACCATCACCTCCTGAGCTATGGGGGCAATCTCACAGATCATCGCCTCAGCATCCTTCCGATCGGAGATCCCTAACACTAGAAACGTCCGCCCGTATGGCAACAGCGCCAGCGCTGTCCGCAGGGCCCGCACTCCCGCAAGGTTCTTCGCTCCATCTAGCATAACATAGGGATTTTTTCCGATCAACTCCATCCGTCCGGGCCAATGCGTTTTTCTTAGCCCTGCCCGAATCGCTCCCTCGGAGACCCCCACAGCGCGCGCAGCTTCGAGCGCCAAGACAGCATTGCTGAGCTGATAGCTCCCCACGAGCGAGATCTCGAGATTTTCCCACCCTCCCCAGGTAAAGCGCTGCCCATCCCAACTCTGAGCACGAACTTTCAGCCCTGACAGATCGAGCTGAACTAATTGAGCATTCTTCAGATGACACTCGCGCTCGATCTCCCTGAGGGCTTCGGGTTTCGATTCCGCGGTGATCAGCGTCCCCCCTGGAGCGACCACAGCAGCCTTGTGATAAGCAATCTGAGTGATCGTAGTGCCCAACGACTCCCGATGATCAAGCTCTACGTTCGTTAAGACCGCAACTGGCGCGGCAATCACTCGCGTGGCGTCCGTGCGCGCCCCCACCCCACACTCGATCACCGCCCAGTCTACCCGCTCTCGGCGAAAATAATCGAGAGCCATCAAGGTCAGCACTTCAAAGAATCGCGCATACTGCTCGCTCGCGCTCCCATAGAGCTCCGTGATGGCTGCCCAGACGCGCTCGAACTCCTCTTGAAACTCGTGGGGAGAGATCTCTTGGGTATTGACGCGGATGCGCTCCTCGGGATGAACAAGATGAGGGGAAGTAAACAGCCCTACGCAAAAGCCCGCCTCTTGCAGGATCTGCGCTAGGAACGCGCAGACTGAGCCCTTGCCGTTGGTGCCGGCAACCCGAATCGCACGAAAGCTCTTGTGGGGATCTCCCAGAGCGCGCAAGAGGCGTTCCAGATCGAGCCCCACACCCTTGAGAGTATAGAGCTTCTGGAGCATCGCTTCATACGTCATAGGGCGATCAACAGCCGGCGCAGCAGGCCGAACTCATAGATATCCCCGGCGTCAGAGACCACGTAGACGAAAAAATCCTCAAGCTCGCTTGGGCGCACCAACGGCGAGAGCGGCCGCTCCTTGAGCAGATCGCTCCCCTTCACAAGCTGATTGAACGACGGCAAGACCAAGAGATTCTTCTCCGCAAACCTTCCCACGAGAAAGCACTTATAGACTTCGACGCGCTGGGTGATGGGGTCTTTTAAGCCCACCGCGGGATGCTCATGGCCGATCACAATCCACCAGGCTCCGCCTGTACCGTGCATCTTCGCCGGCCATTGGCCGGCGAAGGTGTACAGTCCAGACGAAGTCTGGTCCCCGTGCACGAACAAGCAGCTTCCAACTTTATAGCTCTTCGAGACCGTGACGCGCTCACCGGTGAGCGCCGCCAGCGAGCCGTCATGATTCCCCTCGATAAGAACAATCTGCTCCGCCCACTCAGCAAGCCAACGAAGAAATTCTTTAGACTCTCTATGCTCGACCCGCGACAGCGGCCCAAACTGATGGCGCAAGTCGCCATTAATAAGAATTTTCCGCAGAGGGTCCGACGGCATGACGCGCAGCTCCTCGAAGATGCGCGCGAGCCTCTGCTGCACCTGGGCAAGATGATCCCGCGGCACCAGAACGCCCTCATCTTGGAGGGCATCTTCGATGCCCAAGTGTACGTCCGCGATAGCCAGCACTCTCTCCGTGGGCAAGAAGAGTGCGAGGTCTATCAATGTGAGTTCTGGGCCAAGCGATACCGTGCGCATTATTGGGGCTTGACTTTGTCCCACTCCCCCTTGAGCGTCACCGTGCGGTTGAAGACGAGCTTCTTCTCTGTCGAGTCTGGGTCAACGCAGAAATACCCCTTGCGCTCAAATTGAAATCGTTCCCCAACTTGGGCACTCGCTAAGCTTGGCTCGAGCTTGCAGTTGGTCAGCACGATGAGTGAGTTGGGGTTAATATTTTCTTTCCAGTCGTGGCCTTCAGGTACATCCAGCGGATCGGGTTTCGTGAACAGACGGTCATATAAGCGCACTTCAGCGTCAATGGCGTGCTGGGCCGAAACCCAGTGAATAGTCGCTTTCACCTTGCGGCCGTCGGGAGCCTCCCCGCCGCGCGTCGCCGGATCATACGTACAGTGCAGCTCGATCACGTTCCCCTGAGAATCTTTGATGACGTCCACGCACTTGATGAAGTACGCGTAGCGCAGGCGAACTTCGCGTCCTGGGGCCAAGCGATAGAAGTCTTTGGGCGGGTTTTCCATAAAATCGTCGCGCTCGATATATAAGACTTTTGAGAAGGGGACCAGGCGCGTGCCCGCACTAGGATCTTCGGGATTATTGATCGCTTCCAGCCATTCGACTTGGTTGTCGGGATAATTGACGAGCACGACCTTGAGCGGGTCGAGCACGGCCATGCGGCGCGGCGCGCGCTTGTTGAGATCTTGGCGGATGCAGTGCTCAAGAAGCTCTATTTCAGTGATGCTTTCGCGCTTGGAGACCCCTACGCGCCGCACGAACTCGTGGATCGCCTCGGGGGTGTAGCCGCGGCGGCGCATCCCTGCGAGCGTAGGCATGCGGGGATCGTCCCAGCCGCGCACGTACCCCCCTTGCACGAGCTGCAAGAGCAGGCGCTTGCTCATGACCGTGTACGTCAGATTGAGCCGAGCAAACTCGATCTGCCGCGGATGATGAACCCCCAATTGATCTAAGAACCAATCGTAGAGGGGCCGATGATCCTCGAACTCGAGCGTACAGATCGAGTGCGTGATACCCTCGATGGAGTCGGACTGCCCATGCGCCCAGTCATACGTCGGGTAGATGCACCACTTTGTGCCGGTGCGATGGTGCGGGACGTGCATGATACGATACATGACGGGGTCGCGCATATTTAAGTTTGGATGAGCCATATCAATCTTGGCCCGCAGGGTCTTGGCACCATTGGGGAACTCTCCGGCGCGCATCCGTCGGAAGAGATCGAGATTCTCTTCTACGGAGCGGTTGCGATAGGGGCTCTCTTTGCCCGGCGGGGTGATGATCTTTCCGTCTTGAACGATAGCTTTGCCGCGATACTCG
>DAIPXV010000094.1:0-5911 GCA_036783095.1 Candidatus Bipolaricaulota bacterium
CTCTCCTCCTCTCCAGACTTTTTGGATCAAAGAACTGAAGATCTCTGGGGCGCTGGTGGCGATCACGCGCGCCAGCTCCTTGGGGTTGTGCTTGACTGTTGGGGCCTGGGCGACCGAGGGCCAGCGCGGCAGCGGCACGATCTCCAAGAGGTCGGCACGCATGACTCGCAAGCCCCACTCGTTGGGCTCCGTCAAATCATCCGCTACGGGGACAGAGCCCTCTTGGGCATACTGAGCGAGCAGCTCTTGCGGGACGGGCTGCTTGTTGAGAATAACGATGTCAAGAGCGCGAATATCGAGATATTCGCCAAGGGCCTTGAGATGATCGTGAGCCGTAAAGCCATCGGTCTCGCCGGGCTGGGTCATGAGGTTCATAATATAGATCTTTTTAGCGGGGGAGCGCTCGACGGCCTCGCGCACCCCTGCGACGAGCAAATTGGGGATGACGCTCGTAAAGAGGCTTCCTGGGCCCAAGATGATAAGATCAGCTTGATAGATCTCTTCTAAGACTTTCGGGTAAGCGGGCACGGAAGCTTTCGAGAGCCGCATGCGCTTGATGCGTCCTTGGGCCTTGGGGATTTGGCTCTCCCCACACACAGTGCGTCCATCCCACAGCTCGGCGACGAGCTCCGCCTGCTCAAGCGTCGCGGGTAGGACCTGCCCCCGTGTATTGAGCAGTGTGCTCATCTCTTCAATAGCGCGATCGAAGCTGCCCGTCATCTCTTGAAGCCCCGCGATCACCAAGTTCCCCAGCGAATGCCCCGCAAGAACCCCCGACTGAAAGCGATGATTGAAGAGCTGCGAGATTTGGGACTCGTCCTCCGCGAGAGCGATGAGACAGTTGCGAATATCCCCCGGAGGCAAGATGTTCAGTTCTTGGCGGAGTCGCCCAGAGCTGCCCCCATCGTCCATGACAGTGACGATGGCGGTGACATTGGATGTCAGCATCTTGAGCCCGCGCAGGAGCGACGACAACCCCGTCCCGCCGCCGATCGCCACAATCCGCGGCCCACGACTCAAGAGTCTCTTCTCGAAGAGCATCTCGCCGATACGACCCTCAGCCGGCGCGGCGATCGCACGCACGATCGAACGACTGATCCGTTGTACCCCAAGGAGTACCCCAGCTATCCCAAATCCCACAAGACCAAGCCCAAGGAGCACTGTCGAGAACGCCGAAGGCGCCACGACATTATAGACTGCCCGCACGAGATTCTGCCCTACAAGCACAAAGAGCCCCAAGATAAAGAGCACCAACGAGAAGAGCACGAGCGCCAGCCAGCGCTTCACGCCGATCCCGGGATGGAGCCAGCGTACCAGACGGACCATAGTTGTGGTCATGGTCATCGGCCTCCTCTGCGCGTGATGCGCTGAATTTTCTCACGTCCCCCAAGAAGCGCTTCAAGCTGCGCAAGCAGAGCTTTCGTGAGTCCAACGTGTGCCCCAAGGCGTACGGTGACGGGCTCGTCCCCTGTCAGATGGACATAGACCGGCGAAACCCCCGGCGAAGCTTCGAAAATCTCCTTGAGCTTGTGCACGAACGCCTCGGTGACCGCTTCTGCTTCAATAGATATATGGAGCTCGACGGCGCGCTCCGCTTCTTCGAGCGATAAGAACTCCTCGGCGACAATCTGCACGCCGTTGGTGCGGCGATCGGTGCGCCCGCGCACCCACACGAGCTGATCTTCTTTCAAAAGTTTCTTGGCGCGCTCGTAGATCTCGGGGAAGAGCGTGACTTCGACCTGCCCGGAGAGATCTTCTATACGCACGAAGGCCATGCGCTTGCCGGCGTTGGTCGTGATCACGCGCAGCGAGTCGATCCGCCCACCGACGGAAAGCTCCTTCCCTTCGGGGTAGTCTGCCAGATCCTGCACGGTACACGTGCGCAGGAGGGCCAGTCGTTCTTCTATGGGCTCCAAGGGATGCCCGCTCACGTACAATCCCAAGAGCTCCTTCTCGAAGCGCAAGAGCTCCGATTTGGCAAACTCGTCGTGTCCGTCGGGGGCTTTGAGCAAGGGAGTTGTGGGATCATCGGCGAAGAACGATTTTTGGCCGCTCTTGCGCTCTTGATGGGCTTGCGCGGCCAGGGCTAAGCCCGCGTCGATCTGGGCGAGGAGCCCCTTGCGCGTCCCAAATCTATCAAATGCTCCGCACTTAATCAGACTCTCTAACACCTCGCGATTGAGGGTATCGCTGGCGACGCGACGGCAGAAATCTGCGAAGTTGCGGAACGGCCCGCCGCGCTGCCGCGCCGCTAAGATCGCCTGCACTGTCGTACTTCCCACGTTCTTGATCGCCCCTAGGCCGAAGCGAATCTGATTGTTCGGCAACGGGGTGAAGTCCGCATCGCTCTCGTTGATGTCTGGGGGCAGGACGGTGATGCCCAGCTCGCGGCACTCTTGAATATATTCGGCGATCTTCTCGGTGTTGCCAGAGACGCTCGTCAGGAGCGCGGCCAAGTAGCACGTGGGGTATTTCACTTTGAGATAGGCTGTCCAGTACGAGATGAGCGCGTAGGCTGTGGAGTGCGCCTTGACGAACCCATAGCGCGCGAATTTTTCAATATCCGCGAAGAGCTCTTCGGCCCTGTCGCGGGCAATCCCGTTCTGCACACACCCTTCGATGAAGCGCGCGCGCATCTTCTCCATCACGTCTCTTTTCTTCTTCCCCACGGCGACGCGCAGAATATCTGCCTCCGCGAGGCTGAACCGAGCGAGGGTGCGCGCCATCATGAGTAACTGATCTTGATAGATGGGCAGCCCGTACGTCTCTTTCAGGACTGGCTCAAGATCGGGATGGGGGTAGGTGACGGGCTGGCGCCCGTGCTTGCGCTCAATATAGTCATTGGCCATGCCGCTCTCTAGTGGCCCAGGCCGATAGAGCGCCAAGATCGCAATGAGATCCCTAAATTCTGTGGGCTGCAAGCGCTGCACCAGCGCAGTGATCCCCGAGCCTTCAAGCTGAAAGACCCCCCTGGTGCGCCCTTGCTGGAGCATCGCATAGACTTCGGGATCGTCCAGAGGAATTTTGTGTAAGATGATCTCTTCGCCGGTGAGCTTTTTGACGGCTTTGATCGTATCGTCAATAGCTGTGAGATTGCGCAACCCGAGGAAGTCTATCTTGAGCAGCCCGATCGCCTCGAGATCTTTCATATTGTACTGGGTGCGCACGGAGCCGTCGCTGAGGCGCAGAAGCGGAGCAAAATCTGTCACATCCCCAGGGGTGATGACGACCCCAGCGGCATGAGTCGCGGCATTGCGCGCCAATCCTTCGAGCTTGCGCGCGATAGTGATAAGCTTTTGGACTTGGGGATCGGTCTCGTAGCGGCGGCGCAGCTCGCTCACGCCCTCAAGGGCTTCATCGAGTGTTGCTCCGAAGGGGATGAGCTTGGCGATCTTATCCGCGTCGGTGTATGAAAATCCCAGCACGCGCGCGACATCGCGCACCACGCTGCGGGCCTTCATCTTGTCGAATGTGACGATCTGGGCAACCCGCTCGCGACCATACTTCTCCTCGACGTAGCGGATGACCTCGTCGCGACGACGCATGCAGAAATCAATATCAATATCGGGGAGGCTGACGCGCGCCGGATTGAGAAAGCGCTCAAAGATCAGACCATACGTAAGGGGGTTCACATCAGTGATTCCCAGAGAGTAACAGACCAAGCTCCCCGCGGCTGAGCCCCGCCCCGGCCCCACCGGGATATTCTGACTCTTGGCAAACTTCACGAAGTCTTGCACGATGAGAAAGTACCCCGAATAGCCCATCTGGGCGATCACCGAGAGCTCGTACTCTAAGCGCTCGGTGACTTCTGAGGGGAGTTCCCCAAAGCGCGCTCGCGCGCCTTCATACGCGAGCGCCCGAAGATACTCGTGCGCGTCGCTATAGCCCGGAGGAAGAGCGAACGTTGGCAGATGAGCTGTCGAGAAATCTAACTGGAGTTCGCACTGCTTGGCAATGCGCACCGTGTTCTCGAGAGCTTCCGGCCAGTGGGCAAAGAGCGGCGCGAGCTCATCGTAGCTCTTAAAATAGTACTCTTCGCCCTCATAGGAGCGACGGTCTTCGTCGGCGAGCGTCTTTTCCCCTTGAATATTTAATAAGACGTCGTGGGCTTCTCGATCTTCGCGAGAAAGATAGTGCACGTCGTTGGTGGCGACGATGGGTGCGCCCAGACGACGCGCGATCTCGACGAGTTGTTCGTTTCTGGCTTCGTCTTCAGGTTGGCCGTGATTTTGAAGTTCGATATAGAAATTCTCTGGGCCGACGAGAGAGCGAAATTCTTGGGCGACCTCCAGAGCGCTCTCAAACTTATTCTGTCCCAAGAGCCGACAGATCTCGCTGCTGCGACACCCCGAGAGAATAATCAGCCCTTGGCTGTAGCGTCGCAAGAGTTCTTTGTCTATTCTCGGTTTATAATAGAACCCCTCAAGATACCCGAGGCTCGTCAGCTTCACCAAGTTGCGATAGCCTGTCTCGTTGCGAGCGAGCACTGTTAAGTGATGATATTTCGCTCCGTCTTCTTTGGCCTTGGTGTGTCGGCTCTTGGGGGCGACGTAGAGCTCGCACCCGATGATGGGCTTAATTCCGTGCTCGTGAGCACATTTATAGAACTCAATAGCCCCACAGAGATTGCCGTGATCGGTGAGCGCCAGCGCAGGCATCTTCTGCTCTACGCACTTTTTCACTAGTTCCTCGATGCGACACATCGCATCGAGCAAGCTATACTCAGAGTGCGCGTGCAGGTGCACAAACGGGCTCATTGTTCTTGCTCACCGTCTTCGATGAGAATATACAGTTCTTCGCCGGGCTTGACCATGCCCAGCTCCTTGCGCGCAAAATATTCGACGAGCTTGAGGTCATGGATCGCTCGAAGGCGCTCGGAGAGGCTCTCGATCTCTTTTTGAATTTGAGCTTTTTCGGATTCGAGCTGCCTCAGCTCGCGCCGCAGATGGCGAATCTCTAGAGTTCTCGACGTAAACACCCAAATGAGCGCCCCGATGAGTAGTAGAGCTATGACGCGCTTCATGGGAGCCTCCCAGCAAAGGGCCGCGCCAGAGGGAGCTGGTAGCGCTCTTCCAAGCGCAAGAGCTGATTATACTTAGCGGTGCGCTCCCCGCGGCTGACCGAGCCGGCCTTGATCTGCCCCGCCCCTGTGCCCACTGCTAAATCAGCGATGAACGTATCTTCGGTCTCCCCCGATCGGTGAGATATGATCGTAGCATAGCCTCCTTGGCGCGCTAGCTCTAAGGTGCGCAGCGTCTCGGTAAGTGTGCCAATCTGATTGGGCTTGATGAGGACGGCGTTGGCAATCTCTTGGCGAATGCCCTCGCGGACGAGCATGGGATTGGTCACGAAGATGTCATCCCCGACGAGTTGGACGCGCTTTCCAAGACGCTCCGTGAGCTCTTGCCAGCCCGCCCAGTCGTCCTCGGCCAGGCCGTCTTCTATCGAGATGATGGGGTATTTGTCGAGCCATTCTTCGTAGAGCTCGATCAATTCGCTAGAGCTGAGCGCCAGATGCTCGATGCGGTAGCGCCCTTCAGAGTAGAACGTGCTTGCTGCAGAGTCGAGGGCGAGGGCGATATCCCGTCCGGGCCGGTAGCCCGCCTCAGCGATCGCTTCGAGAAGCACGCGCAAGGCGTCTTCGTTCTTTTGCAGCTGTGGGGCAAAGCCCCCTTCGTCGCCCACGGCTGTGCTGAGCCCACGATTCTTAAGAATTCTCTTGAGGGCATAGAACGTCTCCGCAATAGCGCGCAGCGCCTCATGGAACGAGCTGAATCCCACAGGGACGAGCATAAACTCTTGAATCTCAAGCTCATTGTCGGCATGCACCCCGCCATTGATGACGTTGACCAGGGGGATGGGAAGAGAAGCGTTGTCGCCGAAGTATTGAAAGAGGGGCTTGTTGAGGGCT
>DAIPXV010000095.1:0-5905 GCA_036783095.1 Candidatus Bipolaricaulota bacterium
TACACCCGCCTCGCGTTGAGGAAGAACGATCTTGCTGCTGATAAGTTTGCCCAGGAACGCTTTGTCCAGACTCTGCTCTTTGGCGATGAGAAAGGCGAAGAGCCAGGACAAACGAAAGATTTTGCCGCCTATCTCGATGCGCTCAAGCCTGAAGCCCGTCAGGAATATGAGCGTCTCTTGCGCGCCTATTATGAACTGAAATCTGATGATCCTCTGCCCCACCACAGCGGACGGCTGATGTTCTACCCGACCTTCTTCGACCAGATTGACGTGGAAGTCATCAACCCGCACTCGCGTAAGACCAAAGCCGGCACGCACCCGATTTACCTGGAGTGTGTCCCCGCCGGCGCAAGCGGCATCTTCACCTTGCTCTACGTCCCCTTCGACCTGATCGGCAAGGACGAAGCCGAAATCAGAAAGCAGGCGCTGCAAGACCTGAAGTTGGTCGCCGAGGGGCTGAAAGAAATGTTCCTCACCTACGGCTTTTCCGCCAAGCGCACCAGCGTATATGGGGTGGCGGAGGAGAGGGTCAGCAAAGGCTCTGTTCAAATTCGCATTGCGGAAACACAAGCGCTGCCTGCACCCACGCCACCTGCCACTGCACCGCAGCTACCCAAATACCTGCAAGCCCCCGGCAAACTCAAGGGCGAGTACCTCAATCCCGATGGGACGTTCCGTGAGCGCAGCGAGGCAGAACTGGCAAAGATGACCAAAGCGCAAAAGCAAGAATACGAGAAAGCCAAAAAGTGGTGGGAGCGTGAAGGCAAGGCGCTGGCATCCCAACCGCCTGCTGAACCCGAGCCCACGCCTGCCCAAGCCCCTGCACCGACCTGGCTGAAGCGCGAGTTTGGTTCGTTCACCGAATTGAACGCAATTGCAGAAGCCTTATTGAAAGCACAAGGAGGCGCGCAATGAACGACTTACAGATACTCGCCCAAAAACGCGACGCCCTGCTCCTGGCGGAAGTGGCGGCGCTGCTGCATGACATGGGAAAGTGCGCCGACGAGCACATTATCAACCAGGCATCTGATAAGCCTCAAGGCTACTCGTACTCATACAAGACGGCACAATCTCATCGTTTGCCGTCGAGTCTGCCAGATGTTTGTTTAATGAACGAAACGATTTCGGTAAAAGACCTCATAGAACAGGGGATGCCGAGGGTGATTAGCGATGCATCCAAACCATGGCTTTTACGAGTGTTGGGACGCTGCCATTCAGCCGCTCATGTGGAAAAAGAACTCTCCGATAGAGAGACTTCCACAAAACAACCCCAAAACAATACCCGTTTGAGCACCGCCTTTGGCTTTGAAGGCAATCCCGTAACAGGTCTAACGAACGCCCTGTCTAGCTTGCCGTTTAATTCGATGCAGAGCAGGGCAACGTTTGTCCCCCAGGTGGAAAAGGCATTTGACGCTGCGCTCGGAGATACACGCCGCCCGATCAACGAGGTCACGTTAGCAGACTGGTCAGGCGCAGTGGCGTCATTGTACAAATCGGCATTAGCGGGCGCGTTGCTGGGTGTCAAGCCGGCCAACCCCGACGACCTCCACTGGCGTCTCCTCCGCGTCAACTTCGACGTGCTCGCCCTTTACGCCAAAGCAGTCAAAATCGCCGACTTGCTTGGCTATCAGCACGTCGTGGACAAAGCCTGCGCGGCGGTCAAAAAACTCGTCGAAGAGGAATACCCCCTCGGCAACGAAATCTACCGCGACAGCACCGGCATCTACTTCACCTTCCCCGACCTGGATCTGCCCGCCGACCTGGCGCAGGAGATCCGCCGCCGCGTGGAAGCGGTGGAGATGGAACTGGCCCCGCGCATCGCCGTAACGGTAGGCAATGGCAACACCGCTGCCGATCAACTGAAAAGCATTTTAGGCAAGGCACGCAAGGGGGCGCTGGAAGCGTTGGCGCAGCCCTTCGATAGCCAGAACCTGAGCGCCTACTGGCAGGAGCAGTGGACAGCGGCGGGGACTGGCAACTGGGAACTCTGCCCGGTCTGCCGCCTGCGCCCGATGCGCGAGGGCGCAAAGGCCTGCGAAACCTGCGAACAGCGCCGTGGCTCACGCATCGAGACGTGGGAAAACAATCCGGCGCAAACGATCTGGATGGACGAGATCGCCGACGCCAACGACCGCGTGGCGCTCATCGTGGGCAAATTCGGGCTGGACGATTGGCTCTCCGGCGACCTGGTGCAAACGATGCTGGTCAGGGCGCGGAGAACGCGCCTGAGCAATGTACTCCCAAGAACCCCTCTCCCGCCCGCCTGCGCCGCATCTGGGAGACCTGCCAGCGCTTTTGGATAGAAACGGTGGAACAAGAGATTCTGGCCAAGCACGACTATAGCAAGAAAGACGTTAGGCGCTGCGTTCGCTATCTGATCATTCCCGACCAAAAGACCGGCTGGAGGGAAAATGTCCCCTACGACGGCACAGTAGATGGCAAGGCCATCAGCCTGCTCTGGCGCGCCAAGGCCCAACATTTCATCACCATCAGCAACCTGCAATTGAGCGGGGAGATCAAACCGGGCCAGGTCATCCGCCTCGACGATCCGGACAATCCAGGGCGCCAGTTTACCATTACCGTTCAGGGGACGATGCCCGCGCCGGACGCAATGGGCGCCTACGCGCCTTACCTCCCGCTTCTGGCCTCCCCCGACCAATTCCTGGCGCTCGTCCCGGCTACCGACGCGCTGGAGATCGCGGAAAAGATTCGCGCTGCCTACGCCGAGCAGCTCGGAAAAGTGCAAAACCGCCTGCCGCTCTTCTTAGGGCTGGTCTTCTTCCAGCGCAAGACGCCGTTGCTGGCAGTGATGGATACCGCGCGGCGAATGCTGGCCGGCGAATTTGCGAACGGCAAATGGCGGATAACGGATGCGCCGCAAAATGACGGCAAAACGGTTACCTTGGGTTTGGAGCAAGCAGGACAACGCATCACCCTACAGGTGCCGATTGTGATGGGGGATGGAAGCACCGAAGATGTCTGGTATCCCTACTTCGAGTTGGTGGGGCAGCCGGCGGCGCATCATACCTACCGCTTTGAACGCGACGGCGTGTGCTGGGTTCACGTCAAGACGTTGCAGGCAGGTGAGACGGTGCGCGTCACCCCCTCCCGCTTTGCCTACCTCTTCCTGGAAAGCACCGCTCAGCGCTTCCGCTTTGATCCGCAGAAAGACGTACTGCTGCTGGATGATCTGCCGCGCCTGATGGAGATGTGGAAGGCCATCTGCAAATCACCAGATATGAGCGATACCAAACTGCAGGCCATCCATGCTCTGTTTGAAAGCAAACTCCGGGAGTGGAAGCTGGGTGAACCCACTAACGAGCACCCTATCACCGATGAAACCTTCCGCCACCTTGTGGAGACCACACTGAAGCGGGATAAGGTTCAAGGCATTACGGTGGAAGATGTGTTGAACGGCCGCTTCCGCCGCTGCATAGACCTGTATCTGCACATTTTGAAGCGTCGCGTCAGCGATGAAAAGAAACAGGAGGTAGAGCATGAACAACAAACCGTGTGAATCACTGCGCTACTTCGCTCTAGCCCTCGACCCGATCCACGTGGGCACGGGCGGGATGCGCCTGGGGCGCGTGGACATGAGCATCGTCCGCGAGCCGGGCACCAACCTCCCCAAGATTCCCGGCACCAGTCTTGCTGGCGCAGCGCGCACTTACGCTGCGATGCAGGAAGTGGGCAAGTTCCCCCAGTGCGCCGGGAAGGACGGTCACTGCGGCGCTCCCGATTGCCCCATTTGCGTCACCTTTGGATTCAGCAAAGGTAGCGGCGCCAGCTTCCAGGGCCTGGCGCAGTTTTCGGACGCGCGGCTCGTTTTCTTCCCCGTCCATTCCCTGGCCGGGCCAGTCTGGGTAACGTGTCCCGATGTGCTCAAAGAGGTGGGCGTGACCGAAGCCGAGCCGGCGCATGAGCAGGTGCGTGTCGCCGGCGGCGTGCAGCAGAGCGGCAAACTCAATCTGGGTTGGCTGATGCTGGACGTGACAAAGGATGCTTTTTCTCTGGACAACCAACTAAGCAAGGTTCCCGACGACATCAAGAAGCGCGCCGTGCTGGTCTCCAGCAAGATGTTCGGCCACATCGTCAACGACAACCTGGAAGTGCGCACCTCGGTGAGCATTGACCCGCAGACCGGCGCTGCGGCCGAGGGTGCGCTCTTCACCTACGAAGCCCTGCCGCGCGCCAGCGTGTTGTTCTTCGATGTAATCGTGAGCGACCCGAAGTTTTACCGCATTGACGGGAAGATCCCACTGGATGGGGACATTGAAAAAGCGAAGAAAGCCGTGCAGGATGGGCTGAGGCTCTTTGAGACCCTCGGCGTGGGCGGGATGAACACCCGCGGCATGGGGCGGTTGCGCGTGCTGAACCTCGACGCGGGAGGTGCGCAATGAACAAGCAGAATCTGGATCAACTGTGCGCACAGTTTGGCTGGAAGATTGCTGACGAGGTTCACCAGACCATCGGCAAGAATGCCGAGAACCACATCACCAAGTCGCTGGGCGTGCTCCAAGAAGATGGCGTCTATGCCTTCTTCCTGTATCAGGCCTCGCGCGGCCAACGCGAAAAGCCAGGCGCCGACAGGTTGCGCGATCAAGCCAAAAAACTGTTGAGAGAGGCCGGTATCAAGGGCTTTGAAAACGCCAGCGACCCATTGGCTGCCGTGCGCGATCATCTGGCCTCGGACTTGGATCAACTCCTGCTCGCCAAACGCCTGCTGGAGCAAGCTCTCATCTATGCGCGCTACCACGCCAAGGCGATGGAAGGCTAGAACTATGTGGAAGCTCTACCAAGTAGTTTTTCGCCTGCGCAGTCCTCTACACGTCGGTCACATCAAGGTGGGTAACCTCATGCGCACCCGCCCTTATGTACTCGGTAAGACAATATGGGGAGCTGTCACCGCCGCTCTAGCCGTTGAGAGATTTGATGGAAACTTCCAAGAAGCTCAACAGCGAGTATCTCAGCACTTGGCATTCTCGTATTTTTACCCAGCTCTTAAGCAAGACGATCCCCTCTGGCCTCAATATACAAAGGAGGGTTTATGCTATGGAGCCGAGCGCATGTCAGCGTCGGAGTTTGAGCGACGCTTCCTCTCCACATACAGTTCCACAGCTCTGAACTATACGAGTAATACGGCTGAGGAAGGCAGCCTGCATGAGGTGGAGTTCATCAGTCCCTACGATCAGAGAGAGGGAGGGCCCGTTTATCTTGTGGGCTATATACTAGAACGCCAAGGAAATTCTTTAGCGTGGAGAGATGTATTAAGCAAGATTCGTCTTGGTGGTGAGCGCAAATCAGGATGGGGACAGGTCATTCTAGAACAGGAGCCGTGCTCTAGTTCAGATCTCTTTGGGGTAGAAGTAGAGCTTGAGAAAGAGAGGCCTTGGGTGAAGGTGAAGGCAGGGGAGTGTTTGTGGGCGCACGCGCTGGCGACCCGCGTCCAAGCGACTGGCCAGATTGAGCCGCTCGTAGGTCGTGAGACCCATGATGCTGCTCGGTTTGGGGGAGTTTTAGCTCCTCAGGTGCCTATTTGTTGGATGCCTGGCTCTCAGCTCCTTTCTGATCAACAATTGGAGATCAGCGAGCATGGGATTTGGCGATGACGCATGTATGTTGTTTTAGTCTACGATGTGGACGTTGCGCGGGTGCCGAAGGTCTGCAAGTTCTTGCGGCGGTATTTGCATTGGGTACAGAATTCGGTCTTTGAGGGAGAGCTGCGAGAATCGCAACTGGAGGAGATACGCGCAGCCTTAAGAGAGCTGATAGACCCCTCGACCGATTCGGTCTACATCTATCGGGTGCGGGATGCCAAATGGATTGACAAAGAGATCCTCGGTCAGGAGCGCAGTCCCACGGAGGCGATCATTTGACTGAGCGTCGTCGAGGGGGGTATAATCGG
>DAIPXV010000096.1:0-5861 GCA_036783095.1 Candidatus Bipolaricaulota bacterium
GCGATACTCGCTGATCTCTTCGGGCGAGAGATCGCACACGTAGGCTTTGCCCTTCTTGATGAGCTCCTCTGCCCACTGATAGAGCTGCTCAAAGTAATCCGAAGCGTAGAACTCGCGATCCTCCCAGTCTACGCCGAGCCATTTGAGGTCGCGCTTGATGGCGTCCACGTACTCTTGTTCTTCTTTTTCGGGGTTGGTGTCATCGAAGCGCAGGTTAAATCTGCCCCCGTACTCTTGAGCGATCCAGTAATTGAGCAAGGCGCTCTTGGCGTGGCCGATGTGGAGATACCCATTGGGCTCTGGGGGGAAGCGCGTGTGGACGCGCCCGCCGTATCGTCCAGACTTTATATCATTCTCGATGATCTCGCGGATGAAGTCTTTAGGTGCTTCGCTCATGCTTGGGATTGTAGCTTCAACGGGACAACGATGCAACTAGCTCTGTCCCCACAGCATCAGCCCAGACACTCGCCGAAAGTGCTCCACGTTACGGGTAAGCAAGGGCAACTTGGCAGCCAGACAGCAACCAGCGATCAAGAGATCTACTGTTCCGATGAGCTGGCCCTTGGACTTGAGGTCACGGTAGATAGCCCCAGCTTGCAGCGATGCTGCGGTATCAAGGGGGATCAGATGAGCAGCTTGAGCCAGAAGTTCCAAATCGTGTAATTGATCTGGTGTTTGCGCGCCGCAGGCCAGCTCAAAAAGCGTTAGCGTAGTGAGGGCTAACCGATCTTCCCGGAGCAGCCGCTCGACCGCATGGGCAACTGGGGATTCGCCAACAAAATAATCTATGAGAGCATCAGTGTCTACGACAACGTAGCTATGGTCGTCCATCGTTGGCGAAGTTCCGCGATAGCTGCTCGGATGCCTTCGGCTTCCTTGGCTGACCAAGCGCCTTTACGCGCGAGCAAGGCACGGCGGGCCTCTTCGGACTCAACGTGATGGCGGAGGTAGAATTCAAGAGCCTCCTCCACGACGCGGGAGTAACCACGCCAGCCACGGCGGGCTGCAATGGCGTGCAAGAGGGCTCGATGCTCTTCCTTGAGATCAATAGTAGTCCTCATAGCATGATATTGTAGTATTTCAATGCTTATGTCGTCAAGCTATAAGAATTAGAGATGGGATGCTATCGCTTGAATCGCCGCTGCAGAGCCAAACCAAAGAGCGCAATTTGAATAACCCCCAGCACGGAAGCGAAAAACTCAACTACTTGTCCCCAGGAGTTATGAAAAGTTATCTTAGGCTCGTGGAAGAGCGTCATGGCTTGGGCACTGTAGAGAAGGCTTCGCCCTATGTCTGAGATGGTTCCCCGCCACTCTGACGGATTCCATGTCCAGTAGCGTTGGACGGAAATCCCCATATCTTTGTCTGTGTACCCAGCGAACGTAAAGAGCACGGCGAACCCAAGCCACATCACGATGAGCCAGAAGAGCGCTCGGGGGTAGCTCTCGCCGTAGCCGCTCAAGATGCGATAGATCCAGAAGGGAATTTGCCCCAAGGGGTTGAGCTGGCGGCGTTTCATCTCCATTTCGCCGTAGTAGAAGTCCCCGGCGCGGCCGTAGTCGCGTTGGCTTTCGTAATTCTGCTTGAGATGGCGATAGAGCCGCTCGACTTTCGTCAAGTATTCTTTTGGTACTTTTACTTTTTCGTTAGAGACTCTGATCTCGTCGAAGAGAGCTGTCCGACACGACCAAAGCCAGCGAATGGTGCCCCAGGTCACATTATCGAAATCAATCCGGCGCAGGTCCGTATCGAGGAAGCTCCACCGGCTGAGGTCAACGTGATGAAATTTGATCTGCTGCGGCTTTAAGAGCCTTACCCTCTGAAAATCCATTGTTGCATCTTTTGCAGTTTGTACCTTGGAGAAATCTGTGCGTTGCTGGAACTCAGCCCCCTCGAAGTGAGTGTTCCCACAGAGCTTAGCTTCCTCGAATATAGCGTACTCAAAGAACTTAGCTCCCCAAAAGTAAGCGTTACAAAAGAAGTTGGCTCTCCAAAAGACAGCATCTCCAGAGAACTCAGCTCCAGTGAAATCAACATCTCCAGAGAACTTGGCTTCCTCGAAGACAGCGCTTTTGGAGAACTTAGCTGCATCAAAGTAAGCGTACCCAGAGAACTCAGCTCCCCAGAAGTCAGCACCTTCAAAAAACTTAGCTTGCCCGAAGTTAATAACACCAGAGAAGTTGGCTTTCCCAAAGGTAGTGCCCTTAAAGAACATAGATTCTTGGAAGTCAACGTCCTTAGAGCACTTAACTCTCCGGAAGTCAACGATCCCAGAGAACTTGGTTTCCCTAAAGTCAGCGACTTGATAGAACGTGGCTTTCTCGAAGCTGGAGTCCCTAGAGAATTCGGCTCTCCCAAAGCTAGCGTCCCTGAAGAATTCGGCTTCTGTGCAGTCAGCGTCTCCAAAGAAGTTAGCTCTCAAGAAGTTAGCATCTCCAAAGAACTTTGCTTTCTAGAAGAAAGCTCTCCCAGAAAACTTAGCTTCACTGAAGATAGAGCTCCCATAGAACTTGGCCTCCGCAAAATTGCAGCCAAACTCGAGCGCATCGCGTAGGTTCGCACAATCATAGTTGGATGGGAAATAACAGTGTGAAAAGTCACAAACCCTTCTTCCTTTCCGCGCTTGCTTAATGATCTCGTCTATCGCTGCCTGAAATGCGCTCAAGTCCTTGCCGTCCCACGGCGCGTGCAGGATGCAGTACCCTTGCGCCTGGGGATCATCGAGTGCCGGCCGGTGGCATCCTGATAATGCACACTGCTTCATGGAGCTGATTATATCCGCTGACGGCAGCTTTCTAAAAATTCAGCTGAGCCAAGCAATGAGCTCCATCGCATCAGGTGGCCGTGTACACTTCCCCTTGCTACAATTTAAAAGGGTGACCCCCTATGAAGATCGCTGAGCGCATCGAAGTGGACCCCAACATCTGCCACGGCAGACCGCGCATCGCTGACACTCGCATTATGGTCGAACAGGTGCTTGACCTGCTCGCTGCCGGCATCCCCATCGATGAGATCACTTCCGAAGAGTACTTCCCAGAACTCTCCAAGGAAGACGTCCTGGCCTGCGTGGCTTTCGCTAATCAGCTCGTGAAGGGCGAAGAGATCGGGACAGTCGAGGTCTCCAGCTAAGCATTCCCATGAAGTTCCTCGCTGATCACTATGTCTATGGCAAGACAGTTAAGCCCCTGCGGGCGCAAGGCCATGAGGTGATCACCCTCAAAGAATTGGGCCAAGCTGATGCGGAAGACTTACAAGTACTGGCTTTAGCTCAATCGCTCGATGCAGTGTTGATCACAAACGACAAAGGATTTGGAAACATCTTAACGTATCCACCGGAGCGGTACAGTGGCATCATCCTTTTATGCATAACTGCTGCCAATCAGCAACGAGTGCATCAAGTTCTATTGAATTTCTTAAAGCAACATAATCGCGAGACCCTAAGGCGTGCGCTCGTAGTCATTGATGCACGGACGTATCGGATCAGGAAATCAGGTGGGGAATCAGCACACTAAGTTGACAATGCTCCCCGAGCTTGACACAATAGCTCTCTGAGGTGACAGCCAATGCCCACAGGCTCAACGTGCAGAGTGCTTTCTGATTCTGATGAGTTCCTCGAGGCTTTGGTCAAGGAGTTTGAAAGCGAATGCCGCCAAACCTTACGCGTGATCGAGCAGCTGAAGAAGACAAAGCCATATAGCAAACTTCACCAGCAACTCGAAAGCTCACTCTACGGACGCCTCGTCTCATTACAGCATGATCTTGCGGCACTCCTCAAGGAATGGGATCGAATCGAACTCGAAATGTAATCCTTCTAGTGAGGCAGCTTTGGGCAAACGCGATCACCGGCGCCGCCGCAAGGCGCTCCAAAAACGGATCAGGGGATTGCAAGAGATGATCCAAGAACACCAGCAAAAGCTCGCAAAGGAACGGGCAAAGCCCCATCCCAATCTCAGGCTGATTGCCTACTGGGAGAAGGAGATTCGTGTGCGTCAAAAAGAAATCGAACGCTTACAGAGGCGTCTGCAGCTGCTGTGCTAAACCCACTCGTCGCAGCCGCTGCAACACCCGCTCCCGCCCGAGCAGCTCCATCGTCTCAAAGAGCCCCGCACCTGCCGTCCGCCCCGTCAGCGCCACCCGACAGGGCTGCGCAAGATCTTTGAGGGTTTTGCCCTGAGAGTCCAAGTACGTTCGCGTAGCTCTCTCTAATTCTGCAGTCGTGAACGGCTCCACGGCCGCGAGCGCCCCCGCCAGCCCCTCCAGCAACGGGATCTTCTCCGGCGTGAGAAACTTTTGCACCGCTTCAGGATCGTACGAAAAATTGTCCGTGAACAGATACCGCGCGGGCTCGGCCAGCTCCGCGAGCGTCTTGGCCCGCTCCTGAAAGAGCACCACCATCTGCACGAGCTTCTCGCTCGGCACAGCGTTCGCTTCAGCTTCGCTCAGAATCCCACGCTTCACGAGGAACGGGCGCACAAGCTCCCCAAGACGCTTGGGATCGCTCGTCTTGAGATAGTGCTGATTGAGCCACAAGAGCTTCTCTTCGTCGAAGATCGCCGCTGAGGGATGGATCGCTTCCAACGAAAATTTTTCGATCAGCTCTTCCCTACTGAAGATCTCTTGATCGCCATAGGACCAACCTAGTCGAGCCAAATAGTTGACTAACGCCTCAGGGAGGATCCCGCGGTCGCGAAACTCAAAGACGGCTGTTGCTCCGTGGCGCTTGGAGAGCTTACTGCGATCTTTAGCCAAGACCATAGGGACGTGCGCAAAGACGGGCAAAGGATGCCCAAACGCTTGATAGATCAGCATCTGCTTTGGAGTGTTGTTGAGGTGCTCGTCGGCGCGGATGACGTGGGTGATGCCCATCGTGATGTCATCAACAACAACGGCGAAATTATACGTCGGCCGGCCATCGGAGCGCAAGAGAATAAAATCGTCCAACTCCGCAAGATCGAACTCCACCCGCCCCCGGATCGCGTCGTTAACAACGATCGTCCCCGATTCGGGGATCTTCAATCTGAGGGCGGGCTGGCGCCCCTCGCGAATGAACTTCTCTTCGTCTTGAGGGGAGAGATGGCGGCAACGTCTATCGTAGAGGGGCTTCTGCTTAGCAGCTAAAGCCCTCTGGCGCTTCTGCTCAAGCTCCTCCGGCGTACAGTAGCACTTATACGCTCTACCCTCCTTAAGGAGTCTGTCGGCCCACTCGCGATAGAGAGAGAATCTCTGGCTCTGGAAGTATGGCCCCTCGTCCCAGAGCAGTCCTAGCCAACGAAGACTCTCTACGATGGGCTCGATCAGCTCCGGGCGGTTGCGCTCGATATCCGTGTCTTCGAATCTGAGAATAAAGACGCCATTATATTTACGAGCGAAGAGCCAATTGAAGAGCGCGGTGCGCGCTCCCCCAACGTGCAACTCCCCCGTGGGGCTTGGGGCGAATCGAACTCGCACGCTATTATTCATAGATGGGAGTCCCTGTCTCTGGGATTCCTGTGATCGCTCGGAATCTTTCTATTAATCTTTGAGTGATTGGGCCGGGCTTGCCCGTCCCGATCACGCGCTTATCAATCTCAACAATTGGGGCGATCTCCGCAGCCGTCCCAGTGATAAAGCACTCATCAGCAGCGTAGAGCGTTGGGACACCGAAGAATTCCTCCCGCACGGGAATCTTCTCTTGCAGCGCAAGCTCGATCGCCGTCTCGCGGGTGATGCCAGGGAGATTTGTGACCGTTGGGGGGACAAGGATCGTCCCGCGCTTCACGATGAAGACGTTGTCGGCAGTCCCCTCGGCAACAAAGCCGTTGCTATCAAGTATAATTGCTTCGTCGACGCCGGCGTGGTTCGCTTCGATCTTGGCCATGATG
>DAIPXV010000097.1:0-5789 GCA_036783095.1 Candidatus Bipolaricaulota bacterium
GTTTGGGGAGCGCAGGCTCACCTGGGAGGCTCTCACCGAGCGCTTCCAGCGCGACGGGGGCGATCTGAAAGCCGCCCAAAAGCTGCTCGATGAGGGCTTTTCCGCCGTGCAGCGATATCTCGACAGCTTGACCGATGCTGATCTGACCCGTACTTATATAGCCCCAGACGGCAAGACCCAGAACACTTTGGGAGAGCTCTTTCAGATGCTTTTAGAACATTACTTCTATCACGCGGGGCAGATCGTCTATATCAGAAACCTGTGGGCCGGATTACACCCTCCCCCGCCCTGATCTGCGTCATGGCGCTTGCTGCTCGACTCGCTTAGAATATCAACAAGCTATGGGGCTCTACGAGGAGATCTTTCGGGAATCTTTAGAGAATCCTGAGCGTTTTTGGGGCCGGGCCGCTGAGGCGATCAGTTGGGAGAAGCGTTGGAAATCAGTCCTCGATGCGTCCAATCCCCCGTTCTATAGATGGTTTGTCGGGGGCGTGCTCAACACGTGCTATAACGCTGTAGATCGTCACATTGAGCGTGGGCGAGCCAATCAGCTCGCGCTCATCTACGATAGCCCCGTCACGAATACCATTCAGAAATTTACTTATAGCGAGCTGCGCCATCGCGTCGCCAAGATCGCGGGCTTTCTCAGAGAGCTTGGGGTCTCCAAGGGCGACACAGTTGTGATTTACATGCCCATGATCCCCGAAGCGCTCATGGCGATGTTGGCGTGCGCGCGCATCGGGGCTATTCACTCGGTGGTCTTTGGCGGGTTCGCTCCGCGCGAACTAGCGATCCGCATAGACGACGCCAAGCCCAAGATCGTGCTCTCCGCATCTTGCGGGATCGAAGCCAAGAAGATTATTCCGTACAAGCCCCTTTTGGACGAAGCGATCGCCCTAGCGACCCACAAGCCACAAAAGTGCGTCATCTATCAGCGCCCCCAGGTGCGCGCTGAGCTCATCGAGGGGCGCGATCTCGATTGGCTTGCGCTCGAGGAGCGGGCGCAGCCCGCGGAGTGCGTTCCCGTAGCTGCGACGGATCCACTGTATATTCTCTATACGTCAGGCACGACCGGGAAGCCCAAGGGCGTGGTGCGCGACAATGGGGGCCACGCGGTCGCGCTCGCGTGGACGATGAACTATATCTACGGGATCGAGCCTGGGGAAGTCTTTTGGGCAGCTTCCGATGTGGGCTGGGTCGTGGGGCATTCGTATATCGTCTATGGACCGTTACTTGTGGGCGCGACGACCGTGATGTACGAGGGCAAGCCCGTGGGCACGCCCGATCCTGGCGCCTTCTGGCGCGTCATATCACAGCATAACGTCAAAGTGCTCTTCACAGCCCCGACGGCCTTCCGGGCAATCAAGAAAGAAGACCCCTCAGGAGAATATCTGAAAAAATACGATCTCTCTGGGTTCAAGGCGCTCTTTCTCGCTGGGGAGCGTACTGATCCAGATACGTACTATTGGGCCTCGGGATTACTAAAAAAGCCCGTGATAGACCACTGGTGGCAGACGGAGACCGGCTGGGCGATCGCGGGGAACTTTTGTGGGCTGGAGCTTCTGCCCATTAAGCCCGGGTCAGCCACCAAGCCCATGCCTGGCTACGACGTGAGGATTCTCGACCCCAGCAGCGGGAAGGAACTCCCGCGCGGGGAGAGCGGCGTGATCGTCGTGAAAGAGCCGTTGCCACCAGGAACGTTTATGACCCTCTGGCAACGCGACGACGACTTCAAGAAGACGTATTTCGATCCGTTCCCAGGGTATTATTTCACGGGTGATGGCGGCTATATGGACGAAGATGGCTATATCTTTGTGATGGGCCGTGTGGACGATATTATCAACGTCGCGGGGCATCGGCTGTCCACGGGCGAGATGGAGGAGATCGTCGCCAAGCACCCCGATGTTGCCGAGTGCGCCGTGATCGGGGTGGCGGACAGCCTCAAGGGCGAGGTGCCGTTGGGATTTGTGGTGCTCAAAGCTGGCGTGCAACGTGATCACGAAGAGATCATCTCTGAAGTGAAGCAGATGGTCAGAAAAGAGATTGGAGCGATTGCGTCGCTGAAAGACGTGCTCATCGTAAATCGACTCCCCAAGACGCGCAGTGGGAAGATCTTGCGGGGGACGATGCGCAAGATTGCTGACGGGCAGCCGTACACCGTGCCCTCGACGATTGACGATCCGGCTATCCTGCAAGAGATTGAAGAGGCGCTCCGGAAGAGATCTCAATAAAAAAAACTCAAAACTATGCACTGAGAACTCTAAACGGTCTTCGTGGCTCCTCGGGCAGGATTCGAACCTGCGACCCACCGGTTAACAGCCGGTTGCTCTACCGCTGAGCTACCGAGGAATCGTGTTTATTATAGCACAAGGAAGTGGGGAAAGTCAACCCCAGCGTTAAAAAAAATAAACCCAGGCAGCGCCCTACTCTTGCGGGCCCTCACGAGCCCACTACCATCGGCGCAGGCGGGCTTAACGGCCGTGTTCGGGATGGGAACGGGTGTTTCCCCGCCGCTGTTGAGCCACCTGGAATCCTTCGGACCTCCACGCCCCGTGGGCGCTTCGATCCCTCAAAAGTGAATAGAGTGCGTCGCGCAAACGACGGAGCGATTAGGACCGCTCGGCTAAGCAGATTGCTCTGCGTACACCTGCGGCCTATCAACCTGGTGTTCTCCCAGGGCTCTCAGAGGCCTCATCTTGGGGTGGGCTTCGCGCTTAGATGCTTTCAGCGCTTATCCCGTCCGGACCTAGCTACCCAGCGGTGCTCCTGGCGGAACAGCTGGTACACCAGCGGTCCAGCCCTCCCGGTCCTCTCGTACTAGGGAGAGCGCCCCTCAAGCCTCTTGCGCTCGCGGCGGATATGGACCGACCTGTCTTGCGACGGTCTGAACCCAGCTCACGTAACTCTTTAACCGGCGAACAGACGGACCCTTGGGACCTGCTTCAGCCCCAGGATGAGTTGAGCCGACATCGAGGTGCCGAACACCGCCGTCGATGTGTACTCTCGGGCGGTACTAGCCTGTTATCCCCGGGGTAACTTTTATCCGATGATCGATGGCCCTTCCACGCAGAGCCACCGGGTCACTTGGGCCTGCTTTCGCACCTGTTCCCCCTGTCGGGGTCACAGTCAAGCCGGCTTGTGCCCATGCACTCCCCGCCGGATCGCCAACCCGGCTGAGCCGACCTTTGCGCGCCTCCGTTACTCTTTAGGAGGCAACCGCCCCAGTTAAACTGTCCGCCTCGCACTGTCCCCCGACCGCTGCACGGCCGTAGGTTAGAGCCGCAACGGGCGAAGGGTGGTATTTCAAGGACGCCTCCATCCCCGCTAGCGCGGAGACTTCCCCGGCTCCCACCTATCCTACACAACACCCGTCGAGACCCAATGCCAAGCTCCAGTAAAGCTCCACGGGGTCTTTCCGTCCTGCCGCGAGTCACCGGCGTTTTCACCGGTGCTTCAATTTCACCGAGCCCATGGTCAAGACAGCGCTGGAGTGGTTATACCATTCATGCGCGTCGGAACTTACCCGACAAGGAATTTCGCTACCTTAGGCATCTCTGTTCGCTTCGCGTCGCCGCGAAGATCGGGCCATCTCTTCACTCTTGTGGAGTGTCCGGCATACGGCCTCTGAGGATTCTCTCCACAACCTCGTGGAGCGGACGCTTCCGCTCCTTCCCCTTGCTGGCTGGGTTCATCGCATACGCCTGCTCGACGATGCGCACCAGCCCCTCAGGGGTCAAGTGCTCCTTGCGGTCCTCCATAGCTTCAACGATCTCTTTGAAGCGCGAGAACACATCACGCTTCGCCGAGAAGATCATATATTTTTCAAAGAAGGGAATGACTTTCTCTTTCAGGGTGCGTCTGCTTGTAATCGAGTAGACGAGCACGTCCTCACTGCCCGGCTTTGGTGCGATACGTCCACTCCCAAAGATCTCCTGAGCCAGCTTGAGCAGGGCAAGCCCACTCTTATGCTGATAGATGAAGAACTCGGGATCGACGTAGTAGCCAAAGCGGGCAGCTGGATGCTCCTTGATCGAGACACACACGGAGCCTTCCCCTTCAATGAACCCCGCAAGGAACCAGCGCTTGGCTTCAGTCATGGAGAGCCTTTCCTGCTGATTGGCTCCACCCATGCGTTGTCACCTCCTCGGTAGCATGGGATCCAGCGAGCCGTTCCAGCATATAGCCGGATTTTATAACGGCCGTTTGGTAGCGGAACAACCGTTTGTCTGCGTTACAGCTCCTGAGAGGGCTGCGGCTCAGTTGAGCCCTCCGTATCGCTACGGAGACCGGACCATATCATCGCCCTTCTGGGGCGCCCGACGTATGGTCTCTGAGGATTCCTTCAACTGTGCTCGGATCTCCTCCTCGGTGTAGCGGCGCTTTCCGCCATCGTTCATATCCCGGCGGATTGCGAGGATTTTTTCAATCCCTTCGGGCGTCTGATGAGCGCCTTCAGAGATCAGCTGCGCGATCTGACAGAACTTCGAAAAATCCCGCTTCTTCTTCGCTGAGAGAAAGTGAAACTTCTTGAAGAAGGGGATGACGTTCTCCCAGATCGCGGTGAAATTGTTGACCTCGTAATACCAGACGCCATCCCGGCGCTGCCTCATGGTGCCACACCGCAAATAGCGCTTGTAGAGGGCCAGGATGACTCTCTCCCTCTGCGAGATATTGAAGCAGAGGGAGACCTTCCACGGAAGCTGGTAGTCCTTCCGTGGTCTGAAGACGACGTTAAAACTGCCTTCGCCGTCTGCAAACCCCGCCAGATACCAGCCGATGTGAGGAGGGATCTTCTTGACATCGAGCATGGTGAAGGCCTTTCCTGCGGATTGTCCGCACCGATCGGATTGTTACTGCCCTGGGAGAAGGGCAAGTACCGTCGGATGCTGTCACCCCTGGTGGGGACGGACTTTCCCGCATATAGTCGGGTTTATTTACGTAACTACAACGGTCGAAGTTATAGTTACGGCCGGCCTTCGCTGGGGCTTCAGTTTGGGGCGTGAACCCCTCCCCTTGACCTTCCAGCAGTGGCCAGGTCTCACACCCTATACGTCCTCTTTCGAGTTAGCAGGGTGCTGTGTTTTTGAGAAACAGTCCCCCCAGCCTGCTCTCTGCGACCCCCTCGGACCTTGCGGCCCTACGCGGGGCCTCCCTTCTTGCGAACGTACGGGAGCATTTTGCCGAGTTCCTTGACCATGGTTCTCTCGCCCACCTGAGCATGCTCTGCCCGCCTACCTGTGTCGGATTGCGGTACGGGCTCTCTGCGACTCCCTAGAGGTTTTTCTCGGCACCTGATCGCTCTTCCTTCGGTCCCGTAGGACCTCCGCCTCGGCTCGACTTGACCCGGCCGCGGATTTGCCTACGGCCGGACGCCTCGCCCCTGGCACGGGCACATCCGTCCGCCCGCTGAAGCGACCTGATGCGTCCCCCCGTGGTCATCGCCGCAGAGAGGGGCCGGAATATTAACCGGCTGTCCATCGCCTACCCCTTGCGGGTTGAGCTTAGGGCCGCCTAACCCTGGGTGGATGAGCCTTCCCCAGGAACCCTGAGGCATTCGGTGGGTGAGTTTCTCGCTCACCTCGCGCTACTCATTCCTGCATTCTCTCTTCCGCTTCGTCCGCCGTGGCTTCCGCCACGACTTCGGCCTAGGGCGGAATGCTCCTCTACCGTAGTCGCTGGGCGCGCCAGCGACTCTCCCGTGGCTTCGGCGCCGAGCTTGACTCCCGCTGAATCTTGGGCGCACCCCCGCTCGACTGGTGAGCTATTACGCACTCTTTAAAGGATGGCTG
>DAIPXV010000098.1:0-5770 GCA_036783095.1 Candidatus Bipolaricaulota bacterium
TATATCAATGGCGCGATGCTGCCCACAGCATGTGGGACAGATCGCCCCTCCCAGAGCGGGACACGCTCGCTTGCCCGCTCGTTTGTTACAGTAGACACAGAGAGACATTTAGATGAATCCCATCTCCGCGCGGATCTCTTCGGACATCATCTCTGGGCTCCACGGCGGGTCAAAGACAAAATCCACCTCGACGTTGACGTCCTCCCCAAAGTGCTCCTTGATCGCTCGCTCGCAGTCAGTTTGGATCTGCTCGTAGAGCGGGCAGCCCACGGTCGTGAGCGTCATCTCTAGCCGAACGTTCTTGTCATCGCGGATGTCAACGTCGTAGAGCAGCCCTAAATCTACGACGTTATAGCCCAGTTCCGGGTCGAAGACGTTCTCGCGGATCACTTCGCGGATCTCATCGGCGGTCATCTTGAGGTCACCCCTTCTGTAAAGTGTGTGTGCACGGCTTCAGCGATCTGAGCAAATGCCCTTGCCGCAGGCGAGTCGGGCTGCGCTGTAACGATGGGCACCCCGGCATCGCCCAGCTCGCGCAGCTTCGGATCTAAGGGAATCTGCCCCAAGAGCTTAATATTCTGTCTCTGGGCTTCTTTTTCGCCGCCCCCTTGCCCGAAGATATATGCTCTGTGCCCACACTGCGGGCAGAGATAGTACGCCATATTCTCGATGATCCCAATGATGGGCACATTGAGCTTCTGGAAAGCTCCGATGCCCCTTCTCACATCAGAGAGCGCGACTTCTTGGGGGGTCGTCACGGCAATCGCCCCAGAGAGCTCAACGTCCTGAGCAAGCCCAAGCTGAGCGTCCCCGGTCCCCGGAGGCATGTCTACTATCAGATAGTCGAGCTCCGGCCAGGCCGTGCTCTCTAAGAGTTCATTGATCGCTTTTGAGATCATGGGACCGCGCCAGATGAGCGGGTCTCCTCCCCCCACTAAGAGCCCGATGGACATAGCATAGATACCGTATTTGAAGACAGGGATGAGCTTGCCCGCTGTGACCGCGGGAGGCTCAGTGAGCCCCAGGAGCGTGGGGATATTGGGCCCGTGCACGTCAGCGTCGAAGAGCCCCACGCGCTCGCCCAGCTGAGCGAGCGCGACTGCAAGATTGACGCCAACGGTGCTCTTGCCCACCCCGCCCTTGCCACTGAAGATCGCGACAATATGGGCAATCTGAGGGAAGCTCAGCTTCTGTGGGGGGCGGGCGACGCGGGGAGCTTGTCGTGGGGTCTGGGCAAACTCGACGTGCACGGCTTCGATCTCAGGGAGGGTCTTGAGGGCTTGCTCAACCCACGCTTTGAGCTGTGACTTCGATACATACGCTGGGAGCAACCGTACGCGAACATGCGCGGTCTTCCCGTCAATCGAGAGGTTCTCCACGAGATCACCTAAAGACCGACGAGCACGAGGAATCTCTATCGCCTGGAGGGCTGCACGGGCACGCTCGCTCAGGGTCATGATGAAACCTTCACTCGCTCAGATTGCTGCATATTGATGACATCGCTCAAGGTGAGCGAATTGAGATATTCGTCGAGCTTCTGATTGATGATCTCCCAGATAGAGCTTGTGGGACAATCTGCCTCGATGGAGCACTTTAAGTTTGGGTCTAAGCAAGTCACCAGGGCAATGGGGCCGTCGAGGGCGTGCACGATCTCGCGCAGCGAGATGTGCGACGGCCGCTTTTTGAGCAGATACCCGCCACCGCGCCCGTGGGTCGCCTCGACCAAGCCGTGCTCCCGCAGCTCCTGCATGATCTTCTCCAAGAACGGCTCAGGGATCTTGTGCTCTGCGGAGAGCTGCCCGATGGAGACAGGCTCTCCATTGTACTGGCGAGCGAGGGTACACAGCGCCCGCAACCCGTAATCGCTCTTGCGCGTCACTCTCATAGAAGACACCCCAAAATCCGAGTAAAATACTCTGACTTCATTCTACCAAAATTCGTCTGGACTGTACACCTTGCCGGCGGCAAGACGAATGGTCCAGGCGAAGCATGGTTACTCCGTGGGGCGGTGCTGCCCTTTGGCCGCGAGGGCCTTTTCGATCAATCTCTCAAAGATCGCCCAGACGCGGGAGTACCCTGTCGCGGGATCGTGTTCGCTGATGTTCTGTCGTGCGTTGGTCCGCGCGATCTCCTTGGCTTTGCCTATGAGCGCGGCGGCTTCCACGCTCTGGCCCGCAGCTTCCAACGCCATCCCCTTCTGCATCAATTTTGTGTATTCGCTCCCTGGGCCATGACACGCTTCGCACGTCACGTCCATCGTCTTGAGGGTCTCTTGGTCTATGAACGGATGGTCCTTGAACTCTTCGATATTCTTGCTCGTCATGAACTCTGGGCGGAACCAGATCTCGACGTGGCGCTTGCTCGATTCTGGAATATAGACGTCGCTGATCTCCGGGTGGCCGTGACACGCCACACACGTCGCCGAGCCGACAAATTGCAACGGCTCCCCAGCGATTGAGACGTCGGTGCGCTGGTCAATGAGCTTCGCTTGGGGGTTTTCGGTGCGGAAGGGCGAGCTACGCTCCCCAAAGCCCTCGACCAAGAACGTATCTTTGTGCAATTGCCACCACGCAAGAATCCGAGCGATCGCAGCTTCACGCTGCTCTTTGGGGGCATTAAAGACGAACCCGAAATCGTTCGCGGTCATCCAGCGGATGCGCTCGATACCGCGCTGGCGCTCGGCCCAGCGCTCCGAGCGCAACTTCTCAATGCTCTCCTCAAAGATCTGAGCGAACCGCGTCCGCATCTCGTGATGGGCTAGCTCAGAGCGCAGCGCAAGTGAGTTCCCCCCGTGACACGCCGTGCACCCTACCTGATCGAACGGCAGCTGCTCGACGATTTTAAGATCTTTATGAGTCTCTAAGAGATCTTTAAGGGGCTCAGCCGCGAACCCCGGCACGCCCACGTTGACATGACACGTCATGCACAGATCGGCACTGCGGCCTACCTCGGTGACGACCTTCCTGATCTGGAGATTCGACTCGGCTTGCACTGCAATGATAAGCTGATCGAGCAGCGAGAGCGAGCCCTTTTGGACCTGAGTCCTCTCGGTGAGCACCTTGATCAGATACGCTCGCTGATACTGCTTCCACTCCTGATTGTAGTTATCGAGCGCAACGATGAGCACCAAGACCAACAACAGAACAGCCGACACAGCAAACCATTTTCGTGCGTTCTCCATGTCCTGATTCTATAGTTTCTCCTTTCAGGAGCGATCACCCTCACCTCCATCCCCTCTCCCCTCAGAGGGAGAGGGGAGCCAGAGGGGTGAGGGGCTTCGCCTCAATATCTATTTATCATAGCGAATCTTGGGCGAGCTCGCTAGCCCGCCGGCGGGCCCAGCGGTCGGCTTCAAAGATCTCTTCAATCGTGGGTTCAGCGACGCTTTCATGCTCTGCGAGCACCTGCTCTAATACCCGAGCGATCCCCACAAACGAGATCTCTCGATTTAAAAATCTCTGCACGAGGACCTCGTCGGCTGCATTGGCGACCGCGGGAAAGGTGCCGCCGCGCCGCCCCGCCTCGCAGACCAGCCAGAACGCCGGATAGCGTTCGCGCCCCACCGGTGCAAACTCTAACTTCTGCTTGACCAAATCCAGTCGCTCTACAGAAGATCGCTCGCGCTCCGGATAGGTGAGGGCATACTGAATGGGCAGCCTCATATCCGTCGTGCTCAGATGAGCCAGAATAGTTCCATCTATCAGCTCAACTAAGCCGTGCACGACGCTCTGCGGGTGAATAAGCACAGAGATTTTCTCGTAGGGCAGATCGAAGAGCCAGTGGGCCTCGATCACCTCAAACGCTTTATTGACGAGCGTAGCGGAGTCTATGGTGACGCGTTTGCCCATCTGCCATGTAGGATGTTGCAGCGCTTCCGCGACGGTGATCGTATCGAACGACTCTAAGGGCCGAGTGCGGAACGGCCCGCCTGAGGCTGTCAAGATAATTCTCTCGATCTCGCTGGGCTGACGGAGATTCTCGATAATCTGGAAGATCGCGCTGTGCTCGCTGTCGATGGGGACCAGACTTCGTCTGGACTGTACACCTTGCCGCTCCGCGGCAAGATGCCCTCCCACGACCAATGATTCTTTATTCGCTAATGCGACGATCTTATGAGCTTTGAGGGCTTCGAGGGTGGGGATTAATCCCGTGATGCCCACCAAGGCGTTGACGACAAGGTCAGCCTGAGGATGGGTCGCGACCGCCAGCAGCCCTTCCTCCCCAACGACGATCTCCCCGCTCCAATCAGTCTTTACAAGATCTTTCAGATAGCTGATATCTTTAGCCCGCTCAATGGCGATGAGCGCGGGCTGAAATCGCAGGGCTTGCGCTGCCAAAAGTTCGATATTCTTTCCCGCCCCAAGAGCGACGACCGAGAAATTATGCCCCTGTTGGTTGAGGGCTTCGATCACTGCAAGAGTCTGGGTGCCGATCGAGCCAGTCGAACCGAGCAGAGCCACAGATCGCGTGATCACTGCGCCCTCTTTTTGAATGGGAGGCTCAACAGAGCCACTTCTGGCGCGAGCGCTTCCAACTCAGGGTCTTTGTGAACCAGCGTCGCTTGTCGCAGCTTCGCCACCGCTGCTATCAGGGCATCGGCCATCGAGAGACGATAGAAAGCTTTGAACCTTCCCGCTTGCAGCAACATCTTCTCATGCGGATAGATCCATGTCAGAGGCCAGGCCTTGACCACCGCGATCAACCGAGCAGCTTCATCCTCTCCTGCCTCTCTCAGTGCCAGATAATAGAGCTCCATCGAACTTATGGCACATGCTTCCAGGCGGCATTGCCGAGCCTGAGCAGCGTCTAGGAGCCTCTCCACTTCCTCAGCCCCCTCCTCCTGATCAGTGAAGGCGAGGATTGCTGACGTGTCCAGCACGTAGAGCTCAGCCACAGCGCCGCTCCCGCTCTCGCTCCTTGAGGAGTTTTGCATGGAGCCCCTGGGAGATCCCCTTGGCAGCACGGATTGGGTCTTGAGGGATGGGTACTACGCGAATGGTCTGTCCGTCATCAAGCCACTCCAACTGCGTCTGTGGGCCGATGTGATAAGCCCTGCGAATCCGAGCCGGGACAACGGTCTGCCCGCGCGAAGTCACGGTCGTCCTCATGAGCACCACCTCGCGGGCAGCTTACAAGATTTTTTTCACAAATGCAAGATACCATCTAAAAGCCCGTTAAACCCACGATCACGATCCCTTTAAGCTTGCTAGCGGCATTCTGTGGCATCTAATTCGGGTTTGGATTTGTAGACGCAGTGATCTATCTCCTCGCCGTAGGCGTCCCGAAGCCATGCCGCATCAGCGCGGTCATCCCAGACCTCGGTACTCTCCGGGTCTACGCTGGCATAACGATCATAGAGATCACTCTCGGCCTGGCCACATGGAGTGTTCGTCCTCCCCAACTCTGCTGTCCCGGAGTGCACTCGGACCCTGCCGCCCGCAGGCACTATGCACCCTTGCGGGAATATAAAGACCTGAGCGATTCGCTCGTTATCTTCAGCGGTGCTGCTGATCAGTTGCCAGCCGGAGAGATCAACCTCGCGACGACCTCGATTGACAATAGTCACGACTTCGTCGTTGCCCCGATAGCGAATAGAATCAATCACTACGTGAGGGCGCTCTAGGCTGGCAATATCCATACTGAACGCGACCGTGACGACAGGGCCGCTGAGACGATCCAAAGGCCCAAGCCAACTTCCCCCTGTGTTTCCATCGCTGTCGGTGAGCCCCCAGCCGTTCCAGGGGAAGGCATAGAGATATCCGACGGTCAC
>DAIPXV010000099.1:0-5696 GCA_036783095.1 Candidatus Bipolaricaulota bacterium
CGCGAAGAGAACATCCCCGTCTATATTGTGATCGACACGAGCCGCTCCATGGCCGTGGGAGAGAAGCTCAGATATGCGACTGAGCTTGCTGGGGCTCTGGCGCACGTCGCGCTGAAAGACATGAACCGTGTGGGGGTATTCGCCTTTGCCCAGAGAATCGTCTCCGGGGTGCCGGCGCGCAGTGGCCCCTCCCACCTTCAGAAGATCTTCACCTTCCTTGAAGGGCTTGAGCCTCTCGATCAGACGTCCCTCAGTGCAGCCCTCGAAGAATTGAGCAAGCTCCCCTTGCGCCGAGGTTTACTCATCGTGCTCAGCGATATGCTTGATGAACTTGGGTATGAGCAAGGGCTGCTCCATCTCTTAGTCAAGCGCCATGAGATCGCGATTATTCAGATTCTCGCAGCCCACGATCTCGATCCTCCTCTACACCACGAGGCACGAGTAGTAGACAGCGAGCTCGCCAGAGAGCTCTCGGTTTCCTCAAGCGCAGTCGCCCGCTATCGTCAGCGGCTTCTGCGCTATGCGCAGAATTTGGAGGCGTTCTGCCGCGCGCATCAGATTCGATATAAGCTGCTCTCAGCGGCGCGGCCGCTGGAGCGCGCACTCTTTGAGGATCTTCGCGGGGTGCTCTTTGTATGATCTTTCTGAGTGCGTGGGCTTTCGGGTTGTTGAGCTTGAGCGCCCTCATCGCTTTCTTATATTTTCTGCGGCGGCGCGAGGAGCGCGTGACGGTCTCTGCGATCTGGCTCTGGTCCGAGGAACAAGAGCGGCCGCGCAGCGCTCTCGTGTTCCTCTGGACGAAGATTTGGTTACTGCTCGTGCAGGTGGCCGCGCTCGTCGCGCTCGTCTTCAGTCTCGCCCGGCCTACCCTCACTCAAGAATTCCTCGGAGGCGGCACGCTCGCGCTCATCATTGACGGCAGCGCGAGCATGCAAACATCTCACGGTGATCTGACGCGCTACGAGCAAGCCCTCAAGATCGCTCAAGAGCTCATCGAGCGTCGGCGTCCGAGCCAGCTGACCGTGATTCAAGCGCAGCGAAATCCAAAGCTCCTTGTGCCCCTCACCGAAGACCGCGCGCGCGCCCTGAAACTTATAGCGAGCTCCCAGCCCACGTTGCAGAGCGACGTGAGATCTTCAGAGCTCATCGAGCTCCTGCGCAGCCAAGGGGAGCTCGACACGTTCGACGAAGCGATCTTCATTAGCGATCGGGAGCCCTCGCTGCCCTTCGCTGTCACGTGGCTTCCCGTAGGCGAGTCTGCCAAAAACTTAGCGATCACGGGTTTTGCTGCCCGGCCCTTGCCCGATGGAACGCCCCAAGTTACTTTGTGGGCCCGCGTCGAGAATTTCTCCCAAGAACCGCTCGAAGGGAATCTCAAGCTCTTCGTTGAAGAGACAGAGATCTTCAGCCAGCACATAGACGTAGAACCCGAAGGGTCTCGCGCCATCGAAACGCTTGCACCGTTGCGCCATCGTTTTCGCGCTGCCCTTGATATAGTAGACGACTTTCCTTTCGACAACGTCCGCTATTCGGTCATTCCCAGGAGACCCAAGCTAAAAATTCTTTGGCTTGGGGAGCGCAACTTCTTCCTCATGCGCGCGTTGAGCACCTTCGCCGAAGTACACATCCAAGCCAGTGACACTCAATCTCCTGATCTCATCATTGCTCATGACACGACAATACACAGCTTTGTGGGCAGAGCCCTGCTCATCAACAGCAGTGCCAAGCCGTGGGTGCTGCATACGGGGAACGTCAAAGAAGCTAAGCCCCCTCAGATAGCGACATCCAATCACGCGCTGGTGCAGAACGTACGTGCAGAGCACTTACTCCCCTCAATGCTTCTGGAAACCAAGCTCGCCCCCAATGTGCAGACACTGATCACTTGTGAGGATCAGCCCCTTTTAGCAGCATACAGATCAGAAAGCGTGAGCTTCATCTATCTTGGGGTCAACCTCAAAGACTCCCCACTCGTGCTGACTCCGAGCTTTCCCATCTTGGTGCGCAACAGTCTCTTCTGGCTCATGCCTGAGCTGGGCTTGCCCTCTGAGCAGTTCATCTCAGAAGATTTGGCAACGCCGGGATTTGCCGAGCAGACCGCGATCAACCTCGATCCAAGCGAGTCCGAGATCAACCGTCCCCAGAGCACTCCTACTGCTAGGAGAGAGCCCTCCTCAAGAGTCATAGAGAGCTATGCGCATACCCCGCTTTGGCATGTCGGGGCGTGGGTGGCACTCGGGGCGCTTCTAATAGAGTTTTTCTGGTACTATCGCGGGGTCTTTCGTCGGCGGGAGGTGGACCGATGAGCGTGCTCGTTGATGCGCCGTGGGCGTTGGTGGGAGTCGCTCTCATTGTCGGTGGGATGTGGGCGGTGCGCCAGCGCTGGCGCACCCTTCCCAAAGCCGAGCGCCTTGCTGTGTTGGGACGTGCGGGAGCGCTCGCTCTGATCTGTATCGCGCTTGCTGGTCCACGGCTCTCTTCGGGAGCTTCTGAACGCTTTATCTATTTTTTAGCTGACCGCTCAGCCAGCGTGGGCGCAGATCCGTCTGAGCTCTCCCAGCTCGTGCGGGCGCTCGCTCAGCCCACCGAGTCTACATTTTACGGGCTGATCAGCTTCGGCGCAGAGCCCCTGATCGAGACGAGCTTCGCTCCCACACTCCCAGGGTTCCAAACGGAGCCCGACCCAACGGCCACGGACATCGCTCAAGCGATTCAGTTAGCATTGGAGACGTTCCCTCGGCGCGGGCGCCGCGAGATCGTCCTCTTCACGGATGGGCAGGCGACTAAGGGAGATCTTGCTGCCGTAGTCGCGCGGGCGCGACGCGAGGGCGTTCCTATTCACATCTGGCCCTTAGGGGGAGATCTCTCCGAAGCCTGGATTTCCGATCTAGAGCTGCCAGAAGAAGCCCCTCTGGGAGTGCCCTTCTCCCTCCGTCTGCAGCTCGGCGCCACCACGCAGGGGCAGGGCACCGTGCTCCTCTACAGAAATGATGAGCTCATTCAGACAGCGCCTATCGAATATACCCCGGGAGTTCAAGAAGTCCGCTTGCAAGATACTCTGGAGGCGCCAGGGGCTTTTACGTATAGAGTCTATTTGAAAGCTTCGCCTGATCGTCTCACGGAGAATAACGAGCTCTACGGGGTGACGACCGTTCGCGGTGGGCCGCAAGTGCTCGTGATCGAGCGTTCCGTTGGGGAGAGCACGGTCGCTCGTCTGGTGCGCAGCGCGGGCTTCTCCTTTGATCAGAAGAGACTCTCTGACTTAGCGACGCTCCCGCTCGCTGAGTATAAAGTGATCATTCTCAACGATGTGCCCTTGGGGCAGCTCACGAAGAGAGAGCGCCAGGCCCTGAAGAACTTCGTAGGGGATCTTGGAGGCGGGCTGTGGGTCATTCAAGGACGAGCTGCCGTGATGGACCTCGAGGAGCAGACCCCACAAGAGCTCGCAGAGTTAGAGGAGCTCTTGCCCGTCTCGTATCTGGCCCCAGAGCCCTATCAGATCCCGGCTTTGGCGTTAGTGTTCGTGATGGACCGCTCGGGGAGCATGGGCGATCCCGCCGGTGGCGTCCCCAAGATAGAGATCCTCAAGCGAGCTGCGTTACGCAGCTTAGAAGTGCTCGATCCCGAAGATTGGGTTGGGCTGATCGCCTTCGATACGGACTTTGAGTGGATCGTTCCGCTCAAGCCCCTGGGGAATCGCCAAGATTTCCAGAGCAGCATCCAGCGCCTCAGCGCCAACGGGGGCACCGATCTCTATTTCGCTCTGAAAGCCGCGTTTGAGACGCTCGAGCGCCAAAGCGCGAAAGTGAAGCATATCTTGGTCTTCACCGATGGGCACAACAACAACAAGCGCGAGCGGGAGTACCGCGAGCTCTATGAACGCTTTGCAAAGAGCACGGTGCGCGTCTCCGTCTTAGGGATTGATCGTGCCCCCAACGAAGAGTTTCTCACGGGGTTGGCCGCGGCTGGGCGCGGACGATACCAGCGTGTCCAAGAGTTTACTGATCTGCCGGTCTTCTCGCTGCGAGAGGTGCGGCGCATCGCGCGGCTGCGCTGGATTGAAGGGCAAACCCCCGTGAAGCCCCTCGCCCCTACCCTGCAAGAGCCCCCTCCTATCCAGGGGTACGTGCTCACGCACGAGCGCACCGGAGCGCAGACAGCGCTCGCAACAGATCCGGAAGAGAACCCATTGTTGGCCTTCAAACACTACGGTCTTGGGCGTGTCGCTGTGCTCAACACGGATCTCGAAGGTGAGGGAGCCCCTCAATGGCTCTCTTGGTCGGGACTAAGCGAACTCTTCGCCCAGACTCTGACACAGCTCTATCGCCCCCTCGTACGTCAAGGCGAGCTCTCCGTGCAAATCGCCGTGCACGATCAAGAGCTTGAAATTCTCACAGACATACGCCAAGGGGATCGTTGGATCTCGGACGCGACGCTCTCGGGCCAGCTGACCGGCCCGCTGCGAGGGGAGCTTCTCTTCTCGCCCATAGCGCCAGGGCGGTATCGCGCCCATCTAGAGCGCCCTCCCCAAGGACAGTATATCCTGCGAGTAGCAGCCCAGCGGTCTGATCAGCTCATGGGCGAGATCACAAAGCCCTTCGTGATCCCCTATGCCCAAGAATACCGAAAAGTTGGGCTCAATAGCGAGTTTGTCCAGGAGATCACGCGCGCCACAGGCGGGCAAGTCCTAGAGCGACTGATCTTGCCCCCGCCCTCGGGGAAGATCGCCCAAGAGGGCTTTACGGAACTGTGGCCGTGGGCGCTCGTATTCGCATTAGCGCTGTTTATACTAGACTTGGCCCTGCGCAAGCTCTGGTGGCTCGTCGAACGCTAAAAGATTTGTCTTCGAGGGGCTCCTTTTGCTATGATGGCTGTACTTTTCAGGAGGTGGTCAGATGTTCGAGCGCGTCTTTGGCGGGTTGAGCCATTGGGCGACGATCCCCCTACGAATAGCCATAGGGCTTATCTTTGCCGCTCATGGCTGGCAGAAGTTCTCTATGGGGCTAGGGGGCGTTGCCCAATTCTTTGGGAGTGTGGGGATCCCGCTGCCGGAGGTTTCGGCGTTCATCGTGGCGTTTGTGGAGCTTGTAGGGGGGATCGGGCTGATTCTGGGGGTCTTCACGCGCTATTGGGCGCTCTTGCTCTCTATTGTTATGATCGTGGCGATCTTCACGGTGAAGCTGCAGGGAGGGCTGCTAGGGGCCCAGGGGCGCCCCGGCTATGAGTTTGATTTAGCTCTTTTAGCTGGGTGTCTGGCGCTCCTGCTGACCGGCCCAGGACCGCTCTCGCTGGAAAGAGCGATCTTTCAAAAAGAATTGTAGTCACCCAATTTTCACCCGCTCTCCATGTACTTGGAACGGAGCGCTCAGTATGATACGGCTGACCTTCTAAACATATACAGAACCTCCTTGCAGGGAACACAGGGGAGAGGGAAAGCGACCACGAAAGCGACGAGCCCCACAGAGTGGGGCTCGCATTCTTTTCTAGACCATGAGCGCTGAACGCGTGATAGTCACGCACGTGCAGAGGCAGTTTGAGGCGGCGTATCACGGGAGCCGATGGCACTCGCTCCGCGCCGCGCTCAGGGGCGTCCAGCCCGACGAAGCGACGTGGCAGCCGCCGCACTATAAGGGCTTCCCGTGGGCCAAGGGCTCGATCGTCGAGATCGTCTTTCACGTCGCGGGGGACACGCTCTACCA
>DAIPXV010000100.1:0-5546 GCA_036783095.1 Candidatus Bipolaricaulota bacterium
CACGAACCCTTGGAGAAGAAGCGCGTCCCCGTCCATCCGCATGTCCTGATCGTGGGCGGAGGCATCGCGGGCATCGAAGCCGCGCTCAAGATCGCCGATGCTGGAAAGAAAGTCTATTTAGTAGAGCGCGAGCCCACTATTGGGGGCCACATGGCGCAGTTTGACAAGTGCTTCCCCACCCTCGACTGCGCGGCGTGTATTCTCACCCCCAAGATGACTCAAGTCCGCGTCCATCCCAATATCGAGCTGTTGACGTACTCCGAAGTCGAGTCTGTGGAACCGTATGATCTGAGAAACTTTAAAGTGAAGATTCGGCGCAAGGCGCGCTACGTCAATGAAGACACGTGCACGGGATGCGGCCTGTGCGCCGAAGTCTGCCCTGTGAGCGTGCCCTCGGAGTTCGACGAAGGGCTTGGGATGCGCAAAGCGATCTATCGCCCCTTCCCCCAAGCCGTGCCCAACGCCTTCACGATCTCGCGCCGGGGCACGCCCCCCTGCCAAGCCGCGTGTTCTATTCATCAGAACGCCCAGGGCTATATCACGCTGATCGCTCATGGGAAATTCAAAGAAGCCCTCGACGTTATCTTGAGAGACAATCCGCTGCCGTCCATCTGTGGGCGCATCTGCACCCACCCGTGCACCGTCAATTGCACACGGGGCACTGTAGACGAGCCCCTCAATATTCCGGGGCTGAAGCGCTTCGTCACTGATCTCTTCCCCGACTATAAGCTTCCGCAGCCCAAGGTGAATCGCTCAGAAAGAGTAGCAATTGTCGGCTCTGGGCCGGCGGGCTTAATGTGTGCCTACGAGCTGCGCCAGCGGGGCTATTGGCCCACGATCTACGAAGCGCAGCCCGTCCCCGGCGGCATGCTCTCCGTAGGGATCCCCGCATTTCGGCTCCCTCGAGACGTCATCACCAAAGAGATCAATAGACTGAAAGAGATCGGGATCGAGATCAAGACCAACACCCCCGTAGGCAAGGCGATCACTTTAGAGCAGCTGCGGAAACAATATTCAGCTGTCTTTATCGCGATCGGGGCGCACGTCGAGCGCAAACTGAACATCCCCGGCGAAGACCTGCCTAACGTCTGGGGCGGGATCGAGTTCTTGAGAAAAGTCAATCTTGAGGGCCCATTCAAGCTTGGCAGCAGAGTCTTAGTTATTGGTGGGGGCAACTCGGCGATAGACGCGGCGCGCACGGCCCTCCGCTGCGGTGCGGAAGACGTGACAATCGTCTATCGGCGCACGCGCGCTGAGATGCCCGCCGACCCCAAGGAGATCGAAGCCGCTGAAGAAGAGGGCATCAAGATGATCTTCTTGGCGGCTCCCAAGACGATCTTGGGGAACAAAGAGACGGGCGTGACAGCCCTCGAGTGTCTAAAGATGAAACTCGGTGCACCCGATGCCTCTGGGCGCCCCGCTCCAGAGCCGATCCCTGGCTCGGAGTTTGTGCTCCCCTGCGACGCGATCATTGCCACTATCGGGCAGGTCCCCGACATCACGTCGCTCGGCGAAAAGCTCGGCATTGAGACGACCAAGTGGGGCACGTTCAAAGTGGACGAAGTGACTCTTGAGACGAATATCCCTGGGGTCTTCGCCGGCGGCGACTGCGTCACTGGGCCCGATGTCGTCGTCAATGCGATGTACGCTGGGAAGAAAGCAGCGATCTCCATCGATCGCTATCTCAATAAATTAGATATGCGTGCTGGGCGCGAGCTCGAAGGACCCTATCGCACCTGGTACGATATCGATACCAGCGGGATTGCCGTACAAAAGCAAATCCCTATGCCTTCTATCGAGCTGGCGCGCCGACGCACGTTCAGCGAAGTCCACACGGGCTACACCCAAGAGCAGGCGATCGCTGAAGCAAAACGCTGTCTCGATTGCGGCATCTGCTGCGACTGCCGGCTCTGCTCGACAGTCTGCGAAGCCAAGGCGATCAACTACGAGATGAAGGACGAAATCCGCGAGATCGTCGTGGGCTCGATCATCTTAGCTACAGGGTTCAAGCCCTTCGACGCGCGCAGAATCCCGCGCTACGGCTACGGCAAATACCCCAACGTCTACACAGCTTTGGAAGTCGAGCGCATGACCAATGCTTCCGGGCCGACTGGCGGCGAGATCCGCCTGCGCGATGGGCGCAAGCCCAAAGCCGTCGGGATCATCCACTGCGTGGGCTCGCGCGACAGAAACTATAACTCGTACTGCTCGCGCGTCTGCTGCCTCTATTCTCTGAAGCTCGCCCACTTGATCAAAGAGCGCACCGGCGCGGAGGTCTATAACTTCTACATTGACATGCGCGTCCCTGGCAAAGCCTACGAAGAGTTCTACGATCGTATGCTCGAAGAGGGAATTCACTTCATTCGTGGGCGGGTCGCTGAAGTCACCGATCACGCCATGACCCCCGACGAGGAGGGCAAGCTCGTCATCAGGGCTGAAGACACGCTCATCGGGGTCATCAGGAGAATCCCTGTAGACATGGTCGTGCTCGCAGTGGGGCTCGAACCCCAAGCCGATGCCGACGAGGTGCGGCGAAAGTTCTACATCTCGTGCGGGACGGGCGGATTCTTCTTAGAGCGGCACCCCAAGCTCGCGCCCGTGCAGACGTTTGCTGACGGGATCTTCATCGCTGGGGCGTGCCAAGGGCCCAAAGATATCCAAGACACGGTCGCGCAAGCGGGCGCGGCCGCCGCCGAGGGCCTCTCGCTGATTGACCGGGGCTTCGTCGAGCTGGAGCCCAACACCGCGTTCATCCAAGAAGAGCTCTGCTCTGGGTGCAAGACGTGCATCCCACTCTGTCCGTTCAATGCCATCAGCTTCAACAGCGATAAGGGTATTGCTGTTATAAACGAAGCCCTGTGCAAAGGCTGCGGCACGTGTGTCGCGGCCTGCCCGTCGGGTGCGGCACAACAGCATCTCTTCACGGACGAGCAGATCTATCATGAGATCGAAGGAGTGTTGAGCTATGTCTAAAGAATGGGAGCCCAGAATCGTGGCGTTCTTCTGCACCTGGTGCACGTACACGGCGGCAGATTTGGCGGGCATCTCGCGGATGACCTATGCCCCCAACGCGCGTATCATCCGGGTGATGTGCTCTGGACGGATCGATCCGCAGTTCGTGCTCAAGGCATTTCACGACGGGGCCGACGGGGTCTTGATCGGCGGGTGCCATCCGGGAGATTGTCACTACCAAGCGGGCAACTATAAAGCCCTACGACGCTACACGCTATTAAAGCGCCTGCTCACGGAGATGGGCATTGAACCAGAACGGCTGAGATTGGAGTGGATCTCGGCGTCTGAAGGGGATCGGGTGCAGAAAGTCATGAACGAGATGGCTGAGACTATTCGCAAGCTAGGGCCGTTGCATCTTGAGAGGCCTAGCCATCGAGCTGAAGCACCATCACTGGAGGCTGTGGGAGTTAGCAGCCAAGGAGGTGCATGATGAGCAAGCCCAAAGTCGGGTTCTACTGGTGTGCCTCGTGCGGGGGCTGTGAGGAAGCCGTCGTCGACTTAGCTGAAGACATCCTCAAAGTCGTTGACGCTGTCGACATAGTGTTTTGGCCGGTGGCGCTCGACTTTAAGCGTTCCGATGTCGAGGCTATGAAGGACGGCGAACTCGCGGCGTGTTTCGTCAACGGCGCGATCCGAACTTCCGAGCAAGAAGAGATGGCCGAGCTTCTGCGCAAGAAGTCTCAGCTTCTGATCGCCTTTGGAAGCTGCTCGCATCTTGGGGGTGTACCGGGGCTGGCGAATCTGTGGGATCGCCAAGCAATCTTCGACTATGTCTATAAAGAAGCGCCCAGCGTGACGAACCCCGAAGGCGTCGTCCCCCAGGAGCAGACGAAGCTTGGCTCCAACGGCTATGCTCTCACGTTGCCGTCGTTCCGTGATTCGGTGAGAACGCTCGATCAAACTGTCGAAGTTGATTATTACTTGCCGGGCTGCCCACCGCCGGTGAAGCTCATCGTCAACGCTGTTACAGCTATTTTAGAGAATAAGCTTCCGCCCAAGGGGACGGTGCTCGCGCCCGATAAAGCCCTCTGCGAGGAGTGTCCGCGCAAGCCGACCAAGCCCGATAAATTAGCTCTGAAAGAAATAAAGCGCCCCCATCAGACTCTTATAGACCCAGAGAAGTGCTTGCTCGCTCAGGGGTTGCTCTGTCTTGGGCCGGCGACGCGCTCCGGCTGCGGTGCACCCTGCGTGAGCGCCAATATGCCCTGCACAGGGTGTCTCGGCCCGACAAGCCGCGTCAAAGACTACGGCGCCAAAGCGCTTTCTGCTATTGCGTCGCTGATAGACTCCGAAGATGAGAAGGAGATCGCGGCACTGATGGAGCAGATCGTCGATCCCGTCGGGACGTTCTATCGTTACAGTCTGCCGGCGTCGCTCTTGCACAGAAGAGTTCGCTCTAAGCAGGCAAGGACAGGAGGTGCTTCCGCATGACCCGCGAGATCGTCATTGATCCCATCACGCGATTAGAGGGCCACGGCAAGATTGATATCTTTTTGGATGCGAAGGGCAACGTCGAGAGAGCGTTCTTTCAAGTCCCGGAGCTACGCGGCTTTGAGAAGTTCGCTGTAGGCCGCCCCGCCGAAGATATGCCCCAGATCACGTCGCGCATCTGCGGCGTCTGTCCTACGGCGCATCACATGGCGGCGACCAAAGCTTTAGATGATCTCTACAAAGTCGAGCCGCCCTCTGCAGCGAAGAAGATCCGTGAGATGGTGTATAGCGCGTTCTTTGTCGAAGACCACGCGCTGCACTTCTTCTTCCTGGGCGGGCCCGATTTTGTCGTCGGGCCGACAGCTCCTAAAGCCCAGCGCAATATTTTGGGGGTCTTGGGCAAAGTGGGGCTGGAGATCGGGCGCGAAGTGATCGGGGTGCGCAAGCAGCTGCGCGATCTGATCTCGCTCGCAGGCGGCAAGGTCATCCATCCCGTCTTTGGTCTGCCCGGAGGCATTTCCAAAGCCCTCACCGAAGAAGACCGCGAGAAGTTCATCGCCGGCGCCGAAAGGGCCGTGAAGTTCGGGCTCTTCAGCCTAGAGATCTTTCGCGATATCGTCTTGAAGAACAAACAGTACGTCGAGACGATCACCTCAGAAGCATACACCCATAGGACGTATTATATGGGCCTGGTGGACGAGCAGAACCGAGTCAATTTCTACGACGGGCAGTTGCGGGTCGTTGACCCCACCGGCAAAGAGTTTCTGAAGTTCAAAGCGCAAGAGTATCTGAAACACGTCGCGGAGCACGTTGAGCCCTGGAGCTATATCAAGTTCTGCTATCTGAAAGACGTCGGCTGGAAGGGCTTTGTAGACGGTCCAGAGAGCGGAGTCTACAGCGTAGCTCCGCTGGCGAGACTGAACGCCGCCGAAGGCATGGCCACTCCCAAAGCCCAAGAAGCGTATACAGAATTTTATAAGACGTTGGGCGGCAAGCCCGTCCATCACACATTGGCGAACCACTGGGCGCGGCTCATCGAGCTGCTCTACGCCGCTGAACGCATGCACGAACTCGCCAATGATCCGGAGATCACCAGTCCCAAC
>DAIPXV010000101.1:0-5263 GCA_036783095.1 Candidatus Bipolaricaulota bacterium
TCAAGAAAGAATCGCACTATATCAGCGGGCTGGCGCGCACTATAATACTGACCGCCCCATTCGGTCTCTGTGGGGTCTATAGGAGCTAATGGGATGAGGTTCCCTTCGATCTGAGGGAGCACAAACTCTTTGTGGGTTTTGGGATCGAGCAACGACGCGCGTACACGCGCTTGCACGATCTCTACGAGCACGATCTTGGAGCTGTTGGCCGGCACGAACGCATACTCAATGTTGCGCTGGGGATCATTGAGCAGCCACGTGATCTTCTCAGTGCGCATCTCCCAGATGCCCACGCGCCGGTGGGTCTTAGCTTCGGCGAGGAAGAGCACGCGCTGGCCGTCAGGGAACCACGAGGCTTCTATCTTGACAGTGGGGCCGAAATTTAAGATCTCGCGGTCGTCGCGACCCTCGATGTCCACGAGCCAGATCTGAGTCCCCGCGGGATGAAGATCTTTGCGCGGATAGAGAATATGCGTCCCTTGGAGGTTGAGCTGGGGCACGATGTAGCCGGGGCGTTGCGGACGAGCTAAGACGAGGCGCTCTCCCGTAACGAGATCGTGGCGATATATGAGAGTGGGCTCGATCTCTTGAGCAGTCTCGGCGTCGTAGTTTGCGCCGTAGACGAGCCAGCGGCCGTTGGGATGGAGCTGTCCCCCGCGCACATAATAGTGAGGATCGGGCTCAGTGAGGGGGATCATCACGCCGGGTCTTTCGATGTCAATACGGAAGAGCTGCGCGCGTTCGTTGCCACCCTTGTCTTCTTCGACTATGACTGCTGTGCTATCTGAAGTCCAGGAGACGACAAAAGTATTCTCTGGGGTCTCGGTCAGACGCGTAGGGGAGCTCGAGCCATCCGTCGGTGCGACGAAGACATCCGCAGCCGGGCCGACACGAAACCACGTCCATGCCACCCATCGCCCGTTTGGCGAGACAATGGGATTCACTAAGCCTGGGATCTGCATCAGGGCATCAAGGAATGCTTCTGGGGTCATACTCATTATGTTGCCTCCAAGGCTCTCTGGGCGATCGTGCTCAGCAGCCGCACCCCCAACTCTAAGCTTTCGAGATCTATCCGTTCGTTATCGCTATGGATGAGCTTTTCGCGATCGGCGAGGCTCATCTTTGTGGAGAGCGGGCAGAACCCATACGATCTCACTCCCAGCTCGCGCACGAACCGCGAGTCCGTCGCCCCCGTGAGCATGATGGGGATTGTCTCCACATGAGGAAGTTCTTCTCTCACCGTCTGCTCGATGAGCTTATAGAACGGGTCATCAATGGGCGACTCAGAAGCTTCGTGGGATTGGATCGTCTCGATCTCGATCTCGTCTTTATATCTATCGGCGAGCTCGAGGAGCGTCTCGCGCACTTTTTGGTGGGTGTAGCCTGGCACGAGCCGGCAGTCTAGGACAAACTCGCAGCTGTCGGGGATGACGTTCTCTTTGACGCCCGCGCGGATCATCGTTGGGGAGATGGTCGTGCGCACGAGGGCGTTCAGGAGCGTTGTGCTGATGGGAGCGTCTGGGGGCAAAGGGGGCAGCTCGCCTTCATAAGACTCGTCTAAGAGCGTGAGGGCAAACTTTTTGATCTCTGGCCCCAGAGCGTCGCTGGCTCTCAGAATAAATTCGCGCACCGCCGGGGCGATCTTCTTGGGGAACTTATAGTGAGCGACTCGATCGATAATATACGCAGCTTTGGCGAGAGCGTTATCGGGGTGTGGGAGCGAGCCATGCCCTGATGACCCCTTCACGCGCACACGCATCCACCAGAGGCCCTTCTCCACGCTCTCAATAGTGTAGAAGACTTTATTACTGATTTGAAGGGGTAGGCCGCCTCCCTCAGTCAGGCACCAATCGGCGCGAAGCTGTTCGGGATGCGCTTGAGCGAGCCATGCAGCCCCGTAGGTGGACCCTTGCTCTTCGTCGGCGGTCGCGACGAAGATGAGCTCCCCGGCAAAATCAAAGTGTGCCCTCTTGAAGAGCGTAAAGACTGAGTATTCTATCGCGGTCATGCCCTTCATATCGAGGGCGCCGCGACCCCATACGTACCCCTCGGCGATGGCTCCGCTGAAGGGAGGGTACTTCCATCGTGTGGGATCGGGCGCAGGGACGACGTCCACATGCGAAAGCAATAAGAGCTTCTTGCCGGGACGCCTCCCTCGCAGCCGCGCCACAAGATTCGGACGCTTGGGATCCTTGGCGAAGGTCTCGCTGGGGATCCCCGCGGCAGCAAGCTTCTTCTGCAGATACTCGATCGCTCCCTGTTCGTTCCCTGGTGGGTTTGTCGTATCTATTTGAATGAGCTCCGAGAGCAGTTGTGCCGTCTCCTTGCCTAACGCTGTCCAGTCCATCTTTTTCATAATACCTCCCCGCAGTACAGAGTAAAACATCGTACTCAGACGATAGAAAGCTGTCAACCAACTTGAAGAAGAGACGCAGAGGTGTTATACCCTAAGGGCATGGATCCGCGAGATTTACTTGTTCAGGAGGAGTTTGACCGTCAGGCCGAGCGCTGGTTCCGCCGCGAGCTCTCGGCGCAGGAGCGCGCTATGCTGGAGCAGCTGGTGCAGCTCGCTCAGATAGGCCCTGATGATCGTGTGCTCGATGTAGCCTGCGGGACGGGACTAGTGAGCTTCGTGTGCGCGCCCTGTGCCCGCGAGGTTGTGGGCGTCGATATCTCTCCGGGGATGCTTGCGAAAGCCCGCGCGCTCCGCCATGCTCGCGAGGTACACAACGTGCACTTTGTCTTGGGCGAAGCAGGGCATTTGCCCTTCAAAGACAGCGAGTTTGACGTCGTCGTCTGTCGCTTAGCGGTGCATCACTTCCCTCAGCCGGTGCGAGAGATTCGCGAGATGGCCCGCGTGCTCAAAGTCGGGGGACGACTCGTGATCTCGGACACAATCTCTTCAGAAGACGAGCGCGAAGCCCGGCTGCACAATGCGCTGGAGCGCCTGCGCGACCCCTCGCACGCGCGCATGCTCTCGCAGACTGAACTGAGAACGCTCATTGAAAGTGTGGGCTTGCGCATCAGTGAAGTGCATACCCAGACACGTGATCGCACCTACGATGAATGGATGGAAGTGATCGCCGACCCGATCCGCACAGAGAACCTAAAGATAGTGATGGAAGAGCTTGCGCGGGCGGGCGTGAGCGCCGGACTGAAGCTGCGCCTCGAGAACAATCAGCTCTGGCTGACCCATACAGTCGCGTTCGTGAAAGCCCTCAAAGATCACTCATAGCGCAGCGCTTCGATGGGGTTGACTCGTGCCGCTTGCCAAGCAGGATAGAGCCCACTGGCGATCCCCACAGCTATCCCCGTGAGCACAGCGATGAGATACCAATCGGGCACGAGGACGAACGGGATCTCCCGCAGCCCTTGAGCTAAAGCGACCGTGAGCTTGATAAACCACACGGAGAGAAACATCCCAAAGAGCACTCCCAGCCCGGCCCCCACGGTGCAAATGATCGTTGATTCCGTAAGGAAGAGCTTGAGCACCGCTCCGCGCGTCGCCCCCGTGGCTTTCATCACGCCGATCTCGCGCGTGCGCTCCTTCACCGTGATCAGCATAATGTTCATCACGCCGATCATCCCCACCAAGAGCGCCACGAGTGCGATCGCGCCCAAGAACGCTGTAAACTGCAAAAAACTCTTCTTGATCTCATTGATGATCTCTTCGAGGGTGTTGATCTCGATCTTCTTCTCTTCGCCCAGGAGCTTGCGCGCATCGGAAGAGTTGGGGTTCTGAAAATACTCTTCGACGGCCTTCTTCACGGTGCCGAGCTGATCGAGATTGGCCACGCTCAAGATAATACCGGCGTAGACGGGCACCTCGACGCCATCTATGATCTCCGTGAAGCCCTGATAAGCGGGGCTGACATAACACGTTGTCCCGCTGATAAACTGCGAATCTTTGACGATTCCCACGATCTGCAGCTCGTCCTCGCTCAATTGGCCGTCGGTGCCGAGAAAGCGCAGCTTCAGAGACTGCCCCAAGATGCGCTGCGCAAGATCGGGCTTGGTGCCGGGGCTCTTGCATTCTTCTTTAAGGGCTTCGTCGTTCTCGGAGATCTGGCGCTCTTCGGCAAAGATCCGACGGCAGATGATCTCGGCGATCCGGGCCCCGATGACGATCTCGCCCTTAGCTTGGACACTGCGCCCGATATCCAAGGGGATGAGATCTATGCTCGTAGTGATGCGCGTGGTAGCATCGAGCAGCCGACGATTGTTGAAATAGAGCGCATCGCCGCGCACACGCCCGATGACGTCCACCGTCTTCACGCCAGCAATCTTTCGGAGCTGTTCGACATCGCGGCTGGAGAAGACTTGCGCTGTGCCAAAGAGCCCTGCGCTCCCCTCGACGTTCACCGTGATCATATTGGCGCGCAAGAGATCTTTGGTTAGGGTGTCGAGCAATGCGTCTTGTAACCCCGTCGTCATCGTGACGATGGCGATCACCGCGGCGATCCCAATAGTGACGCTCAAAACAGCGAGAGCGTTGCGCAGCTTGTGCGCGCGAATGTTGGTCCAGCTCAGCTTGAGCGCCTCAGCGAAGCTCATAGTCTCTCGTCTCCCACGATCTTGCCGTCGAGCAGGCGAAGGATTCTTCGGGCATATGAAGCGACCGCGGCGTCGTGGGTCACGACGACGACCGTGCGCCCGCCCTTGTTGAGCTCGACGAAGAGCTCTAAGATCGTCTTGCCCGTCTTGGTATCGAGATTGCCTGTGGGCTCATCGGCCAAGAGAATTTTGGGGTCGTTGGCGAGGGCACGGGCGATAGCCACCCGCTGGCGCTCGCCCCCGGACAGCTCGCTGGGCAGATGGTGTAATCTCGCGCCCAGGCCCACACTCTCCAACAGCTGCTGCGCGCGGGCGCGCCGCTCTTTGGGCGAGAGCTTCCCCACAAACGTCATGGGGAGCATGACGTTGGCCAGCGCGTCAATTCTTGGGATGAGGTTGAACGTCTGGAAGACAAAGCCAATCTGAGAGCCGCGCAGCCGCGCCAACTGTCGGTCATTCAAGCGCGAGATATCCGTGCCATCAATGGAGATCGTCCCCGAGGTGGGCTTATCCAAACACCCAATTAAGTTCATGAGCGTGCTCTTGCCCGACCCCGACGGCCCCATGATCGCGACAAACTCCCCTTCATCTATAGAGAAGCTCACACCGTCGAGCGCCACGACGTGCACCTTATCCATCTGATAGATCTTGCTGACGTTCTGCGCCGAGACGATCACGCCCCCCGTTGTGACTGGCATGGAAGTAGAGG
>DAIPXV010000102.1:0-5250 GCA_036783095.1 Candidatus Bipolaricaulota bacterium
CCATAATCCCAACGCCGCCCCTGCTATCACACCCAAAACCCCGCCAAGCAGCCCCAAGATCGTTCCCTCAGCAAGAAAGATGCGGAAGACTTGGAGCCTGTTGGTCCCGATGGCGCGGATCGTGCCGACCTCGCGCGTGCGCTCCAAGAACGACATCGTTAAGACTTCCAAGACGCTGAAGAAGGCGAGCACGAAGACCCCCATCGTCGTGAACGCCGCGAAGACGGTCCAGAACGCTCTGATAGAATCATAAAATGCCGTGAGCTTCTGCCACGGGCGCGCGTCGAGCGGGATTCCTAAAGCCGTGAGTTTGGCTTTCAGCTCCTGGGCGAATGCTTCGGCTTGGTCTAAATCCGCAAGCTGCACGATAATTCGTTCGACCCCTTGAGTGCGCAGGAGCTGCTGGGCAAACTCTAAGTTTACAATGCCGAGCTGGCCCTCCTGCGCGATACTATTGTAGCGAATGGTGCCGACGATCGTCACGCTGGCGGCGTTGAACGCGCCGCTGGCCGTGCCCGTAGCGACGTTAATGATATCGCCGGGGCGGACGTTGAGCGTCTCTGCGAGCCGCCGCCCGATGAGAATCTGCGGCGTGCCGTCGTTCGTCAAGGGCCGTCCAGCCACGACAATCTCGCTGTAGTCTTCAATAGGGTTTCCGGGGATGAGCCCACGCCCCACGACGAGCGTGCTGCCCTTCTCGTTGCCGATCAGTCCAGCAAAGCCCAACGTCCACGTGTACCCCTTCACGCGCGGGTCGTCTCTTAAGAGAGCTACGATCTTCTCCAGGGTCTCTGGGGGGATGAGATATTCATAGCGTTCGGTCTTATTGTCAAAGAGCTTCGCGTCGGCGATCTGCACCGCGCCGATCTCACGAGTAAGATTGACCTTCACAGAATCAAAGCTATCGGTGATGAAGCCCATGACGAAGTACAGAATAGCTACGCCAAGGGCGGTCACACCCAAGCTGAACGCGGTGCGACGCTTGTTGCGCAGGACGTTCCGTGCCGCGATTTTGAGAAACATCTCTGACTCCTTCTGTTATTATTTGGACGCGAGCGCTTCTACGACGTTAAGCCGCGCCGAATGCAGCGCGGGGTAGAGCGCCGAGAGCGCCGTAGCAATGGCACTGATGAGGAACGGCCATACAGCGTTTTTCAACTCCAAGCGCAATTGCACCGGAACGGGCTCAATAGCTCCTGGCGGTGTCCAGCCGATTCCTAGAGCGTTAAAGCCCTGTCCGGCCCCCCATCCCCCGACGATCCCGATCAAGCTCCCTAGCACTCCCAAAAAGACGCTCTCCATGAAGAACATCAGGAAGACCTGATAGCGTTTCGTCCCGATGGCGCGGATCGTGCCCACCTCGCGCGTGCGCTCTAAGAACGAGAGCGTCAGCACTTGAAGTACAATAAAGAAGACCAGCACCGACACCGCGATCGTCAGAAACCCGAAGAGTATATTAAAAAATCCCCGGATTTGGCGGTAGAACTCCGCGAGCTGCTCCCAAGTGCGCACTTCAAACTCCAAGCCTGCTTCGGTGAGCTTGCGCTGCACCAACGTTGCGATGCGATCTGTGTCGTCAATGTTAGTGATTTTCACGATGATCTTCGTGACCCCAGGCGTGTCTAGCAAAGTTTGTCCATAACTGAGGGGCATGAAGATGAGCTGGCCCTCGACGATAGCATTGTTGAGCGCATAGATTCCCGCGACCTGCAGCGGGCCGACGTTATAGGCGCCGTCCACGGTCGTCGTGGTCAAGGTGAAGAAGTCGCCGGGCTGGAGCTGGAGCTCTTCAGCCAGGGTGCGGCCGACTAAGACCGTGGCGCGATCGGTGGGGGCAAGCCCAGAACCCTTCTCGACGAGATCGTTATAGTCGAGCGCTTGGTTTTGGGGTTCGAGGGCCGTGGCGCGCACGACCTTGGTCTTGCGCTCGGTGATCGCCAGCCCGGATAAGTTGAGCTGCGTCGTGTACGCCGTGACTTCAGGAATTGTGCGGAGAATCTCTGCAATCTGAGCGACTTTTTCTGGGGGGATCAGATACTGAAAATTCTCGGTCTTCTCCGCCCACAGCAGGGGCGAAGCGATCTGGAAATTCCCGAACTGTCGCACTGTGCCCGCGCGAATGTTGAGAATACTTTCGTCCACGTAGCCGCGCACGGCGTAGATCATCGCCGTGCCCAGAGCGATGATCGCTAAGCTCAACAAGGTGCGCCGGCGATTGCGCAAGAGATTTCTTAACGGGATGAGCAGCTTAAGATCCATTGGGGCGTCCTCCATCGAAGAGCTGGCCGTCGCGGATCTTCACCGTGCGCTGGGCGTACTGCGTGACCACCGGGTCATGGGTGACCACTAAAAACGCGACGTGATGCTCTTCGTTGAGCCGTCTCATAATAGCCATGACTTGTTTGCCCGTCTCGGAATCCAAGTTCGCTGTAGGCTCGTCGGCGAGAACTAATCTGGGGTTAGTGACGAGCGCACGAGCGATGGCCACCCGCTGGCGCTGGCCGCCGGAGAGCTCATCGGGCCGACGATTGGCTAAATCTTTGAGGCCCACTTCTTCCAAGAGCGCCATGACGCGCCGGCGGCGCTCCGCGCGCCCTACGCCCAACAGCAACAACGGGTACTCGACGTTCTCGAACGCCGACAAGACGGGGATGAGATTGAACGTTTGAAATACTAAGCCGATTTTGCGCTTGCGCAACTCCGCGAGCTGTCCTTCGGAGAGCTGGCTCGTGGGTTGCCCTTCGATGAAGACTTCTCCTGAGGTGGGCTTGTCAATGCACGCGATTAAGTTTAAGAACGTCGTCTTGCCTGAGCCCGACGGGCCATTGATCACGACAAAGTCGCCGACATCAAGCTCGAAGTTCACCCCGCGCAGCGCGGGCACCTCTTCCTTGCCAACGCGATAGACCTTAGTGAGGTCTTTCGTTTGAAGGATCATATCAACTCCTTTAGAGTCGCTTGAGTTTTGCGATGAATTCCCGACACCATTGCTGATAGACTTCAAGGTTCTTCAACCCCAGGCGCACGGTGGCCAGCAAGAAGGGCTTATGGGCGAGAGAGCCCTGCTCGCGGCAGAGCTTGGGAATGTGCTCTTCGATCTGTTTATAAACAGCTAGGCGCTGTTGGAGCGCTTCCTCGAAGCGATGGAGATGCTCCAATAGAACTTCTTTAGGCAGCAGCGCCCCGAAGAAGACTTTCATCAAGAACGGATTGCGCACGGTGGGCAGCTCGACAGTGGGCTCATGGAGCCAGCGGAGCAGCTCCGCTCGCCCGCTCTCAGTGAGCGAGTAGATGTGCTTTGGGGGCTTGGACTCCTGGTGCTCGATCCTCATCGTGACCAGGCCTTCTTCTCTGAGGCTCTCCAGCGCCCGGTAGATCTGGCTGAGATCGGCGCTCCAGAAGTGCTGAATAGAATTTTCAAATGCGTGCTTCAGCTCGTATCCCGTCGCTGGTCCAAAGCTCAAGAAGCCTAACAGCGCGTGTTTGAGCGACAATGTGATCACCCATATATATGACTTCACATATATTGGCACAATCATACCACAGGGGAGAGAGTTTGTCAAGTCTCTCGATTTTATGAGGATTTTTAGGCGAAGATCTCTTCGGGACTGACAGAGAAGCCTTCGAGCAAGTGAGAACAAGCTCTTCCGCCCACCAGGGCAAGAGGCTCGTAGACCTGCCCGCGCAGCGTATAGACTTCGAGAGAACGTCTCTCTGGGTCCACGAGCCAATATTCGCTGACCCCGGCCTTAGCGTATTCGAAGAACTTTTCGCCGCGGTCGGTCTCGCGCGTTGCTGGGGAGAGGACTTCTACAACAAGATCAGGCACGCCGCAGACCTGCTCGCCGATTCTTTCAGAATGCTCTCTGGTGATGAAGAAGATATCGGGTTCGCGGATCTTGCCGGGCCATAGGCGCACTGGCAGCGGCGCAAACCGCACGATTCCTAGTTGACGACTCTCCACGAAACTATGAAGCTTTAGGAACAGATTCTGCAGGGCTGTCTGATGGGCAAACGTCGGATGTGGCGGCATGATCAGCCTCCCCTCGGAGAGCTCCAAGTAGCGATTAGTGTCTGGGAGCGAAAAATATTCTCTCTCGGTCCACTGCCCTTGGGGCGGGAAGAGCTCCGCCACACAGAGAGCGATCTTGTGATTCTTTCTCTTCGTGCTCATAGTCTTAGTAAGAGTATACCCAGCTGCGGGGCTGTGCGCTAGGCTCGCCAATAGACCCAGATTGCTAGCAAGCCGCATAGGGCCTCAAATCCCATCAAAACCAAGACGAGCGTCCACTCGTGCATCCCCCCCGCAAGCTTCAATATCAATTGAGCCAGTCCCGCTGGGCCATGTGCGGGACAATAGAGCTTGCCATCACGGTACTCCCCATGCCACCCAGTGCTGGGAAATCCCTTGCGCGCCTTGAGCGCGAAATCTATAGCGTGAGGGATGATCATGATGACGCCGGACAACTCAAAATTGCCCAAGATCACCGCGGTAGCGATCACCGTGCCGATGGTGAGCGTGCCCACATCGCCGATAAACACTTTGGCTGGGTACCAATTGAAGTAGAGCGTGGCCAGCAGCGCTCCCAGCGCCGCGAGCAAGAGCACAAGCGACGTCACCTCTCCCAAGTGCGCTGCTATGATTGCAAGCGCGCCGACAGCCACGGCGCCCATGCCCGCTTCGAGGCCATTGAAGCCCGCAAGCATATTGAACGCATTAGCCGCCCCAGTCACCCCCACAGGCACGAGCACCAAGGGGTAGAAGATCCCAAAATTGACAGCGCCGATAAGAGGCAAGATCATCGTCTTTTGACCCACTTCAAGGACGATCAAGGGGATAGCTGCTACTGCGGGGATGACTGCCTTCCACCCCTGATGGACACCGATCAGATCGTCAATCAGCCCGATGAGCGCGATGACCAAAACAGTAGATAAGGCGGCTAACAGCTCGACAATGCTCACAGTGGCGAGCGCCTCAATTTTCAAAAACGTGCGCAGGGCGATCAGCATGAGCACGCCCGCGCCAAAGCCTCCCACAAGCCCAAGCCCGCCCATCTCAGCCACGGGAGGCTGGCCGGGCTTGTTCATGTCTTTTCCAACAATTCCGGCTTGCGCCAGCCGCGGGATAAGAATGCGTAGCAGCCCAAAGGTGCTGATCCCCGCAACGAGCGGGGTGACCCAGTAGATGATCATAATATTATTAAAAAACCTTCGTGCTTATCTGCTGGTCGGACGATCCGGCCGAGCCAG
>DAIPXV010000103.1:0-5246 GCA_036783095.1 Candidatus Bipolaricaulota bacterium
CCTCCTTGTGGCATAGTTCTTGCCGCCGAAGGCGGCAAGACGAACGGTCCAGGCGAAGCCTGGTCAGTTCCGCAGCGGCCTCCCCGTCGCTAACATATGTTGGATGCGCTCTTGGGTCTTCTGCGTCCCGCAGAGCGATAAGAACGCTTCGCGTTCTAGATCGAGCATCTGCTGCTCGGTGATCTCCGTGCCCGGCGGAACGTCCCCGCCTGTCAGCACCCACGCGAGCTTCTGCGCCATCAGCGCCTCGTGATCCGTGATCCGCTTGGCCCATTGGAAGTTCTTGATCGCGATCTGCAAGGCCGCATAGCCGCTGCGCCCCGTCACCTTGAGCTTTCTTTGTCGCGGCGGCTCGTACCCCATCATCGCCATTGCTAAAACGTCCTTCTTCGCGTCGGCGATGAGACGATCTCTGTTCATGGTGATCTTATCGTCACGACGCAAGAACCCAAGCGTGCGAGCTTCCTTGGCGCTCGTCGAAACTTTCGCGAGGCCGATCAGCTCGAAGACGCGCTGCAAGAACGGGAAGAGATCAATATTCGCATCTTGGGGGAGATTTTCGAGCTGTCGTGCCCAGAGCTCTTTGCAGCCCCCCGCCGCAGGAATGACCCCGACGCCAAACTCCACTTGGCCCATATAGAGCTCGCAGTGAGCGCGCACCCGCGCGCAGTGCAAGACGATCTCCGAGCCACCCCCAAGCGTCATGTTGAACGGCGCGGCGACCACGGGCTTCTCAAAGTATTTTATGGCCATGTTCGCGTCCTGGAACGCCTTGACCATCTGCCCTAGCTGCTCCCACGCCCCACTCCCAATCGCCCCTAAGATCAGCCCGATGTTCGCCCCAACGCAGAAGTTCTGCCCCTCGTTGCCGATCACCAAGCCGACTAAGTCGCGCTTACGAACTTCTTCAAGCGACGCTGTGAGCATCTCGATGATGTCGGCATCAATGGCGTTCATGTACGTGTGAAACTCCAAGCACGCCACCCCATCTCCCAGATCTATCAGCGATGCCCCTGGGGTGGCTTTGATGACGCGCTTTGTGTCTTCTTTCAGCTCGGAGAGTATAAGCACGCCCGCGGGCCGGGGCAGCTCGCGATAGCTCTTCGTCTGAACGTCAAAATAGAACTTCTTGCTCTCTTTTCTCTGATAGAAACTCTCCCCGCGAGCGAGCATATCTTCGACGATCTGGGGGATTTTTCGCCCCTCGCGCCGCATTCGTTCGACCGACTCTCGTACCCCGATGGCGTCCCAGGTCTCAAACGGCCCTAGCTCCCAGTTGAACCCCCACTTCATGGCGTTGTCAATCGAATAGATATTATCCGAGATCTCCGGGATGAGAGAGGCCGAATAGAGCAGCGTCTCCGACAGAACTTTCCACGCGATCCGTCCCGCGCGGTCATCAGAGTAGACGACAGCCTTGATCTTCTCACCCACTGTAGATTGTTGGCTCGCTTTCGCAAGTGATGGGTACTCGAACTTCTCCTGAGGGCGATAGTCAAGAGTTTTATAATCGAAGACCCAAAACTCCCTCTTGCCGTTGACGGTCTTCTCTTGATAGAACCCCTTGCCGGCCTTGCGCCCCAAGAGCCCTTGAGCAAGCATCTTCTGCACAAAGTCGGGCAGACGATAGACCTCGCGCATCGGGTCGTGCGGGAGATTCTCATAGATATTCTTCATCACGTCGGCCATGACATCGAGGCCGACTAAGTCTACGGTGCGGAAGACGGCGCTCTTGGGGCGGCCCAGCGCCGGCCCGAAGATCGCGTCAATCTCTTCGACTTTGTACCCTTCTTCTTGCATCACTTTGAGCAGATACGAGATCCCAAAGATCCCGATGCGGTTGGCGATGAAGTTGGGAGTGTCTTTTGCTAAGACGACCCCTTTGCCCAAGCGCCGCTCGGCGAAGTCCATCATGAACTCTAAGATCTCTCGGTCGGTCTCCGGCCCAGGGACGATCTCTAACAGCTTCATATACCGCACGGGGTTGAAGAAGTGCGTGATGAGCGTGTGTCGTTTCAGCTCCGGGGAAGACTTTTGAGTGATCGCCGCGAGAGCGATCCCAGAAGTGTTGGAGCTGACGATAGCGTCTTTCTTTCGGAATTTTTCGATCTTGGCGAACGTCTCTTGTTTGACGTCCAAGCGTTCGAAGACAGCTTCTATGATCCAGTCGGCTTCCCCCAAGCGATCTAAGTGATCTTCTGTGTTTCCCACGGTGATGAGCTGGGCGTCGTTGGGGTCGAAGAAGAGCGCCGGGCTTGCTTTGAGGGCCCTCTGGAGCCCTGCGTTAGCGATACGATTTCTCACGGCGGGGTCTTGCAGCGTGAGCCCTTTGGCCTTCTCTTCAGGGGTCAGCTCTTTGGGGACGATATCCAACAGATGGACCTTGATCCCGACACCGGCTAAGAGCGCGGCGATCCCCGCGCCCATCGTGCCCGCACCCAGAACTGCTGCTGTCTTGATGTCGCGCATGATCTTCTCTCCTTAGACTCTCTCGAAGACCGCGGCCATCCCCTGGCCGCCTCCAACACACATCGTCACCACGCCAAACTGCGCATCTCGTCGAGGCATCTCATGCACCAGCGTCACGAGCAACCGACACCCCGACGACCCCAACGCGTGTCCCAGCGCGATCGCCCCGCCGTTCACGTTGACCTTCTCCATCGGCAGACCCAGCTCGCGAATCACCGCGAGCGCCTGCGCCGCGAACGCCTCGTTGAACTCAAAGAGATCTATATCGCTGAGCGAGAGCTTGGCCTTCTTGAGGGCCTTGGGAACAGCATAGACTGGGCCGATGCCCATGATCTCCGGGCGGACGCCCGCCGCCGCCGCCGCGACGAACCGCGCCATCGGTTTCAATCCTAACGAGCGCGCCTTCTGTTTTGATGCGAGCAGCACCGCTGAGGCCCCATCGGTCAAGGGCGACGAATTCCCCGCGGTCACCGTGCCTCCCTCACGGAAGACCGGCTTGAGCTGCGCTAATGCTTCGAGCGTCGTATCGCGCCGGATCGTCTCGTCTACTGTGTGGGTGATTGTCTTGCCGTCTACGCGCACGGTGAGCGGGACGATCTCGTCCTTGAAGCGCCCAGTATCCGTAGCCCGCACGGCCTTCATGTGTGACTCATAGGCGAACTTGTCCTGATCCTCACGAGAGATCTTATATTTCTCCGCGACATTCTCGGCGGTGATCCCCATCGGCGTGTAGACTTCGGGGTACTCTTGAGCCAAGATGGGATTGGGGCGTGGGGTGTAGCCGCCCATCGGCACCATACTCATAGATTCGACGCCCCCGGCAATGATGAGATCAGCATCTCCATAAGCGATCTGATAGCAGCCGTTGACGACGGATTCTAAGCCCGAGGCGCAGAAGCGATTGATCGTACACGCCGGAACGGACTCTGGGATCTTCGCTAAGAACTGGGCGATGCGGGCGACGTTCATGCCCTGTTCAGCTTCGGGCATGGCGCAGCCCAGACGGATATCGTCGAGCTCTTTGGGATCAATGCCGGTGCGCTCTATAAGCGCTTTCACGACGGCCGCGGCCATCTCATCGGGGCGCGTCTCCCGCAAGACCCCGCGGACGGCTCGCCCCACCGCGCACCGCACCGCTCCCACGATCACGACTTCCCTCATAAGAAGACCTCCTTTGCTGAGCGAACTCTAAGCGTGTTCCCATTCCTCTTCGGTAATACTTGCTTGACGTAGCAGACGCCTGAGCAAATCAGCAGGAATATCCCGCTGATGAGGATTGGGGATGTGTAGCTTTAACCGCCCTTTCTTCATAAACGGATGCTTGCCCCCAGAAAACGGCCCTTCAAAACCAAGAGCCCGCAACTTACGGATCAACTCCCGCCGCGAGATAGGCTTCATCGGACCTTCACTTCAAGGCTTAGTCCCTCAATGATCGGCAGCGGATCACCGTCCTTTATCTTCAATAAGATCCACTCTTCTAGTACCTCTTGCAGCTCCCGACGGCAGGCTTCCAGAGTTTTGGCAGTGGCCCAGACACCTCGACAAGGGGGGATCTCTCCGTAATAAGTGCCATCATCTAAGATCTCATATCGCGCCTTGCCCATAGCTGCTTGAATGTACTCCGTCAGCATCCGCCCTCACTCCCCTTGCTTGGCCAACTCCGCGTCAATCATCGCTTTGAACTTCTCATAGGGCCACGCCCCAACTAACGGATGCCCGTTGATGAAGAAGAGCGGCGTCCCGATGCTACGAGGCTTCTCGGATTCGGGGAGCTTCGCTAAGAGCCCTTGCAGGACTTGACGGTCTTTTTCGATCTGAGCCTTGGCCCAGTCAGAGTGCAGACAGCTCGCAAATGCTTCTTCGTTCAGACCCAGCTCACGCGCGAGAGACTTCAAGTCTTCTTCGTTGAGGTGCCCCTTCCCTTCCTCGAAGATCACATAAAAAAGACGGTCGTGATACTCCCAGAAGTGCCCCTGGGCGTGAGCGCACTCACCCGCTTGCGCGGCGAGCTGCGCCACCTCCCCGTGCACAATGAGATTGTGAAAGACGTACTTCACTAAGCCAGGGCGAATGTACTCCTCGTCAATCTTGGGAAAAGTCTGCCAGAGATGGCGCGCGCAGAAGGGGCAATAGAACTCCGCAAATTCTTCGATAGTGACGGGGGCATCGGCCACGCCCCTGGTCGGCTGCTCCGGGGGATTTTGCGTAGGTGGTGGAGTAAGTTCTTTGGGTTGCTCTTCTTGTGTTGGTGGAGCAGGTGGTTGAGGGGATGGCTCCGTAGCGACGGGGGCGGGGGGCTTGGCCGGGCGCGATGAGATCCAGCTGATCGCGATCAGTGCCCCAGCCGCGACAATCGCGAGAATCACGATCCACACGATGGGATTGCTCACGAAACTGACGTTCTTCTTGGCAGACATAGGGTCTCCTTTCACTCCTCGATCTTAACGGGTAAACCGGCGCTCTGCCAAGCAAGAACGCCCCCCTGTAAGTCATAGACGCGCCGAAACCCAAGCTCCTTCATAAGAGCGACGGTCTCGCCCGACCGGTGCCCCGTGCGACAGTAGACCAAATAAATCTTCCCACGATCAAGCCGCGCCAGCCGCTCGCGAAAGTCTGGGGCATAAAAGTCTAGGTTCATTGGGGTCTTCTCCGGCAGATGCCCCCGGGCGAACTCTTCTGGGGTCCGCACGTCCAGGACGATAAAGTCTGGATCGTCTCGGTGCTCTAGAATGAGTTTATGCGCTTCAGCGGCGCTCACCTGACGGAAGACCGATCCT
>DAIPXV010000104.1:0-5237 GCA_036783095.1 Candidatus Bipolaricaulota bacterium
GACAAGGCGCTACGCTCAGGAACTGCGCTATGGGGCGCCGGTGCACGAGACGATCTTGCGATGTTATCGCGAGATGTGCCAGCTCCTCAGCGAGCGGTTCCATCTGGAGATCTCGCGAGCCATGACCGCTCGCGAGTTTGAGGAGCGCTTAGCGCGGATTGGGGTACTAGAGGAGCACATCGTTCGGCTGTCGCGACTTTTTGAATGGGCGCGCTACAGTCCCGCGCGCCCGACTCCAGAGCAAGAGCGCGAGGCGCTTCAACTTCTTGAGGAGATCACCCAGATCTACGGGCGCCGCGAGGTGTTTCAGACTGCATGACACGACGATGGCTATGGATAGGGATAGGGCTTTCAGCATTAGTTCTTGCCGGGGTGCTCACGTTCGCCTACGGTGAGGCGCTGCGCGAGCATCTCTTGCGCCCGCTACTCTATGAGCTGTGGCTGTGGGAGCTGCGCTTCGCCAGCTTGCCCTTTGGGCTTATTTGGATGGTCTTTTTGATCGTGGGGAGCTTAGGGGTGTATATGACGATTCTCGATCTGGTGCTGCAAGGGCGCAAGCACCCTCCATCTCAGGGGAGCATCTCTCTTGTAGGGCCGGTGCAAGCTCTGGCCCATCGGATCGAGCTGGCGTGCCACGGGGAACTCGCGCGGTGGAACGTCCATCGTGCTGTGGGCGATATCGCGATCCAATGGATTATGCTGCGCCACGGGATGAGCGAATCTGGAGCGCGACAGCACTTTCAAGAGATCTTTCCCGAACTTTACAGCGAGTTAGACCTAGAGTTCCCACGGTCGGCAGCGCGGCGCAGCTGGCTCTGGCTCAGTGCTTATCTGCCGATCAGTTCTCACCAGAGAAGGGCTAGACTGCGCGAGATCTCGCGCCTTACAGAGCTCTTAGAAAGCTTCACTGGGGAGGCCTATGAAAGCGCTCGCGGCCATCGCTGAGAAGGCCCAACAGATCTTAGATGAAGTGGAGCGCGCGGTCATCGGCAAGCGCGCGGTCTTGGAGCACGTGCTCATCACGGTGCTGGCGGGCGGGCACATTCTCTTTGAAGATTTGCCTGGCTTAGCGAAGACCCTAACAGCCAAGAGCTTCGCAACCGTCCTGGGGCTAGAGTTTAAGAGAATTCAGTTCACGCCGGATCTCTTGCCCGGCGACATCACCGGGACGTATATCTATGAGCGTCATAGCGGGCGATTTGAGCTGCGCCCTGGACCGATCTTCGCCAACTTAATCTTGGCCGACGAGATCAATCGCGCATCCCCTAAGACCCAAGCAGCCCTCTTAGAAGCGATGCAAGAGTTCCAAGTGACGCTCGAAGGGCAGACGCTGCCTCTCCCCCAGCCGTTCATCGTCATGGCGACTCAAAACCCCATCGAGTTTGAAGGGACGTTTCCGCTTCCAGAAGCCCAGCTCGATCGCTTCATGGTGCGGCTGTCATTGGGGTATCCGACTGCCGAGCAAGAACAAGAGATCTTGCGGCGGCGACGCGAGCGCGGCCAGGACGAACCGACTCTACAAAAGATCGTAGACGCTCAAGAGCTGCTTGCGATGCGCCAGACTGTAGAGACGATCTTCGTGCACCCGGATATTGAGAGATACATCGTTGAGCTTGTGCAGGCGACGCGCGCCGACGGCAGGGTGTTAGTTGGAGCGAGCCCGCGGGGGTCGTTAGCACTGTTAAAACTGTCGCGGGCGTGGGCGGCGCTTGAAGGGCGCGAGTACGTCATCCCAGATGATGTGAAATCCGTCGCTCATGTGGCGCTCGCGCACAGATTAATTTTGCAGCCAGAGCTGTGGATGAAGAAGCTCTCCGAGCGCGATATTGTCTCTGAGATTCTAGAGCGCGTCCCCGTGCCCAAAGTAGAGTAATTGTCGGGGCGTGAGGCTGGAGCTATAATAAGCAAGAGCCTCTCCGAGAATAGTGCTTAAGTTCTCTACAGAGGTGAAGGATAATGAAGTTCCAGCGGATTACAGTAGATCCGCATCATATGGGGGGTGTTCCCTGCTTGCGAGGTCTACGCATCCCCGTAGCGACGGTCGTAGCGATGGTGGCCGATGGGATGAGTGAAGAGGAGATCTTGCGTGCCTATCCTGATCTAGAGCTAGAAGACATCCGTGAAGCGCTTCGGTATGCGGCGGAGGCTCTGCAAGAGCGGGAACTACCGCTCGTTATTGTTCCATGAGATTTCTGGTGGCCATGTCCTGTCGCCACTTGTGGCTGAGGGGCTACGCCAGCTGGGGCATGAGGCATCCCATGTGCGGGATTACGGGCTCCAGAGTGCTCCGGATGAAATTATCTTCAAGTTAGCTGCGCAAGAAGATCGTGTGTTAATATCCGCAGATACCGATTTCGGCACTCTGCTGGCTTTGCGTAAGGAGCGGAAGCCCTCAGTCATTTTATTTCGTCGAGTCTCACAACGCCGTCCTGAAGCTCAAGTGGCTTTGCTCCAAGCGAACTTATCGGCAATACTCGAGGCTTTGGAACAAGGAAGTGTCGTAGTGCTGGAAGAGGCCCGTGTACGCATTCGCCCTTTGCCCATTGGAGGCGCTCAGGAATGATGCTTGGATCGCGCCGATGGGCATTTCTGGGAAGTGCTGCATTTCTCTTGATTCTCGTCGGTGAGATCCTGCGCCAGGGAGAATTGCTCGTCCTGGCACTCCCATTAGTATGCTATCTTGCTGTGGGGTTTTACTTTGCCCTGCCCTCAATCGCGCTCAAGGTCCAGCGGAGTTTAAGCACCACCCGGGCTATGAGTGAGGAGCCCGTCACGGTGCGCATCGAGCTTGAAAACCTTGGGGCAACGCTCGAACTTCTTGAGATAGCTGACAGTGTGCCCACTGTGTTGGAGCTGCGCCAAGGGAGCGCTCAGAAGATCGCGAGCTTGCCTGCGGGAGAAAAGATCTCTCTCGAATATGTTGTATCGGGGATGCGCGGCCTAGCTCGGTGGAAGAATCTTTCGGTGAGAGTGACGGATACCCTAGGGCTCTTTCTCCAGGAGATGGAGCTTCCCTGCGAGGGCGAGCTGTTGGTAGTTCCGACGTTTGAGCGTCTGGAAGAGATCGTGATTCGTCCGCGGCGCACGCGCATCTTCTCTGGCCAAGTGAAGGCACGCCTTGGGGGCACGGGGATCGAGTTCTTCGGGGTGAGAGAGTACTATCCGGGGGATGAAAGACGTTTCCTCAATTGGAAGGCGACAGCGCGAAGAGATCGCCCGATCGTGAACGAATTCGAACAAGAACGCGTCGCTGATGTGATTATTCTCTTAGATGCTCGTGAGCGCAGCGACGTGATAAACCCTCACCCCCAGCCCCTCTCCTCTCTGAGGGAGAGGGGGGAAGGGGTGAGGGGGAAAAGTCTCTTTGAGCACAGCGTGCGCGCGGCGCTCGCGCTCGCTCACTACTTCACGGCTCAGGGGAATAGAGTCGGGCTGCTCATCTACGGAAAATATTTAGATTGGACGTGGCCGGGCTTTGGCCGCTGGCAGCGCGAGCGACTCCTGCGCGCCATTGTTTCAGCTGAAAAGGGCGATAAGGCCGTCTTTGAAGATTTAGAGAATATTCCCACGCGGCTGCTGCCGGCGGGGTCGCAGTTGGTCTTCGTCGGCCCACTCTTAGAGTCCGACATTAAGACGATCGTTGATCTGCGGCTGAGATACGAGGTGCTCTGCATCGCGCCCAATCCCATTCTCTTTGAGAGCGCGTTTCTGGAGCGCACTCCTGAAGTCGAACTTGCGCTGCGCTTGGAGCATCTCAAGCGCCAGGCGTTGCTGGCGCACCTGCGTCGGGCAGGGATTCGCGTGGTGGATTGGGACGTGACTAAGCCCTTAGCGGCCGTCGTTAGCGGAGAGCTGGGAAGGTCGGCCTGGCGCGCGGCGCTCATCCGTCGAGGAAGAGTCTGATCACCCTCACCTCCATCCCCTCTCCCCTTTGAGGGAGAGGGGAGACAAGGGGTGAGGGGAATATCATGAATGTACAGCGAATGCTCTGGGGGGTAGCGCGAGCGAGCTGGCTTCTTGGTTATGGGCTCTTAGCTCTTGTGTGGCTTGGGCGTGGGGAATGGCAATGGGCCGCGCTTGCGGGGATGTTCGGGCTTCTCGCCGTGATAACAAGCTTTGGGCGCAGGGCGTGGCTCGCTTCTCTAAATTTTCTCGTGCTGGGGGCGCTCAGTGGGATCGGGACGCTGTGGAGCGCGTGGGCGGCGTTCGCAAGCGTGCTCTGCGGGCTGATCGCATGGGATATAGAGCTCTTTGCGCGACGCTTGGAACATTTTTATGAGATCCCTGACACAGTTATGTGGGCGCATCTGAGGCATTTGGGCGCGATTGTCCTTCTTTCTGGGGCGTTGGGGGCCACAGCGCTCAGCTTGACTGTCGCTTTGAGCTTTTGGTGGATGTTGATGATCGCTTTTGGTTTTCTGATCTCTTTCTCGCTCTTGTTGCGTCGAGGGCTCTAGGAGAGAGGAGGGAGGGGGCGGGGGAGGGGGCCCGCCCCCCCTTGAGGGGCTTGCTTGGGAACGCCACGGGCAGGAGTAGCGTTCCCAGTGGGCCTAGAGCTTGAGGAGGTCGTCAATCTTTAAATTCTTTAAATTATTCGGATCAAAGAGATTGTCCGGCAACGGTTGAGCGGGGCGCTTGCGCGCCAGGAAAGTGATCGTCGTCTGGCTGCCGTCGAGCACGTTCTTTATCAGCACTTTATCGAGCACAGGGTCATTCTCGAACTTCCCCAACGCTAAGGCTTCAAAGACGGTCTCGAGTTTGTTTGTCTTGTTGTAGCCCTCGCCCTTGAGCACGATGAATTCCGTCTTCTCTACCCAGAGCTTGCGCACCGGATAATCTTCAGTCTTCTCTTTTTCTTTCTTGACCCGCAGCGTCAGCACATATGTATTATACTCTTTGTCGGCGATCTTGATCTTCTCTTCGGTGACTTTTTCGTCAGCGTTGTAGCTTTCGCTGTACTTGAAGCCGCTCCCTAAGTCCTCAAACGACAGATTACTTCCGGCAAAGCTCCCCTTGCGCTCTTGGGTGTTCACCAACTGTTTGACGGCGCCCAGGGCAGGCAGATAGAGCCAGAGATCAGCGTCTTTGTTTTCGGGCTTGATGCTGAGGAAGAGCGTGCCGCGCACGTCGTCGGGCTTAACGAACGCCACTAAGAGCTTATCGGGCTCGCCCTTCTGGCGCCGCGAGAAGAACCGAAACTCATTCGTCGCTGTCTTCTTATCTTTGCCGATAATGTC
>DAIPXV010000105.1:0-5101 GCA_036783095.1 Candidatus Bipolaricaulota bacterium
GAGGTCGTGTACGAGGCGCTCCCTGGGCCACGGCGGCTGTGGCTCCATCGGCGGATCGCGCAGGCGATCGAGCGGGTCTATGCAGACCCAGTGGCGGCGGGGCTAGCGGCGCAGGTCGCGCAGCATTATGAGCGGGGTGGACAACCCTTGAGAGCGCTGGAGTGGGTGATGCGAGGGGTAGAAGGATGTCAAAGGCGCTATCAGATCGAGGAGGGGTTGCAGCTCATAGAGCAGGGGATGCGCCTGGTACAGAGAGTGGTGGGGCGGCTCAGGGAGGGCGAGCGTGCCGAGAAGGAGTTCGATCTCCTCGTGAGTAAGTTGGACCTCCAGTGGAAGAGTGGCCAGATACAAGAGGCCTGGGAGACTGTCGAGCGCTTGGGGGTGCTTGCGGAAAACCTCGATCTTTCTAAGAGGGTTGAGGCGCGGCAATGGCAGACCCAATGGTATATTCGTGCCGCGCAGTACTCCAAGGCCCTTGAATGCGCTCAGGAGGCCTACGCGCTGAGCCCAGAAGATTCGATCCTGAGGGCAGTGAGCTTAGATCAGATCGGGCTCATTCATTTCTGCACCGGAGATTATCAAGCGGCTTTGCGGTACTATCAGGAAGCCCTGAAGATCTTTTGTGGGCGGGATCCTGTGAAGGAGGCCTATGTGCGGAATAACTGCGCCAACGCCCTCGTCAAGTTGGGCGACCTGAGGGGTGCTCTGGAGCAGTATGCCGCGGCCTTGGAACTCTATCGGGAGGATCAACAGAAAGCGAGTGGTATTCTGAATAATATGGGTGCTGCCCTGCGCTATCTGGGCGAATATTCCAAAGCTCTTCTTTGCCTGGAGCGGGCTTGCAGTATAGATCGAGCGATAGGGAACCGTTTGGGGTTAGGGTTCAGCCTGTGTAATCTCGCCCAAGTCTACCGGCTCTTAGGAGCTTTCGCTCGCGCGTTAGATCTGAGCCAGCAGGCCCATCAGATCTTCACCACCTTTGGGGATCGCTTTGGTCAATGTATGATGGAGCGATGGTTGGGGAGTACGTATCGGGATTTAGCTCAATATGATCAATCGTCACAGTACCTCCGGAGGGCTCTGGAAGGTGCTCGTGCTATTGGAGCCCGCGCGGAGGAAGGGGAAGCCCTCGTCGAACTTGGGGCAACCCTCTTGGAGACTGGACATCTTGACGAAGCTTTCCCCTTGCTCCACCAGGCGCTCGCTCTCAGCCCACAGCACCACTGGGTGAGGGCGCGCGCCTATACTGTCTTTGCCGAGGCATATCTTGCCCAGAAAGAAGCAGACAAGGCTCTTGAAGCTGCGCAGCGCGCCCTCGAGCTGATCGCTCAAGGGGGCTGGAAGGGGGTGCCTCTTATCCGCGCGCAGTACCTGAAGTATCATGCCTTGCACGCCCTCAACCGCCCAGAGGCCCTCGAGGCCCTGCGCGCTACCCAGCAAGAGCTGCTCCAGACAGCAGGCCAGATCACCGACCCGTCCCTGCGCGCGAGCTTCTTAGAAATCCCTCTCCACCGCGAGATCCTCGCGGAGAGCTCGCGATCTTGACGCCCCTCCTTCCCTCTGCTACCATAAAATACCATGGAACAACTGCTCTACCAAGGCAAAGCCAAACAGATCTTTTCTGGCCCAGATCCCCACACAATCATCGTGCGCTTCACTGACACCGTCACCGCCGGCAACGGCAAAAAGCGCGCCACCATCCCCGGCAAAGGAGCCCTTGCCGCCCAAATCTCTATAAAGCTCTTCGAGCTGCTCCTGACACAGAATATCCCCACACACTACATCCGACAGCTCGACAAGCAGAGCTTCGTAGCCACAAAAGCCCAGATCATCCCCCTTGAAGTCGTCGTGCGCAACTGGGCCGCCGGCTCCATCGTCAAAAGATTAGGAATCCCTCGGGGAAGAGCCTTCCAGCCCCCCTTCGTTGAGTTTTTCTATAAGTCCGACGAGCTGGGCGATCCCCCCCTCTGCGAGCCCCATATCCTCACCTTGGGCCTCGCTACCAAAGAAGAGCTCGCCCAAATCACAACCCTCGCTCAGCGCGCCGCCACAACGTTAACCGAATATTTTGCCACGCTCCAGCTCAAACTCATCGATATGAAGTTCGAGTTTGGCCGCGCCGACTCCGGGATAGTGCTGGCCGACGAGATCTCCCCCGACACGATGCGGCTGTGGGACGCCCGCACCAACGAGAGTTTAGATAAAGACGTGTTCCGTGAAGACAAGGGCGATCTGCTCAGTACCTACCGGGAGGTCGCGCGTCGCATGGGGATAGAGAGGCTATGAAAGAATTTCTGATCCGGGTCTTGGTGGAGCCCAAGCCGGAGCTGCTCGATCCCCAAGGCCAGGCCGTCGAGCGCGCCCTCAATGAACTGGGGCTGAAGAACGTCCGAGAGACCCGCGTGGGCAAGCTCATTACTTTCAGAGTGAAAGCGATCTCCGCGGCCCAGGCGCGCCAGCGCGTTACCGAGATCGCCCAGAAATTCTTAGCCAACCCCGTCATCGAGCGCTTCTCCGTGGAGGTGGAAGAGCTGTGAGGGCCGCGGTCGTCGTCTTCCCCGGATCCAACTGCGATCACGATACGTACTACGTGCTCAAAGACCTCTTGGGGATCGAGACGGATCTCTTGTGGTATCGGGAGACGAAGCTCGACAGATACGATCTGATCGTGCTGCCGGGGGGATTTTCTTATGGGGACTATCTGCGAGCGGGGGCGATCGCGCGCTTTGCCCCGGTGGTGCAAGCGCTGCCAGAGTATATCGCGAAGCAGCGCGGGATCGTGCTAGGGATCTGCAACGGTTTTCAGATCTTAACAGAAGCGGGCTTGCTCCCCGGCGCGCTCACACGAAATATCCCCCAAAAATTTATCTGTAAGACCGTAAGACTGCGCGTGGAGAACAATGCGACCCCGCTGACGCAGCTCTTTGAGTACGGACAGATTATAGAACTCCCCATCGCTCACGGGGAGGGGCGCTACGTCGCCCCACAAGAGACCCTCGAGAGACTGAAGAGAAATCGTCAGATTCTGCTGACGTATTACGGGGAGAATCCCAACGGCTCGATGGAGAACATCGCGGCGATCATGAATGAGACGGGGACGATCTTTGGGATGATGCCCCACCCGGAGCGCAACAGCGAGAGACTCTTTGGGACCGGGGAGGGGCTGAAGATCTTTCAGTCGCTGTGCCAGGCTTCGCCTGGACCGTACACCGTGCCGCCTGCGGCGGCACGAGCCAATCTATGACCACGCACGGGCTCTCCCAGAACGAATACGAGACGATCTGCGCGCGCTTGGGGCGCAAGCCCAACGAGATCGAGCTGGGGCTCTTCGCCCTCAACTGGTCGGAGCATTGCAGCTACAAGACTTCGAAAAGATTCTTAAAGCTGCTGCCCACGACGGGACGGAAGGTGGTGCAAGGGCCGGGGGAGAACGCTGGAGTGATAGAGCTCGAGAATGAGTGGTGCGTGGCATTCAAAGTCGAGAGTCACAATCATCCCTCGGCGGTCGAGCCCTTCCACGGGGCGGCGACGGGGGTGGGCGGGATCATTCGCGATATTTTGAGCATGGGGGCGCGGCCGATCGCGCTCCTCGATTCGTTGCGCTTTGGGGAGCTGTCCGCCCCCAAAGCGAAGAAGCTCTTTGTCGGTGTGGTCGCGGGGATCAGTCACTATGGGAACTGCGTGGGAGTCCCCACCGTCGGCGGCGATATCTACTTCGAAGATTGCTACACGGATAACTGTCTGGTGAACGTGATGTGTGTGGGGTTGGTGAAAAGATCTGAGCTGAAGCGCGCGATCGCTGCAGGAGTGGGGAATAAGATGCTCTTAGTTGGGGCGCGCACGGGGCGCGACGGGATCCACGGGGCGACGTTCGCTTCCGAAGATTTAGTGGGCGAGACCGAGGCCAAGCGCCCGAACGTCCAAGTCGGCGATCCATTCACAGCAAAATCCTTGATCGAAGCGACTTTAGAAGTCTGTCGTTTCCCGGAGCTGATCGGGCTGCAGGATTTGGGGGCTGGGGGGCTCTCTACTGCTCCGGCGGAGATGGCCGCGCGCGGTGGGGTGGGGATCGCCCTCGACATCGAAGAAGTCCCCTTGAGAGATCCCACCATGACCCCTTATGAGATTCTCTTATCAGAATCGCAAGAGCGTATGGTGCTCTGCGTCAAGGCCGGCAGCGAGCAGAAGTTTTTGCAGACTTTCCGAAAGTGGGGTCTCGAAGCGGCGGTGATTGGGGAAGTAATCCCCGAAAGAGTCTACAGAGTTCGTCATGAGGGGCGGACGATCGCGGAAGTCCCCATCGAGCTGTTGGTGGGTGGGGTGCCCCAGGCTCCGGTGGATGAATCCACCAGGCTTCGCCAGCCAGGCTTCGCCTGGACCGTGCACCGTGCCGCCTGCGGCGGCACGACGAACAGTCCAGACGAAGTCTGGCCCGAGCGTCTCAAAGCGCTCTTACACTCCCCCACGATCGCTTCTAAAAGATGGGTCTGGGAGCAGTACGATCACACGGTGCAGACCAATACCGTGATCGGCCCTGGGGCTCACGATGCCGCGCTCGTGCGAGTCAAGGGAGAGCGCTTCGGGATAGCTGTGACGATGGGGGGCAACGGGCGGTATTGTCAGCTTGACCCCTATGAAGGGGGTGTCCGGGCCGTCTGCGAAGCGGTGCATAATCTTGTGAGCGTGGGGGCTGAGCCCCTGGGGATCACGGATTGTCTCAATTTTGCCAACCCTACTGACCCTGAAGTCTTGTGGTCATTTGAGCAGGTGATCCGTGGGATGGCCGAAGCGGCGAGAGCCTTTGAGCTGCCGTTTGTTTCGGGGAACGTGAGCTTTTACAATCAGTCTGAGACGAGAAAGATCTACCCCACGCCCATCGTGGGGATGGTGGGGCTGCTGCGTGATTTAGATCAGAGAGTTCCGATGGGGTTTCAGCGCGAGGGGGATCTGATCTATCTTGTGGGGAAGCTTGCCCCCTCACCCCTCTGGCTCCCCTCTCCCTCGGAGGGGAGAGGGGATGGGGGTGAGGGTGGAGAGGGGCTTAGGAAGGTCGGGGGGAGTGAGTTTCTGAAAGTCTTTTATAACTTCGTTGGGGGAGAGC
>DAIPXV010000106.1:0-5015 GCA_036783095.1 Candidatus Bipolaricaulota bacterium
TCAGCTATAACTGGCTCTGGATGGGAGTCATCTCCACCTGGCTCTTTGTGATCTTGGCCATAACCGGAGCCTTCTTGATGTTCTATTACGTGCCCTCCGTGGAGCGTGCCTACGATTCCATCCGCGAGATCGTCAACGCTGTCCCGCTGGGACGATGGATACGCAATATGCACAAGTGGGCTGCTGAGCTGATGGTCTTCGCCGTCTTCTTCCATATGCTCAGGGTCTTCTTCACCGGATCGTATCAACGCCCCCGCGAGTTCAACTGGGTCATCGGGGTCTTGTTGCTCGTCATTACGGTGCTCTTTGCGTTCAGCGGGTATATATTGCCCTGGGATCAGTTGGGCTACTATGCGGCCAAGATCGCCAGCAACATCGCCGACGGCACGCCCTTCATCGGGCCGTATGTGAAGCAGTTATTACTGGGCGGGACAGATCTGTGGCAGCCCTCGCTCTTGCGGTGGTATGTCATTCACGTCTTTGTGCTGCCCATGACCATGATCTTCTTGGTCGCATTTCACTTCTGGAGGATTCGCAAGGACGAGTACAGCAAGCCCTATTGGACCGAAGAAAGGAAGCGACGCTAGATGGCAGTCTTAGCATCACTCAAGACGTTCAAGGGCGGACACTACTTTGGGCTGTTTGAGGGGACGCCGCGCGGTATAAGATTGAAGGCCGCGCCGCTGCCTCAAAGAGTTCTCATCCCTCTGCGCCAGGGCTTTTCGGCGGAAGTCGCGCCCACGGTCAAGGAGGGCGATCGCGTCAAGACAGGGCAGATCATCGGGCGTAATGAGCCCAATCCCCAAAAGCCCTCAACCCCCGTGCACGCGAGCCTCTCCGGTAGGGTCGTCACGATCGAGAAGCGCCCCTACCCCCTCGGAGGCGAGGCAACTGCTGTCATCATCGAATCCGATGGCACAGACGAGTGGCAGCTGCTTGAGCGTCCAGCCAACTACGAGAAGCTTCCGCCCGAAGAGCTCGGAAAAATTCTCTATGAAGCTGGGGTCACCTGCGGGGGCCAAGCGGGCTTCCCCACAGTCTATCACTCTGCCCCAGCCACCCCAGAGAAGATTCGCTATCTCATCATAAACGCCGTCGAGACCGAGCCGTTCTGCGAAGCGACCGATCAACTTCTCTATGAAGAGTTTGAGAAATTCGTCCAGGGCATTAAAATCTTGCGAGCGGCCTTGGGCAACGTCCAGGTCCACATTGGATTAGCATATAACAAGCCGAGAATCTACGAAGAACTCATGGAGCGCTTCGAATATTACGATTGGTGTACGATCCATCAACTGCGCCCCAAGTACCCCCAAGGCGACGACGCCGTGCTCGTGCGGACGCTCCTGGGGCTGCTCCTGCCCCAGCGGGGCTATGCGACCGACGTTGGGTGCGTCGTCCAGGACGTCCAGCAGTGCGTCGCAGCGTACGAAGCCGTCGTCGAGGGGAAGCCCTTTGTGGAGCGCGTCGTCTCCGTAGCGGGCTCAGCAGTGCGAGAGCCAGGGAATTATCGGGTGCGCGTGGGCACCCCCGTTGGCGATCTGTTAGAAAAAAATCTTCAGTGTAACGGGCGGATCGTGATGGGGAGCGTCTTGCGGGGATCTGCTATAGGGGATCTAGAGATCCCCATCGTCAAGGAGACCCCAGCGGTCATCGCCCTCAGAGAAGCCGAACCGGAGCTCTTCCCCGTGGCTGGCCTGGGCTTCGATCGCGATTCGTTCACCGGGGCCTATGTGAGCTTACCGTGGGTGCGGTATAAACGGGCGACGACGAGCCTAAACGGCAATCCCCGACCGTGCGTCAAGTGCGGCTACTGCGTAGACGTCTGCCCACAGAATCTCGTGCCGGCGTTGCTCGGCCAATACTCGGCCAACGGCTTATTGAGTGAGGCGCAAGAGATTGATCTCTTCGCGTGTATCGAGTGTGGGCTCTGCGCGTACGTCTGCCCAAGCAAGATTCCGCTGTTGGAGCAGATCCGCGAGGGCAAACGCAAGATCCTCTCAAGCTAGGGAGTGAATATGATGAAAGACAGAATCTATCAGTTTTTCGAGAGAGCTCATCACGAGCTGCAAGCACGAAAGTGGGAGGGCTTAGCTCTTCTTGTCGAGGGTGTGAAAGACTCTGTCTTCGGCGGCAGCGATAAAGCTGCGCGCCAAGCCCCTTATATTCGCGATGCTTTGGGGATGCAGCGCTACATGGGAAGCCCTATACTTGTCTGCATTCCCCTTGCCCTCGCGAGCATCTATTTTTACGGGTGGCGCTCGCTCGCAATCATTGTGTTGTCTTATATTGTCGGGATGGCCGTCGAGTTCACATTCTGTGCGATTCGCAGACATGAGATCACCGAGGGGCTTCTCGTGACGTGTATACTCTACGCGCTCTCGCTTCCGCCCACACTGCCCCTGTGGATGGTCGCGGTGGGGATCTTCTTTGCGATTGGGATCAAAGAGCTTTTTGGCGGATCGGGGTATAATATCTTCAATCCCGCGATCAGCGGGCGAGCATTTTTGCTCTTAGCGTTCCCTTCAGCCATGACCACCCGATGGTATACCCCGTTTAATCCTCTCACCGATGGCTTAGGGGGCTTTCTGCACTGGTCGCCGGAATCCGTGAAGGGGGTAGACGCCATCGCGAAAGCAACCCCTCTAGGGGCGTTCAATTCTCCAGATATTGCCAATCCCGATCTGTTTACGCTCGTGACGGGCTTTGGCCGCGCCGATGTCTTGGGAGCGACTTCGGCCCTCTTAGTGCTATTGGGCGGATTCTATCTCTTATACACCCGGGTCATTGACTGGCGCGTCTCGATCGTGATGATCGTCAGTGCCGGGCTGACCTCGCAGTTCCTCAGCTTTATCGCCCCTACGAGATTCCCTGACGGCATCTATGCCGTGCTCAGCGGGGGCTTGCTCTTTGCGGCCTTTCTCAATGCGACGGACCCTGTCACCAGCCCCATGACCGTCCGCGGCCGGTGGATCTTCGGTATAATATTAGGCGTTTTGACGGTCTTAGGTCGCGGGTTGACCGGTTACGCTGAATGGGTGACGTTCGCGATCTTAATCGGGAATATGTTTACCCCATTGATTGACAGATTTACGATCCCCAAGAGCTTCTCAGCTCCAGCTCTCCAAAAGAGGTGATCTCTCTTGGCTGCAAAAACTCAAAAGAAGAAGAAACTGATCGGCCCCCACGAGTGGAGAATGATCATTGTGCTCACGGCCATCGCAGCGATAGCTGGCGGGCTATTAGCAGCGGTCAACGAAGTGACCAAAGCGACGATCGAAGCCAACGCCAAAGCTCGGCTGCGCTCGAGCATCCTAGTAGCCCTGGGCGAGTATACGGCTGAAGAGCTCTTCCCCCAAGAGGGGCTGCCCAAGCTCTCCCCCGCCCAAGTCGATCAGTATTTTAAAGAACACATTGAAGAGATCAAGACCGATAGCTTCACGTATTGGAAGTTCTACAAAGACAAAGTCGGCGGGGAGCTGTCAGCGTACGTCATTCGCATTCAGGGCAGCGGCTTTCAGGGGTTGGTCGCGATGCAAGTGGCCCTCACGCCCGATCTGTCGGAGATCATTGGGGCCCATGTCGTCACCTTCGAGATTGGCGAGACCCCCGGCTTAGGATTTCGTATGACCGAAGAGAAGTTCTGGAGTCAATTTAAGGGTATGAAAACTGAGCCCCACATCGAGTTTGTGAAGTTCCGTGATCCCAATACCCCAAAAGCTCCATATCAGTTCGACGCTATTACGGGGGCGACGTACACCTCCACGACCGTGCGGGATCTGCTCAACGAGACGATCGCGAAGTTGCGAAAGATCGTTCAGGGTAAGAAAAAATAGCGATCTTGAAAAAAGCAGACTATTATAGTATGCTTTTTTGTGACAGCTTAACAGTTCAGAAGGAGTTGAGGCAGATGGCAGAGGTGAAGACGGCGGTAATCTCTACGACGACGATGCAGCGCGCATCAGCGCCAGCGATCCCATTGACGCAGCGGCTGCCCCAGACCAAGGGCTGGAAGGAGCTCGTCCGAGACATCTGGGACGACAACCCCACGTTTCGCATGATCTTGGCCATGTGTCCCACCATGGGTGCGACCAACATGGCGATTAATGGGATGGCCCAAGGGCTGGCAACCCTCATCGCGACCGTAGCGTCAAGCGCGACCGTAGCCGCCCTACGCACCATCATCCCTGCGGAAGTGCGGCTCCCCTCGTATATGATCATCATCGCGTTCTGGGTGACCATCGTTGATATCTTTCTCAGGGCGTATCTGCCGCCGCTGTCGGCGGCCTTGGGGCCCTACGTCCCGTTGATTATTACGAACTGTTTCGTGCTGGGTCGGGCGGAAGCTTTCGCGAGCCAAAATAGCCCTGGGCTATCGGCGCTCGACGCGCTAGGCGTTGGGCTGGGGTTCACGATGTCGCTGACGCTGCTGGGGATCGTGCGGGAACTATTGGGCTTTGGCAGTCTCTTTGGGATTCAGATCTTCAGCGGTTGGACCCCGTGGGTGATTATGATCATTCCGGCGGGAGCGTTCTTGCTCGTAGGGCTGTATGTCGGGATCGTGAAGCACTTCTCTCCAGGGGGCCAGATCGGAGGTGGCGCGTAGCCTATGGACATCTTTCTCATTGTGCTGGGCGCGATCCTTACGAACAATATTCTGCTCACGACTTTTTTAGGGATCTGTCCGTTCATTGGGGTCTCTGGGGAGTATGCCTCGGCGTCGGGAATGGGTATGGCGGTCATCTTCGTGCTGACGATGACCCTGCCCGTCAATTGGCTGATTAAGCACTTCATTCTCGATCCCCTTGGGGTAGGGTATCTCTCGCTGATTGTCTACATTGTGACCATCGCGTTCTTGGTGCAGGTAGTCGAGATGTTCATGAAGCGCTTCCTCCCGGCGCTCTATAACTCTTTGGGGATCTTCTTGCCCCTGATTACCGTCAACTGCGCGATCTTGGGCGGGGTGCTCTTTGCCCTTGCCACCTGGAATCTCGGCTTCATGGAGAGCGTCGCCTACG
>DAIPXV010000107.1:0-5006 GCA_036783095.1 Candidatus Bipolaricaulota bacterium
CGAGTTCGAGAACAAAGATATCGCGGAGCTAGTCGCGGAGGCGCTTGAAACTGAATAACTTTCCATACGATGGAAGAAGTACTTGCCAGAGATTAGTCGGTTCTTCGGAATCATCATTCGTATGTATGCCGAGCCCGGCGCTCCCCATCATCGCCCTCTGAGATGAGGAAAGGACAAGCAATGAATCATCCGATCTACAAAGTCGTGGACTTTGAGATCGTCGGTCCCTATACAGTGAAGGTAGTATTTGACGACGGCAGCGCGCAAGTCATTAACTTCCGTCCCGTGCTCGAGGGGGAATTGTACGAGCCTCTGCAAGATATGAAGTTGTTCAACCAACTCAAGATAGACCCTGAAACACATACGCTGGTATGGCCGAACGGAGCTGACTTCGATCCGGAGACGTTACACGATTGGCCAAAGTATTCGAAAGAGATGAAGCGTTTAGCCAAGCGGTGGAAAGCTGAGTTTAAGGAGAGAATCGTTAGCTAGAAAGTTAAGCTGAGCAGATGAGCATGCAAACTTGCATTTCACTACAAAGCGTAGGTCGGTATCTTCTTGGGTTGCTAGTCGCATAGAGGAGGCGCTCGCTCAGCGAATTAAACCCAGACGGCGTAAATCTGCTTCGTCCCAACCGATGTCTTTCAGCAATGCCTGCAACATCTTAGGGCTGAAGGTCTTCCGCCGATGATAGCGAGAGGCCAGCTCATGAAACAGAAACGACTACTCTTTTCTTGTGCACTTCTACCTCAGGAGGAATGGCTTCTACAAGCCCCACAGGGATAGGATCGCCATCTTCGATGAGGACTTCTAAATAGAGCTGAGCTAGTTCCTGAGCGCGCTGAATAGCTTCAGCAGATGTTGCGCCATCAGCATGGAGCCCCGGAAGCATAGGACTCCACGCATGGTAGCGATCCCCATCGGGTTCAACGAAAAAGACAATTTCAAACGTCAGCTCTCTCATGCGCGGCTTGAGCTTCTGAACCATAAGCATTCACTTGCCCTATTGTAGAACGAATATGCTAAATCTTCCACATTCCTGGGATAGCTCGCCCGCACTGCGGACAGCGCCCGTCACGGAGATTATTCTGTACGATCGCAAACCCGTAGCGCTCGATGAGCAACGCTCCGCAGCTGGGACAGTATGTGTTCTCGTAGCGCCCGGTCATCCCCGGCAAGTTCCCCGTGTAGACAAAATGCAGCCCAGCGTCGTAGCCGATATGCGCTGCTCGAATGAGCGTCTCGGCGGGGGTATTGTCGGGATCGGTCATCTTATAGTCTTTGTGAAACGCCGTCACGTGCCAGGGAATATCGGGTGATATTGAAACTAAAAACTTGGCGATCTGGCGCAGCTCTTCGTCGGAGTCGTTAAACCCAGGGACGACCAACGTCACGATCTCCAGCCAAAAGCCCAGCTCGTATACCAACGCGATGCCCTCTAAAATCTTCGATAAGACCGCCCCCAGCACCCGATAGTTCTTATCTTGAAACGTCTTCAGATCTATCTTGTAGCAGTCGAGATGGGGACGGAGATACTGCAAGACTTCGCGGGTGGCGTTGCCGTTGGAGACGTAACCCGTCAGGAGCCCGGCGCGCTTGGCATACTGAAAAATCTCGACGGCCCACTCGGACGTGATCAATGGCTCATTATACGAGCTGATAACAGCTTGGGCGCCGTAGCGCCGCGCTAGGCTCACGAGCTCTTGGGGAGTGACATCGTGGGGAAGGGCCCCGGCGTTCCGGTCGCGCAGGGTTTGCGACACCATCCAATTTTGACAATTACTAGTCGAGATAAAGCTAGCGAGGTAGGAATGATCCACTTCTACTTCCATGTTATAGATATAGCCTTGATAGGTACGTCGTTCAATCGCGCGAATCGGGATATAGAAATAGTTTTCATCCTCCCAGCAACGGCGTTTCGACGGGTCTTCCCACCACTGTACACGGTAAACTTGCGGTGATCGTTGAACGGCTCGTCCTTCAATGGGTGAGGTCACTGGCCGATATACTCGCAATGACGGCAACATTCCCAGCTTCAGAGCGAGCCAGGCAATTCCATAGGCCATTTCTTCTGAGACGGTCGACGTGACTATTAAGCCATTGGGGTGGCGAGTGCCGTCCCCTTCAACATAGGCACTTAAGAAAGCGGCAATGACTTCACGCGGCGCTTCAAAGAGAATAGATGGTACGCGCTTATGCCGCGCTCCAGAACCGCAGAGAGATTCAAAGAACAGGCCCAAGGAGGACTTGTAGCTGACTACAGCATACGTGGTCTTACGTTGCTCAAGATGAGCTTTGATGCCAAAGACGTCTTTTAGCAACTCTTGCACTTCTTCCGCAAGTTTCCCTTCATGCCTTCCAAAGGAGAACGTCAACATAGCTGAGTTCGCGCGCCGCTCTCTGTCACGCCAGACACAGCCCTCGGCGCAGTAGTATCCAAGAAGCCTTGCCAGGCGCGTATCGAGGGGCAGGCGCTGGGGAATGCCTGGAGCATGCTCATTGAAGAGTCGAGTATATCCTCCTTCAATGAGAACTTTACCGTCGTAGCGCTGCAGGTCTTGGAGTTGCCATGTGCCCATTACAAGCTTGCGCTGCACCCTGTTCACCCACGAGCGAGACCGTCCGAGTTGCACCCCGATCTTGAGAGGCCTTAGTCCTTGAGCAGTTAAGCCTGCAAGTCTCGTTATTAGGTGACCCGTGAGCTCTCGCCGCATTCGTGCGGGCTCGACTAAGGAGAACAATAGCTGAGGCACATCCAGGACAACCTCGTGAGAGCAAGAGAGCTTTTTGGGAATGGCTAAGCAGTGATCGCGGGTGAGCTGCTCCGCGCGGACCATGGAGGGTTGCTGAGGCCGTCTTCCACGTTTCGGCTTAGGAATCGCGAGCAGCCGGTGGTCTGGGGTGCATTCCAAAGGAGGCAGGAAAGCTGGATAAATCCGGAGCATAGGCCCTTCATATCTGTGTCGAAAGATGGCTCGCACCTGTTGTACTTGCCCCGTATGGGTATACACCATAAGCCCTCGAGGGAATGCAATTTCGGCTTTGCTATTGTAGATCACGCGTTCTGCCTGCTGGAACAGATCCTCAATAGAAATCATCCCACGAGTCGTAGCAATGCGAGTTGCAGGTGCAAGGCAGTAAGGGCAATGCAGGTCGCAGCCGAGCATTCCAAACGTCAGCGTGCGCGCCCCCGGCAGCACGTGATAGAACGGCTTCTTCTCGATGGGATCGAGTCCAAGCGACCCCACATAGCCCCACGGCACATAGAGCGTGCCCTCTCTATTAAAACGCACCTGGCAGATGCCGCGCTTGCCATCAAATATTACGCACTGATGCGCACACGCGAAGCATCGAACTTTTCGGTCTTCAAGCTTCTCGTAGAGAATACCGGGGCGCGTGCGCGCGTCCAACAGCTCCGCAAGAGACATCACGGTTCACTCCTCAAAGAACGCATAGCAGCCGTAGCCCACAACCCTGAACTTATCTCCCGCTGTGTCCCCAGAATTGCGATAATCTAAGAGCTTTGCTCGCCATCTGCGATCTTTAGCGATCTCCATCAGCGTCAAGATCGCCGTCTTCCCGCAGGCTTCGACGTGGTCTTCCATCAAGCGTATATCAAGCTGCTCGATAGCGCGATGGGCTATGGCATCGCGCTGGACGGCTTCATCGTACGGGTAATAGTGGCTCAAATCCGAGCTCACGATGACAAAATCGAGCTCGTCCAGATAAGAACTGAGCACGCGAGCAAGCTCACGGTAGTCGCACTCGCCCGTCAGAACGGGGAAGATCGTGCAGTGTGGGAGCACGACTTGCAAGAAGGGCAGTTGCACTTCAAGCGAGTGCTCCGGGGCGTGCGCCTCGGGGTTGTCCAGAAGATCGCCACAGTTCAGAGCGCGGGTGATCAGCTCTTTCGAAGATTTCACCAAGCCCAAGGGGGTCTGCCAGGCGTCAACATCCAAGGTCGCCGCGCCGACAAAGTAGACATAATGTGCCGGACCCAGCAGAAGAACCCCAAACTGAGAACTGTCCGACTTAGAACTTTGAGCTGTTTTGTATCCCGTCGCAGCCACTGGGCCGGAATAGATATACCCCGCATGGGGGACGATCAGCCCGCGCAGCTTTCCCCCGAAAGCAGGGGGATTGGCTTGTGCCAAGAGAGTTTCAACAGTCCGGCGCAAGCGCTCAGGGCTTGCCGGATAAAAACTCCCTGCGACCGCCGCCGGCCGAATGCGCTCCGTCATTGCCAATCTCACCCACTTCACTTATACTCCTAATACGACCCAAAGACAAGAGAGGAGATTTGTATGAACTATCGCACCGAAAAAGACTCCCTCGGCGAAGTCAAGGTCCCACAGGACGCTTACTGGGGCGCGCAGACCCAGCGCGCTGTCGAGAACTTCCCCATCAGCGGGATTCGCTTCCCGCGCATGTTCATCCGCGCCTTGGGCTTGGTGAAGCTCTGCGCCGCCAAAGTCAACGCGCAGCTCAAGCTGCTCGATGAGACACGCGCCAAAGCTATCGAGCAAGTGGCCCGCGAGGTCGCCGACGGCAAGCTCGACGAGCATTTCCCCATAGATATCTTTCAGACGGGCTCAGGCACCTCAACGAATATGAACGCCAACGAAGTAATCGCCAACCGGGCGTGCGAGATCTTGGGGGTCAAGCGCGGCGACAAGAGCGCCGTCCATCCTAACGATCACGTCAACCTTGGGCAGTCTTCCAATGATGTGATCCCTGCGTGCGTGCACATTTCAGCAGCTCTCGCTGTCCATGAGCAGCTCCTGCCTGCCCTAGAGCATTTGCAAAAAGCTCTCCAAGCCAAAGCTCGTGAATTCGATAGCATAGTGAAGACGGGTCGGACGCACTTGATGGACGCCATGCCCGTTACATTGGGGCAAGAGTTTTCTGGGTACGCCGCGCAGATCGCGCTCGCGCGCGAGCGCATCGAAGCGACGCTCCCACGACTCTATGAGCTTGCATTGGGGGGCACCGCCGTGGGCACGGGG
>DAIPXV010000108.1:0-4986 GCA_036783095.1 Candidatus Bipolaricaulota bacterium
CCCACGAACTGAGATGAAGAAGCACCGTCGTATACTTTAAGTCTTGAGGGATCGCGGCTGCCCCAGCGATCACGTTGAAGAGCAGATACCATTGGGTGCCCATGAGCATCAATACTATAGCAGCGATATTCAGCCCGCCAGGAAGCCCAAGAAAGAACAGCGCTACAATGGGGAAGAACGCGGTAGCCGGCACGGAAGCGGCGATCTGCACGAGCGGTTGGAGATATGCTGCCCAGCGTGGGTTCGTCCCGATGAGCACCCCTGCGGGGATCGTCCAGGCCAACGCAATCCCCAAAGCAATGCTGACGCGCAACAGCGTCGCCCCAAGCCCTAGCACGATCATGCCCCACTGCTCCGCAGAGACCCGCAAGAGCATCTCCACAGCGCGATAGGCCCCAAATGCCAAGCCCACCCCAAAGAGCCCCCAGACGATCTTCCCTAGCCCAGAGCTCTCCCCCCGAGGAGCCGGAGGTTCCGGCAAGCGCCCTAACAGCTCGTCCAGGCGCTCCCCCATCGGTCTCCACCAATGTTCGCTGAGCCAACGCATGAGCTGGGAGCTGCGCAGGGCCTCGTAGAACCACGAGCGTGGAGGACGCTCGCCCGTGACCATTTCCATCTTGAACCGATCGGCCCAGGCGAGCAGCGGCCGCCACAAGAGCTGATCGAAGAGGACGATTACAGAGATCAAGGCGCCGATGCCCCACGCTAAAGCGTGGGGGTCTGCTTGAGCTACGGCCTCTTGGATATACGCTCCCAAGCCAGGGAGACGAAAATCGCGCTCCCCAACAGTAAAAGTCTCCGCAGCCATGAGGAAGAACCACCCGCCGGCCCAGCTCATCATGCTGTTCCAAATCAAGCTCAGCGCGGCAAACGGCAGCTCTAAGAGCCTGAAACGCATCCAACGGGTGAAGCCGAAGGCCGTGCTGGCCTCACACAACTCCGTAGGGATGGTCTTCAACGACTGATACCACGCGAAGGTGAGGTTCCAAACCTGGCTGGTGAATATCAACACGATCGAAGCGAGCTCCGCGGCAGCGCGCGCGGGCAGGATCGCGCTGAAGCTCAACAGCACCACAGGGAGGAACGACAGAATGGGTACGCTCTGGAGCACGTCGAGCAACGGCAGGAGAATCTGTTCCGCGCGGCGGTTCCGTGCCGCCGCCGACCCATAGAGAAACGTGAAGAGTAAAGAGAGCCCATATGCAGCGAAAACTCGCCCAACAGAAAGCACGGCATACCACGGCAAGCTCGTCGGAGCGCGAGAGATCTGGGGGCCTTCGATGACTGAAGGGGTTCGGAAAGCCAGCCGCACCCCACTGTAGATGAGCACCGCGATGATCACGAGCACGACGAGATCTCCCCAGCTCAAGAGACGGTGGGTAGGCTGGCCGAGCTTAAACAAGAGCGCGAGCTTTCTCATGGATGCAGCTATGGTACCGAAGGCCGGAGAAGAGAAGCAAATCAGCTACGTAGTGTGGGCTGAATTGTTGTGGTCGGAGAGGCGGGATTTGAACCCGCGACCTCACGGTCCCGAACCGTGCGCGCTAAACCAGGCTGCGCCACTCTCCGAGCACTTCGTGCTGGGTTCGCAGCGGGGCGCACGGTCGTGCGCCCCATTACAAAATTATATCGAGATTGGCAGAGTTTGCAACGCCTAGCGCAACGGCACAAACCGCGCGCTGCCCCCGCCACGCGGGATGATCGTCAGCAGAATCTGAGCATCATCGGGAAGCTCGCTCACGAGCTTGTTCCAATCGTCTACACTCTTGACGGGCTGACGATTGATTTCTATAATCAGATCGCCCACTTGCAGCCCGGCCCAAAACGCCCGACTCCCCGGCTGCACCGACTCGATCACGACCCCTTGGGCGCCTGCGGGGAGATTGAGCTGTTGTGCGATCTGCGGCGTGAGCGCTTGCACCTTCAGTCCGAACTTTTCGACGCCCTGCCCCTGCGGGATTGGCTGGCTTGGGGGAACGGGCGCTAGACCCATGAGGGCCTGCTCGCTGGGACGCTCCCCAAGAGTCACTTCGACCGTCTGGCGCGCTCCGTTGCGGAGAATCTCTAATTGAACTTTTGAGCCCACCGGACGATACATAATCTCTTGCTGGAGCTCGAAGACCCTCTTGACGGGCTTGCCATCCACGCTCAACACGATATCGCCCCGCTGGAGGATCCCATACGAGGGACCATCAGGTCGGACATCGGCAATCAACACTCCCGAGTAGGGCTCGACCCCAAACTGCGGCGCGATCTCCTCCGTCAGCTCTTGGATGACTACCCCAAGCCAAGCTCTTGTCACCTTGCCCGAAGCGAGCAGACTGGGCAGCACCCGCAACGCCGCATTGATGGGAATAGCAAAATTGATCCCCTCGGCATTCACTGCGATCGCGGTGTTGATCCCGATGACCCGCCCCAAGGCGTCCAAGAGCGGGCCGCCGGAGTTGCCCGGATTGATCGCGGCATCAGTCTGGATCATATCTTGGAAACGTCCTGAACCATCGGGCTTGGGGAAGTCCCGATGGAGCGCGCTGATGATCCCCGCAGTGACTGTGTGTTGAAAGCCCAGGGGATTCCCAATCGCGATGGCCCAGTCGCCAATCTCGATCTTATCAGAGTCTCCAAGCTCGACCGTGGGCAGCTCGGCGACGCTGGTCCCCTTGGGGCGGACGACCGCGACATCTAAGAACGCATCCCCACCGACAAGCTCGCCTTCAAAAGTGCGCCCAGCGGGGAGAGTAACGCGAATGCTTGTGGCATTTTCGACGACGTGATTGTTGGTGATTATAATCTTTTGACCTGAAAACTCCGTGATGAACCCGCTACCGAGCGAGCGCTCGACGCCGTGATCGCGATCGAAGGGATCTCCAAAGAATCGCCGCCAGAAGGGATCATCGAAGAAATCCTCAAACGGGCTGCGGAACGCGCTCTTCTTGATGACTTCGAGCTGCACTACGGCAGGGCCGGCTCGCGTGATCGCGGTCTTGATGGCGTTCTGCCCCGCAGCGACGATTAACTGCTCGATCTGCTCCTTGGTCAGCTGGGAGAAGAGATCGGTGCTCGACGTTGCGGGCGTCGTCGCTTGCGCGAGGGTGACTGGGGCTTGCGGGAGCGGACGCTCACTCACTGACGGCGTTTGCGGCACCGGAGGAGCTTGACGTTGCAACGACCAGTCAAGAACGATGCCAGCTAAGAACGCGAACGCTATGAGACTAACAATGAGAATCGCTTTCTTCATAGAGTTTCAACCTCCCATATTTCCCCTCACCCCCTTGCTCCCCTCTCCCTCACAGGGGAGAGGGGATGGGGGTGAGGGGGAACCATTCCCTCTGCGATTATAGAGGGCTGCTAAGCTTCGTGCAATGATAGAGACCGATTATGGAGAACTTGTGAAGGGAAGGTGCTTTATTTGTCCAAATAGGCTTCGTAGAGAATATCGCCGTTGAGCTGAGAGACTGTAATGTTTCTCAGGGGGATAGCTTGGCTGAGGCGTTCGAAGCCGGGCCCGCCTACGGGGCTTGGGGCCGCCCGCCCGCCCACGATCTTGGGCGCGATCACCAAGAGAATTTTGTCTATAAGCTTCTCACGCAAGAACCCCCAGGCGATCTCGGAGCCCCCTTCAATTAAGAGACTATCGATCTGCTCGTGAGCGAGCTTCTGGATGAGAGAAGTGAGGGCGACCCGGCCGTCGGCGGCCGCGGGCAGCCGCCAGACTTCCACGTGAGCCTGTCGGAGGGCTTGCTCTTTTTCTAGGGGCATAGCGTCCGTCGTGGCCACGATCGTGCGAATCTCTTGAGCTGAGCGTACAACCACGGCGTCTAGGGGGATACGCCCCTGGGAGTCTAGAATGATGCGGATGGGCTGGCGGGAACGATCCTCCCGTCGCACCGTCAGCTGGGGATCATCGGCGAGCACGGTGCCGATGCCCACGACGATCGCGCGATAGCGATGGCGTAGCTCATGGGCTAGTCTCAGGGATTTTTCTGAAGAGATCCAGCGGGAGTCGCCGGTGCGGGTGGCGATCTTGCCATCGGCGGTCATGGCCATCTTCAACGTAATGAATGGCAGCCCCGTGGTCTTAAATTTCAGATAGATCTCATTGAGCTTGCGGGCCTCTCGCTCCAAGAGTCCCTCGATAACTTCTATGCCCGCTTCTTGGAGGCGTTCAATGCCTCGTCCGTTGATGCGGGGGTCGGGATCACGTGTCGCGACAAAGACTCTACGGATTCCTGCGCGGATGATCTCATCGGCGCAGGGAGGGTTGTGCTTGCCAGGAGCCGCCACACACGGCTCGAGAGTGACGTAGAGCTCGGCGCCGCGGGCGAGCGCCCCAGCTCGCTGCAGCGCGACGGATTCCGCATGAGGACCGCCAAACTCTTCGTGCCACCCTTCACTAATAACTCTATTCTCTTTGACGACGACGGCTCCGACCAGGGGATTAGGGCTGGTCCACCCAGCGCCGCGCTCCGCCAATTCCAGCGCTCGTCGCATGAACTCCTCGGGGCGAACCATGTCACTGCAATCGCATCGCTAGCTCTATCAGCGTGGGGATGGAAAATCTCTGAATAAGTACTAACAATAAAATTAATACCATCGGCGAGAGATCGATCCCTACAGGCATATTTCTCAACAGATAATACCGAATAGGCGCCAACAGTGGCTCGGTCACAGAGTATAAGAACCGCACGATGGGATTGTACGGGTTGGGCTCTACCCAGCTGATCAACGCTCGAATGATCACAATCCAAATATAGATCATGATCGTCCAGTCCAACACCGTCGCCAGAGCAAGAATGAGATTCTTCAGCGCGAACATACGATAATTATACCAGGCTTCGCCCGGACAAGCTTCGCTTCACCTTCATCTTCGCCAGCCAATGGGCTGGCGAAGGCAAACGGTCCAGGCGAAGCCTGGTGAGGCCAGTCATACTTTATGGTACAAACGCTATCGCGATGTGACGCAGCGGCCCCGCCGGTAACTTGAGC
>DAIPXV010000109.1:0-4935 GCA_036783095.1 Candidatus Bipolaricaulota bacterium
GCGGGAAGGGGGGAGTTCCCCTCCCTCTTTAGGGGAGGGGCGAGGGGGGAGGTCTGCACCCCTCTTGGCGCTCCTTGGGCGCGTCCACGTGAAAGCGACGACCGAGAACGGGCCAATCCGCCCCGGAGATCTGTTGACGAGCGCCTCGAAACTCGGCTACGCCATGCGCTGTGACGATATTCACAGATGCGAGGGTGCAATTATCGGGAAGGCCCTGGAAGCGCTCAATGAAGGCGAAGGGGTCATCCTGATGCTCGCGATGCGCTAACAGTATGCAACGCTATGATGTCATCGTGGTGGGCGCCGGGCCGGCAGGCGCGACGGCTGCCTATAGCGCCGCGCGGCACGGCGCTAAGGTACTTTTGCTCGAAGAGCACACCCAAATCGGCCGTCCAATCCAATGCACCGGATTGCTGAGTCTCCGAGGCTGGCGGCTCGCTCGTGTTTCAGATTCGATTATCGTCCGAGCGATCACGGGCGTGCGCGTGCACTCACCCGACGGCTCAGTCTACGAGCTGGGCGGCGACCGCGTCCGCGCCTACGTCATTGACCGAGATAGATTCGATCAGTACTTGGTCGAGCGCGCCGCAGGGGCCGGCGTCGCTGTGCAGCTTGGGACGCGCGCCGTAGCTCTAAGAGAGTACTGCGAGGGAAGCCGCGCGCTCGTCACCCGGACCCCCGGCGGCGCCCAGCAGTCTCTCAAAGCTTCTGTTATCATTGCGGCGGATGGGCCTCACAGTCTCTTGGCTCAGCAGGCGGGCCTGCCCCGCCCACAGAAGATCCTCCTAGGGCTACAGGCTCTCATCGAGCATCGCGCACAGAGACCAGATTTCGTCGAGGTCTTCTTCGGCCGACGTTTTGCGGCCAATGGCTTCGCGTGGTCCGTCCCCGCTGCCGAAGGCACCGCGCGCGTGGGGCTTCTTACAGAAAGATTTCGCGAGGCCAAGCTGTGCTTTGAGCGTCTGCGCGCAGAGTATCATAGCTCTGGGAAGATCCTCTCGTATCAGTCTGGGATGATCCCCATCGGCCCGGCACGACGCACCGTCGCCGATGGATTCTTAATCGTTGGTGACGCTGCCGGCCAGGCCAAACCCACCAGCGGCGGGGGAATCTATACGGGAATGCTTTGTGGCAGAATTGCCGGAGAGGTCGCCGCGCGCTGCGCTCTTACCGACAGAACCCGCGCACACTCTCTCAAAGAGTATGAGAAGCTGTGGCGGGCCAAGCTCGCCCGCGAGCTCTCGCTGGGGATGAGAGCCCATCATATCTTGACAGAGCTCGACGACGCTGCTATTGCTGCAGGGCTCAAGCTCTTAGCTCTACCCCCAATGCGCAAGCTGATCGAGCGATTTGGGGATATAGACTATCCAAGCAAGATCGCGCGCGAGCTCTTGAAGCGTCCTCGACTGTGGAACGCGGTCTGGCCCGTCGTTCCCGCTGGGCTGGCTCAGTATGTCAAGAGCGTCTATCGAGCAACGACGGCGAGAATCTGATATACTCATGGGGCCGGCGGATGAATCCGCTGGCTCAGCAGGTGCAAGTGTGCTGAAGCACGCTCTAAAGCCCTCTTTAGTGGGCTTACACTTTCTGAGCCGGATGCTTCAGCAGCCGGCGACAAGGAGGCATAGCATCAATGGACGAGATCTCTTCGTGGACGCTTGTTGAGCGCGAGCAGAAGAGCTTAGAGATTTTGCATCAAGCGCTGGAGGAGTTTGGGACAGAGATGGCCATAGCCTTCACCGGCGGGAAGGATTCTTTAGTGACGCTCGATCTGGTGAGGCGAGCTGGCAACGGACAAATCCCCATCCCCGTCTTGCACATCGACACGACCGTGGACTTCCCTGAAGTCTACGAGTACCGTGATCGTCTGGCGCGCGAGTGGGGCTTCCAGCTCATCATATATCAGAACCGCGAAGCCCTCGCTGAAGCTCCGCCCACGGACGATCCCCATTTCTGTCTCTTCTGCACCAAGCGCCTCAAGACCGAAGCGCTCAACCAAGCGATTCAGAAATATAAATGGCGCGCACTGATCACGGGCGTGCGCTGGGACGAGCACCACGCCCGCTCTCAAGAGATCTATTTCTCCCCACGGCCTGATCACGTTCGGGTCCACCCTATTCTGCACTTCCGTGAGCGCGACGTCTGGGAGTATATTCAAAAATATCAATTGCCGTACTGCCCGCTCTACGACAAGGGCTATCGCAGTCTGGGATGTGTGCCGTGCACCAAGCCTGTGTCTGATCTCAGCGTGCCGGAGCGGGCCGGTCGCGGCACCGACAAAGAGGGGCTGATGGAGCGTCTGCGGGCGCTAGGGTATTTTTGAATCACGGAAAGCACGGGATGAAGCCAGGGAAGGCACGGAAAGTCTATAAGTCTCCTAAGCGAAGCTCCCCTCACCCCTTCTCCCCTCTCCCTCTGAGGGGAGAGGGGTTGGGGGTGAGGGTATTGCGCTTCTGGCTTGTGGTGACGCTCGTCTTCGCCATCCCCATCATGATCTATCTGCCCAACACCGAGTACGGCTACACCAAGAGCGCACTGCTCTATCTAGGTATTTCTCTCTTGATGGTTCTCTGGGCTGTCGAGCTATTCTTTCGTTCGCAGATACAGATCAATGTGACGCGGCTGGCGTGGCCAGCAGTGGGGGTGCTGGGCGCGGCAGCGCTCTCACTCGTCAATGCCGAAAATCTCGCGCTGAGTCTGATAAGTTTTGTTGGGCTCATCTACTTTGGGCTGTTGGGCTTGCTCATCGTCAACACGATCGAGAGCGAGCGCGATATGAAGATTCTGCTGAGCGCGCTGATGCTGTCGGCGAGCATCGCTTCTGTGTACGGACTGCTACAGTATTACGGAAAGCTACCAGGGCCACCAGGGTTTCCAGGGGGCAGCTCAGCGATGATCTCCACGTTCGGAAATCCCAATTATCTTGCGGGATTTCTCGCGCACCTGCTCGTGCCGGGAATCGTGCTCTCGCTTGTGATCCAGAGCCGCTGGGCGCGCCTAGCGCTCTTAGTGATCTTAATCGCGATGACCGCGGCGCTCGTCGCAGCCAATTCCGTCGGGGCGTATCTTGCGGCGCTCTTCTCGGTGATCTTCTTCTTCGGCGGGATGCTTGTCTTTCGGCTTAGATCGGCGATAGCGAGCCAGCGCCGCTGGGTTCTCGCAGTAGTGATTCTCTTAGTTCTTACTGTGTGGCTGCAATCGCCTCCGGGGCCACTCAATGCGCTCTTGGGTCGCGCCGCGACCCAAGAGCCGTCGCCCATCGAACGGGTCGTTCAGTTCTTCCAGCGCCTCTGGGAGGAAAATTCCGGGATCGCGCGCAGCTGGAACTGGTGGATCGCTTACGAGATGCTCAAAGCACACCCGTTCGTTGGAGTGGGCTTGGGAGATTACAAAGTCGAGTTCTTAGAGTATAAAGCGCGCTTCAAAGAGACCCCGCGGGGGCAGCACTATAATTTCTATCTGCCCAGGGCGATCCAAGCGCATAATGACTACGTGCAGCTCCTTGCAGAACTAGGGCTGATCGGGCTCTTAGCCATCGGATTTTTTGCGGGGACGCTGATACGAAGCGCGCATAGCTTCGTGCGCTCATCAGCCAGTCCGCAGGCTCGCCTGTGGGTCGTAGCCCTCTCAGCGGGGATCGTCGCTTTTCTGATAGATGCTTTAGTCAGCTTCCCGTTGCACCTGCCGGCATCAGAACTGAATCTTGTGCTCTTTATCAGTTTGCTGTACACGCGCCCGCTGCTTGGTTCTGAGCCGACAGTGACGCTGCGGTCGTCAGCCAAGCTCGCGGTCGGCGCGACGACGCTCGCCCTTGCGCTTGTCATCTCGTTCTTCGCATATCGTGACTGGCAAGCTGATATCGCCCTCGACGAGGGGGAGGCCGAGATCAATAGTTTTCGCTACGAGACGGCGCGCATCGCGCTGGAGCGCAGCGTCGCTTTGGGGATCGTGCCGGGGAAGGCGTTTTATTATCTTGGGGTTGTCTACGCTGAGCGCGGCGAGCTGCAGCGCGCCCGCGACTACTTTGAGAAATCTCTGAAGACCTATCCCACCGAGAATGCCTACATTCAGCTAGCTGATCTTGCTCTACGCTTGGGGGAAGCCCAGCGCGCTCAGCAGTACTTAGCTCAGCTCTTGCGGCTCGATCCGGAGCCTACTATGCGCTTGGAAGCCGAGTTTATGCAGCGGGTCCTCGTGCTCCTCTCGCAAGGGGATCGTACTCTCGTGTGGGCGGAGCTAGCAAAATTTCTGCAAGAGCACCCCGACTACCCAAGGGGATATCTGACGCTTGGGATGCTGCATCTTGAGCGCGGCGAACGAGAGGCAGCCCGCGCGGAGTTCGAGCGCGGGCTCGCTGTCATCGCCCAGCTCCAACAGAAGATTCTCAAGCGCTTGGATCAGATTCAGCGCAGCCGGCGGCTGGCTGACCCTGACGAGCTCAATCGGCTTCAAGCCCGCGCTGCTTCCCTTGCCCAAATGGAAGCTCTGCTCAGACAGCTTCTGGCACAATAGACGCCCCTAAAGCTTGCTCATGAGACTCATCTCGCTTAGAATAGATTCAGAAGAGAAGGTGCTCTCACTATGGAGTTTCTCAAGCGCGCCGTAGACTGGATCTTCGGAGAGACTAACGAGCAGCAGCTCCGCAGACTCCAGCCAATTGTGGATGAGATCAACAGACTTGAGCCCGAAATCCAAAAGCTCTCCGACGATCAATTGCGGGCCAAGACTGATGAATTTAAAGATAGACTCGCCCACGGCGAGACGCTCGATGACCTCTTGCCGGAGGCGTTCGCCGTGGTGCGCGAGACCGCGCGGCGCACCATCGGCCTGCGCCCCTTCGACGTCCAACTGATCGGCGGCATCGTCATCCACCAGGGCAAGATCGCCGAGATGAAGACCGGCGAGGGCAAGACCCTCGTCGCCACCATGCCCGCC
>DAIPXV010000110.1:0-4882 GCA_036783095.1 Candidatus Bipolaricaulota bacterium
AGACTTGGCGCTGGAAATCGCGCTGAAGAGAGCGCTGCTGGAGGCAGCGCGGCGCGGGGTGATCGCGAGCGCCCACGACGTCTCTGACGGTGGGCTGTTGGTCGCTCTGGCGGAGAAGAGTTTTGCCAAGGGGCTTGGGGCGCGCGTGGAGCTCGAAGATCTCTCGGAAGAGTATCTCTTTGGGGAGTGGCCAACGCGGTTTGTCGTGACGGTCCACCCAGAGCACGAGCTTGAGTTTAGGGAGATCTTGGGTTCCGTGCCCCATAGACGTCTGGGCACGGTCGAGGGAAGCGAGCTCGAGCTTGGGGGACAGAGCGTCTCCATAGAAGAGCTCTATGGCATTTATGAGTCAGCGCTGCCGGAGGGCTTGCGATGAAACTCAAAGAAGAGTGCGGGCTCTTTGCGATCTACAGCGAGTCTTCGGAGATCGCGGCTTCGCTGCAGCTGGGGCTCTTTGCCCTGCAGCACCGCGGCCAAGAGGCCGCCGGCTTTGCCATCTCTGACGGGCGAGAGCTGCGCTGCTATAAAGACTTAGGGCTCGTCCAAGAGGTCTTCGTCAAGGGGAACGTCTCCCTGCTGCGGGGGCATATCGGCATCGCCCACACGCGATACTCGACCCACGGGGAGAGCGCACGGGCGGAGAACGCTCAGCCCTTTCTTATGCGAAGAGAAGGACGATGGGTTGCTCTGGCTCACAACGGCAATCTCTCCAACGCAGCCCAACTGCGATGTGAGCTTGAGGCCCTTGGGGTCTCGTTTCAGAGCACCTCAGACACGGAGAGCTTGCTCCATCTCTATCTTCGCGCGCGGGGGGCAACTCCTCAGGAGAAGTTTCAAGAGCTCTCCCAGAGAGTATTGGGGGCGTACTCGGTGGTGATGATTGACGGCGACAAGCTGATCGCGGCGCGGGATCCCTTTGGGTTTCGCCCCTTGGTGCTCGGCCAGAGGGGCCGTGACTTCTGCATCGCTTCGGAGACCGCAGCCTTTGATATTTTAGGAGCCCAGTATATTCGGGAGATCAACCCTGGGGAAGTGCTCGTCATTGATCGAGAGGGGATGCACTCGGCGCGTTTGGGGCTGGCGCGGCCGCGCCGCCAGTGCATCTTTGAGCTGATCTACTTTGCTCGGCCCGATAGCAAGCTCTTCGGGCACAGCGTCTATGAGTTTCGGAAGCTCTGTGGGGCGCGCTTAGCTCGCAAAGAGACGCACGAGATAGACATCGTCGTGCCCGTGCCTGATTCGGGGCTGCCTGCGGCGCTTGGGTATAGTCGCGCTCTGGGCAAGCCCTTGGAGTTCGGGCTCATTCGCAGTCACTATGTGGGGCGGAGTTTTATTGAGCCCTCTCCAGAGTCGAGGATTCACAAAGTGCGGATGAAGCTGCTCCCGCTGCGGGAGGTCTTGCAAGGCCGTCGGGTAGCGTTGGTAGACGACTCGATCGTGCGGGGGACGACATCGCGGGCGATCGTGCACGTGGTGCGAGAGTTTGGGGCCAAAGAAGTGCACGTGAGGATCGCGTCGCCGCCCTTGATCTCGCCGTGCTACTTTGGGATTGACATGCCTACACGGGAGGAGCTGGTGGCCTCAAGCCGCACGATCCCACAGATCGCGCGATTTTTGGGGGCGGACTCCGTTGTGTATTTGACGGTCGAGGAATTGCAGCAGTGCGTGGGGGATGCGGAGAACTTCTGCACGGCGTGTTTTACGGGGCAGTACCCGCGGGGGAGCCTGCCGGCAGAGCATCCCGCGCTCGAATATCTGCTGCCAAAGTGAGTATAACAATTTGCAAGATCTTAGCTTTAGGTAATATAATAAAGAGCTATGCAAGATCTCTTAAAAGCTGCGCAAGATTATCTAAAAGAGCATCCTGAGGTTGAAGAGCTGCTCAAGCGATTTCATATATCTTGGGAGCAGTATCAACGTTTTCTTGCAACCATAACTCCTCCGCAAGTCCAAAGTGCGAGCACCCTTACCAACCAAGGAAGCTTAGATGTCGGTGTATCAAAATCTGCTCAATAACGTTAAGGATGGTAAGCAGCTCTTTGAGACTCGCTTACAATTGATGCAGCGAATTGAAGGGCTCACCGGCCGTAAACTCATCGTGTATGCAGCTGATGAGAGAAAGCCACCTCCTTTCAATTCTATTGAATCTGAAGATATAATGGGGTTCTCTGATCTTTGTAATGGCCTAGAGGGCTCTGCCTTAGATATTCTTCTTAACAGCCCTGGTGGCTCGGCAGAGGCTGCTGCCCATATAGTAAGCTTCTTGCGTGCCAACTTCAGTGATATCCGTTTTATAGTGCCGTATCTGGCTATGAGCGCGGCCACCCTCATGTGTCTAGCGGGCAACGAGATCGTTATGGATGATCGCTCAGCTTTAGGCCCTATCGATCCTCAGATTAGAATCCCGAACCCTCACGGCTCTCAGGTTATTCACGAATGGTTTCCTGCCCAAGTAATCATAGACAGCTACGAGAAGGCACGCGAAGAAATCTCGAAAGATGCACGGGCATTGTCTATTTTCTTACCTTGGTTGACTAGGTTCAGTCCTTATATTGAGATTTGTCATAATGCTATAGCACTCTCGCGAGAGCTAGCTACTGACTGGTTGAAGAGATACATGTTTGCTTATGACTCGCGCGGGCGCAAGAGAGTCAACAAAATCGTGGGTTACCTTCTTAATCATAAGTTGCATAAGTCCCATGGACGCCGCATTACAATTAGTGAGGCCCAACAAATCGGTTTAAAAATTAGTGACCTGCGCTACGACCCACAACTGCGTGATTTAGTTTGGCAGCTTTGGTGTGCTATTCAGTTTCTCTTTGACAGAAGCCCTAAAAGCAAAATCTTTGAAAACGCTTATGGAGTGAATTGGGGGAAGGACGTAATTATCCAACAAGCGCCTGCTCTATCACCTGCTCCTCCTTCATAACCATCCATGCGATACCGTGACGCCGGCGTCGACATAGACCAAGCCGACAAGCTCGTCGAGCTCATCAAGAGGCTCAACGAGAGGGGCCGAGAGCAGATCGGCCCGTTCGCCGGGGTCTTCGAGCTCGCTGGGGTTCTGAGAGACTATCGCGAGCCGGTGCTAGTCAGTTCTACCGACGGCATCGGCACCAAGACCCGAATCGCTCTCGAGTACAGAAAATTTGACGGCTTGGGGCAAGATCTCGTGGCCATGAACGTCAATGATATAGTCTGCCTTGGGGCGAGGCCCCTCTTCTTCTTAGATTACTACGCGACGGCCCGGCTCGATCTCAAGATAAGCCAAGAGATCTTCTCTGGGCTGGTGCGGGCGTGTGAGGAGGCGGGCTGCGTTCTCATCGGGGGAGAGACGGCGCAGCTGCCCGATCTCTTTGTGAGAGCTGATGACTTTGAGCTTGTCGGCTTTGTGGTGGGTGTGGCGGAGCGTTCAAAAATTCCCGACCTTCAGCGAGTTCAGCCGGGGGACGTGGTGATTGGACTTGCGGCGAGCGGGCCGCACTGCAACGGGTTCTCGCTCATCCGCAAGATCATTGAGAAGGAGAAGCTCGATCTAAGAAAGACTTACCCCCAAACTGGCGATGGCCCCTTGGGAGAGCTGCTGCTGGAGCCGATGCCGCTCTATTCGAAGACAGTGCTGCAGCTCTTTGAGAGATTCTCCGTGAGGGGCGCGGTGCATATTACTGGGGGCGGGATCCCAGGGAACCTCGTCCGAGCTCTGAACGAGAGAGTAGACGCGATCGTACACACGGGGAGCTGGCCGATCCCCAAGCTCTTTCGGGCGTTGCAAGAGTGGGGAGGAGTTCCCGAAGATGAGCTGTGGGAGGTCTTCAACATGGGGCTGGGGTTCATCGTGATCGTGCCCAAGACGCAGGCTGAAGACGCGCTGAAGTTTTTGGAGGGCCAGGGGGAGCGGGCATACCCAGTCGGGGAGATCGTGCAGGGCCGCGGGCGGGTCGTGTTGTGATAGACGCCCTTGTCATCCCTCACACTTTGTGTCATAATGCTAGCGTGAATACCCTCAAGGGCCGCAAGCTCTTGCTCCTGCTGCTCCGTGCCTGAGGGCACGGAGACCTACTCAGTTTGCTTCTCTCTCATACTTTGGCGACAATACTCTCAACGCTCTCTCTTCAAAGCGAGGTGCACAGCTATGCCAAGGATCGCTCAATATAACTTCAAGAAGATCGAAAAGCGCTGGAAGGACTTCTGGGACCAGCGGGGATTCTTCAAAGTGGACACATCTACTCCCGGCAAGAAGTTCTACTATCTCAATATGTTCCCGTATCCGTCGGGGGTGCTGCACGTCGGCCACGGGAGAAATTATATCATTGGGGACGCGTTCGCCCGCTACAAGAAGATGCAGGGCTTTAATGTCCTCAATCCCATGGGGTTCGATGCGTTTGGGCTACCCGCGGAGAACGCCGCCATCGAAAATCAGACCCACCCCAGAGAGTGGACCATCGCCAACATCGAGAGGATGAAGAAGCAATTCCGAGACTGGGGCATCGTCTACGACTGGGACCGCGAGATCAGAACGTGCGAGCCCGAATACTATAAATGGAACCAATGGTTCTTCTTGCAGTTTTATAAGAGAGGCCTGGCGTATCGCGCCAACGCTATCGCCAACTGGTGCCCCAGCTGCCAAACGGTCCTAGCGAATGAACAAGTCATTGACGGGCGCTGCGAGCGCTGCGACTCCCCAGTAGAAAAGCGCAAGCTCACCCAATGGTTCTTGAAGATCACCGCGTACGCCGAGCAGTTACTGAAAGATTTGGAGAAGCTGGAGCACTGGCCGGAGCGCGTCAAGAAGATGCAACGGAACTGGATCGGGCGCAGCGAGGGCGTGGAGATCGACTTTGGTCTTGAGGGCTCCCCAAAGAAGCTCCGGGTCTTCACGACC
>DAIPXV010000111.1:0-4550 GCA_036783095.1 Candidatus Bipolaricaulota bacterium
GCACGGAAGATTTTTTCCGTGCTTTCCGAGGCTCTTTCTGTGCTTTCCGTGATTCAGTCCTTTGCTTGACTGCTAGGGACTGAAGGATTATACTGAGGACTGTCATGGAACGTCGGCGCGTGGTCGGAGAGAAGCTTATTGACTGAGGAGAGATGACTTTCGTTGCGTTCCTTGTGGGGGTATTAGTGGTGGCGCTGTCGGTGGCAGCGTTCGCCTGGCTCAGCTCTCGACCGAGGGCCAAGCATTTATAGAGCAGATGGTTTTCTCCCTCGCCCCTTGGATCATTGCTCTTGCCGCGAAGCGGCAAGGTGTACAGTCCAGACGAAGTCTGGTGAGATGCGGAGGCCTTGGCAAGTCTACGCGAGCCGTATGGCGGACAAGCTCATGGACGCCGGCAATATTGCCTTTGGTGCCTTGGAGTTGATCAGCGGCCAACCGTTCGACTGGACGCTGGCCCTCTTGGGGTTTGGGGCATGGGTCTTTCTGTATGTGCTCAGCTTTCTTGCCGTGATAGTAGGGGGTGAAGCCTAATGGCACCTCTCATCTTCATGATTGTGGGGGTTGTCGTCGCTGCGGCGTTGCTGGTTGGGCTTATGGCCCTGTTGCGCTGGCGGGAAGAATCTCAAAAGCATCCGCACTGAGCATCGCGTATTGATTTTCTAAAAGGCAAGCATGGCCGCCCCTGGGGGGAGCACCCCCAGGGGCGGATGTTTTTAGCAACAGAAGGCAGAGGAAAGAAATCAGAGTCGGAAAGAGCAGAGCGGGTTCGGGAACGGCTTGACTGGAGTGGGGAGACAGGGTAGGATATGAACATGAAGTCGCAGCGTCGCCAGGTTTTCGGCGAGAAGATGATCGATCTTGCCCATATTGTTTTCGGGGCCCTGGTCGTGGGGCAATTTCTAGGCGAGCGCCCTTTCTCGTGGGGCTTGTTCGCCGCGGGAGCCGGAGCGCTCGTGCTTCTGTATGGCTTCAGCTACTTGCTCCTAGGAGGCGATTGAACCATGCTTCCTCTTTATTTGATGATCGCGGCTGCGGTTATCATTGCCGGGGGATTCGCGCTGGCAATTGTACTCAGCGAACGACGCGCAACGCGCAAGCCGTAAGCAGCTCAAGCGACGGCATCGGCCGCCCTGGGGGGAGCACCCCCGAGGGCGGATGATTTTTTGAATCACGGAAGGCACGGAACTGCGCCACGGAAGGCACGGAAGATTTTTTCCGTGCTTTCCCAGGCTCTTTCTGTGCTTTCCGTGATTCGAAGGTTGCACGGCTGGGGCGAGCGGGGTAGCATAGCAGGGTGATCGCGCATGGCTACGAAAGCTCAAATTAAATTTACGTATGAAGACTACAAGAGCCTGCCGGAGTCCGAAACGAAACGCTACGAGTTAGTAGGGGGGGAGCTCGTCATGGTTCCTTCGCCGGATCCAGAGCATCAGGACATTGTCGGGAATCTCTTTACTGTGTTGAGCGGGCACGTCCGGCGGCACCGTCTCGGCAAAGTCTACCTCGCGCCCCTTGATGTCGTTCTCGGCGAGGGCGAGGAAGCAGAGGTCGTTCAGCCCGATCTGCTCTATATCTCCCCTCAGCGGCAAGATATCATTGCTCAGAGAGAGATCCGGGGAGCTCCAGATATGGTGGTCGAGGTCCTCTCGCCCTCCACGGCACAACGCGACCGGACCCTGAAGAAGAAGCTCTACGCCAAGTACGGCGTTCAAGAGTATTGGATTGTCGACCCCCAGGAAGAGACGATTGAAGTGCTGACGTTAGGGGAGCGGGGGTATGAGCGGGCGGGGCTCTATCACAAAAACGAAACGCTGGAGTCGCCGCTCCTGCCGGGATTGCGCATCCCCCTCGATGAGATCTTTTGAATCACGCTGTAGCCGCTCTTGTCCCTTCTCAAAGTCTTCAATGTCCCTTTGAGGAGTCTCTAGGGTGAGTCTCTAATTGGGGCACGGCCCCTGACACCGTGATCCCCATCACATAAGATAGAGATGTGACCAAGAAGAAGCGGGCGCCACGCCCCAAGAAGCCCCAGCTCGCTATACGGTTGGAGCGCATCAGCACGCTCAAAGACTTCCTGCGCTGGCTGGTGCTGCGCGAGCAGTTTGAGATCGAGCAGAACGTCCCGGAAGCCCAGCGCTTCGCCCATCGGTGGAATATCTTCCCCTACGAAGGGGCGATCTTCGTGGGGATCGTCACCGGGCTCACCGGCCAAGAGATCCTCGATCGCTTCCCTGAGCTTGATCTGCCCGTCAGCCTCCCCGAAAGCGAAGAGCTTCCCCAAGAGCTGCGCGATCTGCCCTATACGCCCAATATCTTCTATTTCGGTCCATTCAGCCAAGAGTATGACAATTTAGTCTAGGGGTGAGACGTGATGGCACACAGACGGCTCTTCTTGATAGTCCTGATCGCTCTGGGAGGGGCTGCATTGGGCTTTGGTGGGGTGCTGCAGAGCTGCCAAGCCCCCAATAAAGCCCCGTTTGCGCGGTTTACGTTCAGTCCGAAAGAGCCCACAGTCGGCGAGAGCGTCACCTTCGATGCCTCTCAGTCTTCCGATCCCGACGGCAAGATTATTAGTTATTTCTGGGACTTTGCCGACGGCGAGACCGCCCAGGGGGTCACAACGACGCACGCTTTTAAGAAAGCCGGCGAGTACGACGTCATCCTCCAGGTGACCGACGATCGTGGGGCGAACACGACATTAGCAAAAACAGTGCGCGTCGTGCCGCCCAATCAGCCCCCGGTGGCGATCTTCACTGTGGAGCCGCTGGAGCCAACAGTCAACCAAGAGATCACTTTTGACGCTTCGGCGGCGGCAGACCCCGACGGCACGATCGTCTCGTACAGTTGGGACTTTGGCGATACTACGGCCGGCCAGGGCAAGACCGTCAAGCATAGCTACAAAGCCGCGGGCACCTACAAAGTCACGCTCACCGTCATCGACGACAAGGGCGCGACGTCGTCAGCGTTCCAGAACTTGGTCGTCAAGGAGCAGCCTGCGCCGCCTAACCAACCCCCACTGGTGACGTTCAGCTTCGCGCCCGCTACTCCGAAAGTCAATGAGCCCGTCGAATTTGACGCATCAGCTTCAACTGACGACGGCGAGATCGTGCGCTACGCGTGGGACTTCGGCGACGGCGAGACCGGTGAGGGCAAGACGGTCACACACACGTATAAGACCGCGGGCACGTTCACCGTGAAGCTCACCCTCACGGATGATCGCGGCGCAAAGAACTCGCTCTCCCGAACGATCACAGTCGTCGAAGCGACGACCCAGTGAGTATAATAGGGCGTCATGCGCCGAGCGTGCCTCATCGCAGTCTGGCTCGTGAGCATAGCGAGTCTTGTGTCTTTCGCGCAGACGACGCTTACGTTCACGAGCGCGCTGCCCTTCGATCTGAGCGGCTTCGGTGATCTCGGTCTTGAGGGCAGTTGGCAATGGCAGCGCGCGCCGTGGACGGTCGGGGCGAGCGCCACGCTCACCCCTACGAGCTTCGAGGGCGCTAAGCTGAGCGTAAGCTATCAGATCTCGCAAATCCAAGCGAGCGCCAACGCCACGCTCTCTCTTGAGGGACTGAAGAGTGCCGAGACTCAGCTCAAAGCCGAGCTCTCTGGGCTTGTGTCGTTGGAGAACACGCTGAGTTTCGGGCGTCGTGGCTTTAGGAGTGGGAAAGTTACCGTGAAGCTTGGCCCCAGCGCGCTCAATATCAGCGGGAGCGCGCAGCTCACCCCAGAGGGCCTCGCTGCCCCAACGGGGGCAGTGAACTTCTCGCTCTCTCAAGAGCATGGCGATCTCTCCGGGACAACGAACTTTTCGGCTCACGGCTTCAAGGAGCAGACGCTCTCGGCTGTGGGCTATCTGGACGAAGCGTGGACGCTCACGATGACTTCGCGATTGACTCTTAGGGGATTGGAGTCGGAGTCGTTCGATGTAGCGGTGACTCTGTGGGATGGGCTGGCGTCGCTCTCGTTCAGCGCGACGGTCGAGGGCCGGGGAATCACAAGCGAGGGCATCTCGCTCGATCTGATGCTCGATAGGCTATTCGTGCAAGCGTCTGTAGACTTCTCTGGGCTGGAGCTCAGCGGCTTTCAGCTCATGGCCAACGGCTTTCTCGGTGATTTTTCTCTCGATACTTTGGTCATGGGGAGCCTCGACGGCATTCAGTTTGCTACGCTTACGGCGAGCGGGGAGCTGTTTGGCTTCAACGTGAGCGCGAGTTTGGATATGAGTGCCTTCGGGCTAGACAATCTCTCGCTGAGTATGAGTCGCGCTCTAGGGCGCTGGACGTTCAGCACCGAAGGAACTTTCGGAGCAGACGGCTTCCAGGGCGGGGCTCTCAAAGCGATCTACAGCATCAAAATTTGACAGCCTTCTGCACAAAGAGCTAAGATAAAATCACAGAAGGAGGTCTACGGTCTTTATGCGTCGTATTTTCGCAGTGCTTGGTGTAGCGCTCGGCGTGAGTCTCTTGAGTTCTTTAGTGAGTTACGCCCAGACGGTCTCGATCAAGAGCGAGCAGCTCTCGCTAGGAGCAGCTGTGTGGTTGCCCATC
>DAIPXV010000112.1:0-4540 GCA_036783095.1 Candidatus Bipolaricaulota bacterium
TCGATCCCCAATCGCATGGATCATCACTTGGAAGCCGTGATCGTGAGCGAGTTTCACCAAACGATTCAGCGTGCCCTGCTCGTAGTTGAGTTTACCCCAGACTTCGTCTGGACTGTTCGCCTTCGCCAGCTGAAGCTGGCGAAGATGAACGTCAAGCGAAGCTTGTCCAGGCGAAGCCTGGTAGGGCTCTCTGAGCGCGGCGTTGCGCGCACCCAACGAGCCGTCTGCGAAGATCTTGATTGCGCCCAGCTTGACGAATTCGTCCCCAAAACCGGTGCGCAACCCCAGCGCTATAAGCTGATCAAGATAATGCACCTCAACGTTGAGACGCACGCGAAGCCGAAGCTTCTGAGCTTGATGGAGCGCTATATACGCTCGGATATGATCGGGCTTGGCGATGTCGTGAATCGCCGTCACGCCCAGCGTATGGGCGAGCTTTACACCCGCTAAGATTGCCTCGCGGATCTGCTCATCGGAGGGCTGAAGCTGCTGCAAGAAGGCCCAGGCGGTCTCCTCGCGCAGCAGCCCGGAAGGCTCGTCAAACTCTCCCGCTCGAGGCGTCACGGAGATCTTTTTGAGAGCTATACTATTCGCGCAGAGAATGTGTCCGCAGACGCGCACGAGCACCACGGGGTGCTCCGGGGCGATTCGATCTAAGTCAGCTTTCGTGATATAGCGGCGTTCTGGCCAGTGGGACTCGTCCCATCCGCGCCCCAGCACCCACTGATTTCTCTCAGTCTGCTGCACGCGCGCGCGCACCAGCGCAAGCGTCTCCTCAAGAGAGCGCGCTTGGCTGAGATCGAGATAATATCCCGACTCGCGCAGCCCCACGCTCACCAAGTGCATGTGGGCATCTATGAAGCCGGGGAGCACGGCCTTGCCCCCAAGGTCTTCGATCGTCGTCCTCGGCCCGGCAAGCTTTCTGATCTCGTCAGTACTCCCGACAGCGAGGATCTTCCCGTCGCGCACTGCTAAGGCTTGGGCATATCCCGATGGGACCGTATATATATTCGCATTGATCACGACAAGATCAGCATAAAGCATAGGGATCCCGATTATAGTTGGGGAACCTCCGTTCGGCAAGCCCATGAAAAGAGCATCGAAGAGTGAGGGATTTGACTTTTTCCCCACGCTTTTTATAATGAAGCGTCCAGTGCTCTTTGACAAGTAAATGCTCATATTTTGAATCTTCACAAGGAGGTATTCGCTATGAATGGTCAACCGGAAACGGCTGTCTTTGTTGACTTGGAGAACATCTATATCGGTTTTCGGCATCAATATGGTCGCGAACTGACCGCCGATGAACTCGTGGAGAAAGCTCGGTCCTTCGGGGGTGTCAAATTCATCAACGTTTACGCGGATTTTAGTGAGCTCACTTATCCCGAACACTTCAAGCTCGCCCTCGACAACGAAGGCGTCCAAGCGATCAATGTCCCCAAGGACCGCGATCGCGAGGGCCGCCCGACAAAGAATAAAATAGATATGCGCATGGCCGTAGACGTCCTGCGCACGCTCGCCTTCAGAAAAGAGATCTCTCGCTACGTCCTGCTCACCGGGGATAAGATCTTCTTAGACGTCGTCAACCTGGCGCGCAACGACTTCGGCAAAGAAGTGATCGTCTGCGGGCTGGAGGGGACGGTCGCCCAGGTCCTCAAGGACGTTGCCGTCTATGTGCCCTTCAGCGCCGACACGGCGGTAGATGAGCGCTTAGAGAGATTTATTAAGCTCTTCGATCGCCTGGAGCGCGAGCTGTTGGAGGGGACGTATCACTATATTGGGTGGAAGCTCGTCATTGACAAACTGATGGAGGATCCAGAGATGGGCTTTAGTGCGTGGGCTGAGGCGCGCGACTTCTTCGAGCGCCTCAAGCGTGACGGGCGGCTCATTCTCAAATACTATCCGGGGGAGAGCCGCGAGATCGAGGCATATCGTTTAGATAGACGAAACCCTCTGGTGCGCAAGGTGTTGGGGCTCGAACCAAGGCTGATAACGGAGACGGCAAATACTGCGCGTGTGACCGACCAGAACAACGCTGGCGCTTAGCTTGCCGTGGGGTCCACCCTGCCCGTCGGGCTGCGTAATCTCGACGATGTCCATCGCGAAATCTGATATAATAGATTCGCGCAATGGTACAGCTTAAGGGAGCGACTTGAGCTTGCAGGCTGAACGGCGTAAACTTAAGGGTGGAGGTGTCGCATGATGATCACTCCAGGAGGGCATCCAGCGGGCTGTCGCGGCGAGTGCTCATGGATCTTCTCAGATCTGGATGAGCAGGGCGTCAAGGAGTTGCGGGCCATGGCTCGCCCGGTCTCTTACGATAAGAACGAGCTCATCTTTCAGGAGGGCGAACCAGCTTTTGGCTTCTATGTCATCTGCACGGGGAAAGTGAAGCTCGCCAAGCACTCCCCCCACGGGAAGAAGCAGATCTTAAAGCTTCTTGGCCCGGGCGAGATGCTCGGCGAAAAGACGATGTTCGATCGCGAAGTCTACACGGCGTACGCCCAGACGCTCGAACCGACGAGAATGAACTTCTATCAGCGCGAGCCGTTCCTCACATTCTTAGAGAGGTACCCCAAAGTCGCGCTCAAGATCATCGAGAAGCTGTCGCGGGAGATCAAAGCCTTCCAAGATCGCCTTATTGAGACGAGCTACGGTGGGAGCGACGAGCGCCTCGCGCGACTGCTGTTGATGATGGCCCAAGTCTATGGGACCCCTAACGAGAAGGGGGTGTACGTGGGAGTAGACTTATCGCGCTCTGAGCTAGCGGAGATGGCTGGGATCTCCACAGAGACAGCCATCCGGACGCTCAGCGCGTTCAAAGAGCACGGGTATGTGGAACTGGAGGGCTCCAAGATCTACCTCCGCGATCGGGAGAGCCTGAGCAAGATCGCCGAGCCCTTTGAGATCCGCCTCAAAGAGAACCTCATCTGAGATCTCAACGACGCCTCCAAACCACGAGAGAATTCTGTCTGTCTAGCCTCACTTGACATTTTCGGGAAAACTGTCAAAATACCTCCCATGAGGTGAGGCTCTCTATGAAGCGAGTTCTTCTTGGCGTCAGTGTGGTCTTTTTGTTCTTCGGGGCACTGGGGACGGCCAGCGTACTCTCCCAGATCTCAACGGTCGAGGCCGCGCTCCAGCCGACAGACCCGTTCATCGCGCAGCTCATCGAGCAAGTGCAGGAAGCCCAGCTTCGTGAGCACATCTGTCACTTGCAATCTGCCGAGGGCGGGGAGGCGTGCAACGCCCAGGGCTCGCGCTGGGCATGCGACGGCGCAGCTATTGACCGCGCGTTAGAGTACGGCCGCAAGTATTTCGAGAGTTTGGGACTGCAAACGAAGCTCGATCCGTACTCGCTCTCGTGTCGCGCGGGGCTGTCGTACAATCTCGAAGCGGTCCTGCCGGGCACAGCCCCAGAAAGCTCTGAGATTATTCTGATCACAGCGCACCTAGACAGCGTTGCGCAGGGGGTGCGGTCGAGCGGGGTCGCGCCGGGGGCTGATGATAACGCCAGCGGCAGCGCCGGGGTGCTCGAGGCCGCGCGCGTTTTGAGCCAGTATAAATTTAAGCGCTCTATCTATTTTGTGCTCTTCACGGGAGAAGAGCAAGGGCTCGTAGGCAGTCGGGCGTATGCCGGGCGGCTCAAGCGCGAGGGCGCAAATATCGTGGGCGTTTTCAATATGGACATGATCGGCTACGACAGCGACAACAACGGAATCTTCGAGATCCAAGCCCCCGATGAAGACTCTTTTCAGCTTGCGGAGCTGCTCATAGCTACGGCCAATCACTATAATCTCTCACTCGCGCCAGAGGTGCCCAACGAAGCCCCGCCGTGGAGCGATCATGCGTCGTTTGCGCGCCAGGGCTACCCGGCAGTCTTAATCATCGAAGACACAGAATTGGGCGAGACCGAAGACTTTAACCCGTACTATCACACGACGGGGGACACCTTAGAAGCGATCAATCTCTCCTACGCGCGGCGGATCCTGCAAGCGATTGTGGGGACAGCGGCGCAGCTCGCAGAGCCAGTGCGATAACAGTGCAAAATTCTCAGTTTAGCATTTGAACTGAAAAACTCAGAACTGACAACTGTCACACTGTTTCTGCGGAGGGGGGGACTCGAACCCCCACGGGTTGCCCCACAGGATCCTAAGTCCTGCGCGTCTGCCAGTTCCGCCACCCCCGCCCAGGCTTCGCTTGGACCATTCATCTTGCCGCCTCCGGCGGCAAGGCGAACAGTCCAGACGGAGTCTGGCGCCGGCTTCCAGCCGGCGAAGGTTCTTTTTATTTTACACTAGACTTTCGCGTCGTTCCATAGGGCGTCCCTGATCGCTTGACGGCAGGGAGTCCTAGTGATAGATTAAAGTCACACGGCTATGAAGCGTTATATTATCTGGACCAAACGAACAGTGGACCTCACTGACCCCTGGCAGCGCCGGTGGTGGATCCAACAGGTCCTCCTCCACGGGCGTGCCGAGGACGTAGCCGCACTCGACTGGGGAGAAGTGCGCCAGGTCCTCCCGTTCCTGGAACTGCCTCC
>DAIPXV010000113.1:0-4462 GCA_036783095.1 Candidatus Bipolaricaulota bacterium
CAAACTGCAAGAGCGCATTATAGTCTGAGAACATCACGGCCTCGATCTCGGCGGCTTCGTCCTTGAGGGTGAAGTACATATGGCCGTTGCGATGGTGGGTGAAGTTGGAGATCTCCCCTTCGAGCCAGAGGGCAGGCAGCCCCGCTTCTAAGAGATCCCGCACGACGCGGTTGAGCTGACTGACCGTAAAGATCATGGGGACAGCCTCGGAAGGCTGCTGCTGCGTCGTCTCAGGGAACAGAGACCGCATCTCGCTCATCGCTCTATCTTAGCGCGAGAGAGTGAAGGGAGTCAAAACCTCTCCCCAGCCACCCTTATCCTCATCTCATAGCTCTTCAGCCCTCTGGCTTCTGTGATGCTTGTCGCCAGATGACGACTCCCAGCTATGAACTAAAGCGCCGATCCATACGTGATTTTCGTATGGCCTCTTGACTTTTTCTCTCATTTGTGGTATATATAAAGTGATAAACTCTCAAGCCGCCCATCCCTGCCCACAGCTGAGAGGGAGCAGGGGAAGGAGCGCAAAAGGAGGAGACAATGCGCAGCGCTGCCCTAGGAAAGCTCGCCCTCGTCGTCAGTCTCGTCTCGGTCCTCGTCGGCTGCTCTTCACTCTTCAATTCGACTCATGTTTTATGATCCCAACTACCCAACAAACCAGGGGCCACGCCAAACTCTCTTCCTTGTCGGCTTATTTAACGTATCTAATCCCAATAACGTCATAAATTGGATAAATAACACTGTAAGTCAATGGAACGATCAGATAAGAAGACTAGCTGAGTTCTTTGGAGTGAGGTTTAACTTTGGATTAATAGGAGCTGTCCTAGTAGGAGCAACTTCCGTAGGACAGATTAGTGGGATGCTTGATGCATTGCGAAACGCTTACCGCAATTGGGATGGGGCCATCTTCATCGTCTGGGTTGATAGCGCTGGTCGGGTCTGGTTTGTCTGCATCGGCCAAGGTTGCGGCCTTCTGACCTCCTCTCAGCAACAGGAGGTTGCCTGTATGCTTGCAGGGCGAAGCACTGATTGCGGAGCCACAAGATGGACTGGCGGGAGCACCTCAGGCTCGTCATCATCTTGTGCGGCGCAATTAACACCCTAGGGGATTAGCCTGGAATCTGGAATATGGTTGCGCCATCAGCTTTAAGGGGGGAATTGACAATTAGACTTGCACGTCTTGCACTGTTCTCTGTAGTGGTGGTGGCCTTCGGCCTCCTGAGGGGTTCGGGAGAGAGTTCGAGCGCCTTGGCGCAGGGCCAGCTGGCCTGCACGGTGACGGTGCAGCCGGAAGAGTCCATTCAGAAAGCGATTGACCAAGCACCTGAAGGCGCGGTCATCTGTCTGGCCCCTGGCAGGTGGGAAGAGAACTTGGCTATCCAGAAGAGCCTCACCCTGCGGGGCACAGGCAAAGAGCCTAAGGAGGTGTGGATCGTCGGCGCAAAAGAGGGACATCCGGTGGTGCGTATCGAGAGCCAGGGAGAGATCGAGGTGGTGATCGAGAACCTGACGGCCGCTGAAGCCAAGGGATCGTATTGTGCTACGTACGAACCGCAACGGATTTGCCCAGATGGCCTTCAGGTGCTAGGCAAGGCAAAGGTCCTCATCAAAGATGTTCAGGTCTCTGATAACAAAGAAGGAGTTGGGCTCAGGGTGTGGGGCCCTGCCCAGGTGATTCTGAGCCACTCCCAAATCTCCAATAACAGTTATGGTTGGTGGGTACAGGACTCTGCGCAAGTGAGCCTGAGTTACTCTCAGATCTCCAATAACGGGTGGGGTTGGTGGGTGCAGGACTCTGCGCAAGTGAGCCTGACCTACTCCATGGTCTCCGGCCACGAACGGCTGGGCTTTTTTGTGGTGGATTCTGCGACGGTGATCCTAAGCCACTCTCAGGTCTCCGACAGCGGCATTGGCGTTGTTGTAAGGTACTCTGCGCAACTGAGCCTAAGCCACTCCACGATTTCTAACAACTGGTTTATAGGCCTGGCTGCGGATATAGGCTCAGCGACGGTGACCCTGCAAAACTCAATAGTCTCTGGCAACGGGAGAGGCCTTGTTGTTGGGGACTCGACGACTGTGAGGATCGAGGGGAGCGAGATCTCAGGTAACGAAGGCCACGGGATCTTTTTACAGGACAAAGCCGTGGCGGAGATCTGGGGAAACCGCATCCTCAACAACGGGGGCTACGGCATAGTACTCTATTGGGAGGGTTGTGTGGATGCCGACTACAAGGCTGATTTCAAGTTTGCTGGGCAAGTCATGGGGGAGGGCAACACCATTCCTGGCAAGGAGGAGCCTGATGGGAACAAGCAAGGCGACCTCTGCCCGCCCGACTACCCCTGGCCGCCGGGGTTCCGAAAGTAGCGACGACGAGAACACACAAGCAGCCGGGCGAGCGGCTTGGTTGAGCTTCATAAGTTTGTCAAGAGGATCTCTACAGAGCTGGTCATTTAAAACTTCACGCTCATCGAGGGACTGATGTAGAGCAGATATTCCCGGCGAAGCTGGACTTCGACGCTGGCAAGCCAGGCCCACGTCCCCGGCCCGACCATCCCCCAGCTCATCTCGACTTTTTGATTGTAAAACCCGTTGATGAGCCCACCTAAGAACGCCGTCTGCGAGCGGAATCGGAACGACTCAAACTCGGCAATCACTTCCATCGTGTGCAGCAACCCCAGCGGATCTTGTAAGAATAGCTCGTCTTTGAAAGAGATCGCTTCCCATTGGACGAAGAAGCTCAAACGTTTAGCGGGAAACTGAAAGAGCCCGTTGGGATCAATAAATTCGATCTCAAAGATTCCCTCTCCCAGTTGCACCGTCCAGCCGAAGCTCACAAACGACGGTGTCGCTAAGTCGTTCAAGACGATCTTTTGCTGAATAACTGCCCCCAGCACCGAGACACGCAGCGATAGAATAATTTGCGAGAGCGTAATCGTCGTGAAATCGAAGGCGATCTCCGCCCCCAGGGTCACCCCCGCAATCGTCAAGTTTCTGATAATAAGCTTCTCTTCTTGGAACTCGAAGTCCGGCACTACGCGGCCCTCAAAGTATCGCTCAAGAGATTTGCACTCGCCGAAGCACTCCCAGCCCTGCCGAGCCCCTAGATATGTCAGCGCGATCACCTCGGCCCCGCCCACCGTGACACCGCCAGCCTCAAAGATTAGCCCGCTTTGGAAGCTCGGTGTGCTGGAGGTCCCCAAGTTCGCAATGAGCATCGTGACAGAGAACCGAACGCCCCAAAAGTTGATCCCCATCTGGGAGATGAGCTTGCGGAACTGCAACGGGTCGTCCACGGTGGGGGCGAGCAATTTTGATAAATCCAAGGGCGACGCAAGCTCGTCTATGAACATCCGCAAGGGGACGCCGACTAAGCCCGGATTGGGCTGAGCAAACTGAATGGTCCAGAAGGGATCATCGTCCACTTCAAGAATATTGGGAGCAAAGATGAGAACATTGCGAAACGAGATGGCCATGCCCGCGACTATCTCGAACGCTTGGAACTCCGCTCCCCTGAAGCTGAAGACACTTGTGCTCGTGATAGCGAGCCCGCTGACAAAGAGACTGATCTGAAGAGTCGTCTCGGCGTCCACGTTGATTTGATCTATCTTCGTCTCGCCCTGATTAACGGGTTCAAAGAACGTCGTCACGCCGATCTCACCAGAGATCGGAGCACCGAGAACAGCTCTAAGTTCGAAGTTCTCAATTATCAGCTGTGAGAGCACGACAAGCGCAATGCACACGAACTTCTTCATGGGGCGATGATCACCACCTCACCGGCAATGGGAGGGCCTATGGGAATGGGATTGCCCACTCTATCGGTGAAGAGATCAACGGCTGTGATCGTCAGAGCTGTCGAAGCTCCCACCGGGCCGATAGCCTGCACAGCCATCTCGATGATGGGGATTTCAAGCACCCCAAAGTCCACCGTCGCGATGGGCCGGATGCTCCCCCCAGGGAAGCTCGCGACAAACTGCACCCAGCCCATAGTGTTATTGATCGTGCTCCCGAATACAGTAAACCCGTTCACCCCTGTCAGGGAGATCACTTGGATTACTGAGGGGTTGAACGTGAGCAATCCCGTGGGGCCGACTTGGATCATCTGGGCGTCTGGGGGATTTAAGATGCTGATGCGAACGACGCCCGTTCCTCCGGCAGGCAGACTCAGCTGGCCCACCGTCACTTGAGTGCGATAGGAGCCCTCACATCCCGTCAAGACCCCAAGCGCAATGAGAAGACTCAGAAATAACCTCAAAGACTTCATCGGAGGATCACCAGCTTTTGGACGCGGCTGCGCACCAGCGAGCCGTCGAATCCCCTGACGGAGATCACGTAGAGATAGACACCGTTGGCAAGGGCATCCGCGTGCCAGTCGAGCTCCGCGCCCTGTTGCCACGGGCTGATGAAGACGGACCTTCCGGAGAGATTGAAGATCTGAAGGTTGATCTCAGCGATGCCCGTCCCATGG
>DAIPXV010000114.1:0-4350 GCA_036783095.1 Candidatus Bipolaricaulota bacterium
CGCCTTCGCCAGCCAATGGCTGGCGAAGATGAAGGTCAAGCGAAGCCTGAGCTGGGCTGGGGCGGGAGGATTCGAACCTCCATTCACGGCTCCAAAGGCCGGCGTGCTACCATTGCACCACGCCCCAATGAGTGCATCAGTTAGTCAGTTTACAGTTGAGTATATAATATAGCTCATCGTTGCGCAAGTCCTCTCGCGTTGCTATAATCATCATCCGATGAGGTGAGATTGGGATGTTTTACTTTGACATGTACTTTCTGGTCTTGATCGTGCCTGCGCTGGCGTTCTCGCTCTACGCGCAGTATCGCGTCTGGTCAACCTACAGTCACTATGCGAAAGTGCGTTCGGAATCGGGGCTCACGGCGGCCCAAGCCGCACGACGGCTCCTGGATCGCGCGGGATTATTCAATGTGCACATCGAGGCCGTCCCCGGACAATTGACTGATCACTACGATCCGCGCACAAAGACCTTGAGGCTCTCAGCTCCAGAGAGCCAATCTGTAGCGGCCATCGGGGTTGCGGCCCATGAGGCCGGCCATGCCATCCAAGATGCGCACGGCTACGCGCCCTTGATGCTGCGCAGCGCGGTAGTCCCCATAGCAAACTTCGGGAGCATGCTGGCCTTCCCGCTCTTCTTCATCGGGTTGATCACAGCATGGTATCCGTTGATGTGGGCGGGGATCTTGTTCTTTGCCGGGGTGGTGTTCTTTACACTGATCACCCTGCCGGTGGAGTTTGACGCAAGCCGTCGGGCAGTGGAGATCCTCCGAGAGAGCGGGACGATTGTCGAGAGATCGGAGCTGGGAGCGGTGCAGAAAGTCTTGAACGCCGCGGCGCTCACCTATGTTGCGGCGGCGGCGATGGCCGTCTTGCAGCTCGTTCGACTCTTGCTGATCGCGCGCGATTCGCAGCGATGAGATTGCTTTCACCCTCACCCCCAGCCCCTCTCCCCTCGGAGGGAGAGGGGAGGCAGAGGGGTGAGGGGGAGCCCATGAAGCTCGCGCCGTCACTGCTGGCTGCGGATTTCGGGAGGCTGCTCGATCAAGCCCTAACAGTCGCTGATCTCTCAGACTATCTGCACTGGGACGTGATGGACGGGCACTTCGTGCCCAATTTAACGTTTGGTCCCGTAGTCGTCAACGCGCTGCGCGAGCGCGTCTCTACCCCGTTTGACATTCACTTGATGATCACCGATCCCCAGAAGTACGCGCCGCACTTTCGAGTTCGCTCTGGGGATCTCATCTCGTTTCACATAGAAGCTGTCTCTGACCCTCTGCCCGTGATCGAGACGATTCACAAGATGGGGGCGCGGACGGGGATCGCGCTGCGGCCCAAGACGCCCTTGAGCGCCGTCGAGAGATTTTTAGCTCAGATAGATTTTTTATTGATTATGAGCGTCGAGCCGGGGTTTGCGGGGCAGGGCTTCATCGCCGAGACGCTCGCAAAGATTCGTCAAGCCAGAGAGCTGATTCAGAGAGAGAATCTGAGCGTCGAGATCGAAGTAGACGGGGGCATCAACGCCCAAAATATTGGGGAGATCGCGCGGGCTGGGGCTGATATTATCGTGGCCGCGAGCGCGATCTTCGGGCAGCGCGACCCCCCGCGCGGCGCTTGCTCAGCTGCGTTCTCTTGTTACTTCTTCTTAAAGTCGGCAGGCCACTTGAAGTCTGTCGGGCACAAATCTCCCCCAACGTTGGCGCCCATAGTGTTCCCGCTCCCTGAGACTTGGGCGTCCACGGTCCATCCTTGAGCTTTAGAGATGGCCCACACCCCGCAGCCTCGATTGTTCGTGATCGTATTATTGCTGATCTCCGCCCTATTGAGCACGGCAATCCCAACTCCCGTGTGAGAGATCGTGCTATTCTGAATCGTCGCCTTGCCATCAGCGACGAGAACTCCGCCCCAGGTGTTCTCTTGCACCGTCACGTGGTCGAGCACGACGTGAGCGTCCTTGCCAATGGTGACAATGCCCCGGTCACCGCCGGTGATCAGTAGTTTCCCGTCAGTACCGAGCAAGAGTAATTTTCCCTTGGTGATGGCGACAACGGGGAGGTGCGGGCTCACAGAGGTGAGCGTGGCTCCTGGGCCGCGCAGCGTCAGATCTTTCGTGATGTAGAGATTCTCTTTACACGTCCCCGTGACAGTGATCTCTGTATTGGGCGCGGCCTTGTCAATTGCTTTTTGCAGGCTCTCTTTGGCGCAGTCTACGCTGATGGGCTGAGGCTGCTGCGCCCCGGCAAGCCCCAAGCCCCCCACAACGACCAACCCCACCACTCCGACCGCTAACAGACTATACCGACGCATGTGCACCGCCTCCTTTCTCTAAGCGTATGCGTTGTGCAGCGATCTTTACATATCCAAGCAGCCCCCAGCTGGCCAAGGGCGCCAGCCAATCCCCACTCGCCATAAGCGTATAAGCCCAGCGCATCCCAAAGCTGATGCCCCCGCTTCTGAACATGGCATCCCAGATAGCGATCAGTCCCCATAGCGCTAATAAGTGAAAGCTGAGCAATAGGAGCGTGCCCAAGCCCAGGCGCGCCAGGCGCCACCGCCACGGGATCGGGGTCGCCAAAAAGAGCGCAATCAGCAGTCCCAGCCCACTGAAGCTCGTGACCTCGCGCTCGACCACAGGCTGAGAATAGTTCTGATAGGAGACGTAGATGCTGCCGTCAGGTTGCAGGCGCAGAGTGAAATCTGCGCGCACGAAGGGGCGCACCAGCCCGATTTGCAGCCCGCTGTAGAACGAAAGTATCACCGGCGAAGCGAGAGCGAACACCAACACAAATATCAAGACCTTGGCGAAGAAGAGTCCCCAGAAGTATCTCATGGTCGAGCCTCCCCAAATCCCCTTCCGGTGCGTAGAACTAGACTCATACAGAAGAGCGCCGGCAGGAGCATATCGCCCAAGGCGCTTATGAGAAAGAGCTGCTCTGAGGAGAGCTTGCCAAGCCAACTGGTTGGAGAGCAGCATCCCCACCTGGCCGAGGAGATTGAGCCAATGGAAGAGCGCCATAGCGCCCAAGCTCAAAAGACTCAGGCGCATCCGGCGCGAGAGAGCGGGCACGGCCCAGACGAGCGCCACGAGCACCGGCACGCCGTAGAACGACGCGGTCACTGTCATGATTTGGATATGCAGCGCCGTAACAGTTAAGAGAATATCGCGATCTTTGAGGGAGAGCAGAGGGGGCAAGCCCAGGAGCGCGAGGGCACTATTGCCGAGTCCTGCTAAGAGCCCCGCATAAAATGGGGCGAGCACTGCCCACAGGGGGACGAAGGCCACTAAGAGCGCAAGAAATCTTGCAGTGAATATCGCAAGATGGCGCGGCGTCATGGGCGGGCCTCCTTTCAAGGCCATAGCAACGCAAGAGACAACAGCACCGCCAGAAACTTCCCAGCGAAGATCAGCAAGCTACGCGCGCGGAGTCGCATCGCCGCACCTCGCCTCACGCATGTTGCATCTGCCCTCGATGCACAAAGAGTTCTACCCAGATCAGCCAAAAGAGCACCGCAAAGAAGATGATGAGCGACTGCCACACCAACAGATGCGCCGTCTCGAAGATGCTCGGAAACCAATAGCCGATATAGAAGAGACTGACGAGCCGAATGAGATTGACGAAGAGAATCGCGGGCACACCGAGGACGATCCCCCAGAGCTTCGGCTCCCATCGCGATGGATAGGCGATCACTGCTGCTAAGAAGATCATAATTGGGAAGATCGCGGTGCACTCGGTGATGATCTCGGCGGAGAAGACCCTGGACGTGACGATGGTGCCGACGGCCTGGCCTCCCGCGCCAGGAGCCACAACGCCCCGGCGAGCATAGCTGCTGTGGCGCTGTTGAGCCAGCTATCGAAGTTTGTATAGAGATTGAGGACGAGCAAGAGCGTCGTAAAGAGCGCGATCATCGCGGCGAAGACGAGCCACGCCCGGATGATTACCCCGTTGCGCTGCCAGAAGTTTTGGACGCGCGCCACGGTCGTGGTCACGAGTTGATCGAATCGCTTTTCACCAGCGAGCTGTTCTTTCTGGGAGTGCTTGTGCTTCTTGCGCGCCATAGGACCTCCTTTCTTGTCAGTTTGAATCACGGAGGACACGGAATGGGCCACAGAGAACACGGAAGAATCCTGTTCCGTGTGTTCTGTGACCCTATCCGTGCTTTCCGTGATTCCAAGGCTCTCCACGCTCCTGCGGTCCTGGGTGCGACCCCCCTTCAGTGGTCACCTCCCTTGCAGGCTCCCTGCCCAGGGCGTACTATCTCGGTGGTGATCTCTATGCGCATCGTCGGCATCCGTCGGTTTCGTCAGCAGACCGCGACCCTCCTGCAGGATATGCAGCGGCGCAAAGAAGCGCT
>DAIPXV010000115.1:0-4338 GCA_036783095.1 Candidatus Bipolaricaulota bacterium
CGGGGATGAGCGTCATCGTTATGATGAGTGCGCTGATCACCGAGACAGCAGAGAGCAAGCCGAACCATCGGATGGGCGGGCTTGGGGCGAAGAAGAGCGCCATGAACCCTACAGCCGTCGTGATCGTCGTCAGCACGATCGCCCGTCCCGTGCGTGTTAGGGCAATCCGAATCGCTTGCGGTCCTGGGTGCTTCTTGCAGCGCTCTTCCTCGTATCGGTGCAGTAAGTGAATGGCATAATCGTCGCCGATGCCCATCAGGAGCGGGAAGACCGCGGCCATCAGAAAGTTCACGGGAATCCCTAGCCACCCCAGCAGCCCAAACGCCCACACCCCCGACAGCCCTACGACCCCAAGCGTCAGGTAGAGGCTCGCCAAGGGCTTGTACGTCATGAGCACCAAGAGCGCCACCGCCCCGGCCAGCACAAGATCAACGGGCAGAGCTGCTCCAGAAAAGAGCTCTGGGCTGAAGGAGACCGCGCTCACCCCTCCGATCAAGAGAAGGACCAACCCTAGCTCCCAGGGGCGCGTCAGCCGAAAGACCCACAAGAGCGTCAACGCGATCAAAGCAAAGACTAGGGGAGTGAGATAGCGGATATCGCGCCCTGTGGTCTGATTGAAGACATCGAGCGTCTCGCCGTAGCTGACCACGCCGATCTCAAGAGCTTGAGCGTTCTGGTGGATGGGCTTGAGCGCTTCGAGAGCACGGCGGGAGACTTCGATAATATCAGCATCCTTGGCAATGGTCGCTGTCGCCAAGGCCGTGCCCGCCAGCGACGTGAATTTCTTCACTAAAGCCATGCGCTGGAACGTCATGCGGATGATCTCTTCGAAGGAATACCCCAGCTCGCCGCCATCGGTGGGCAGGCTATAGAAGCGTCGGTCGCCGCCGTGCAGCTCCGCCCGAACGAACTTGACAAAGTCGGGAATCCCCTGGACGGAGATGATCCCCGGCACGGAGCGCAGGGCTTGGAGGGTGGCCTCCATCTCGATGATCGCCTGAGGGGATTCGATAGTAAAATTCTCTTTGGGGGCAAAGCGCACGGCGATGACATGTGCTAAAGATGCCACCCCAAAGTCGCGCTCGACCTCGCGGAAGAGCCGCACCGTGGGATGATCGGGTAGAAAATCTTGCGGGTCATTAGCGACTTTTAGTCTGCTGAGGCCCACGGCACAGAGGGCCGTGATCAGCCCGATCACGAGCAGAACGGCCCACGGCCCTCGTGCCTTCTCAAAGACGCCCATAGAGCATTAAGATGGCATCGTCAGGAGCAACAGTCCCACGACGCCGCGTAAATCTGTGCGCACCTCAAAGTCTACTATGCGACCGCTGATCGTTTGATTGACAAGCTCCGCGCGATAGAGGTCTTGGGCAAGGTAGCTGCTCTTGCCCGCGAGGAGATTGTTCAGCGCAGCCTGGGCGGCAGCTTCAGTGATAAAGCGAATCTGGAAGCGCACCCGCGCCGCTGCCCCCTCGAAGAAGATCGCATAGCTCATGACCTCTTCGTTCTGTTCCACGGGCTTGTCTTTGGCACTATCCGTGCGGCGCACGAACGCTATAGATCCTCCACGAGTCGCATACGCCGCGATGAACTCATCGAAGATCCCGATGCGCCCATGCAGACGAGCTACGATGCGTTCTGCCGAAGCCTTCAGACGATCCCGATTGGGGGGAGCGCCCAACCCGATCTCGGAACCGAACCAAAGCTGACTCGCCAGCGGAATATACGCCCATTCGATGGGGATCGGCCCGAAGACTCCTCCCGTAAAGATCACGGGGATGCCGTCCATCTCGACCAGATCCCAATGAGTATAGGGGGAATTGGGCGCGCCCACGGCCGCCTTCAGCCCTTGCAGCGCCCCAAATGTCTGAGGGAAGGGGGCCCCTTCTATGATCGAGAAGCTCGAGAGATTGGGCCCGGCCCCGTGCGCTACCCACGGGAGCTTCTGCGCGTCAAGCCGAAGGAGCTCGACGGCTTGGCGAATCCCATTGAGAGGGTGTCGCGCGGCCCCCAACGGCCCCATCACGCCCTCGCGCAGAGTCGCATCGCGCAACAACAGCGCAATATCTGCGGCCAAGACCCGCGTGTACCCTTCAGGGTACTGCACTACGATCTCGTCCAGCTTCACGCCGGTGGCCTGCGTCCATCCCGGCCCACCGACCCCGATGACTACCGTGCTCACCAGGGCGAGCACGAACAAGACTCTTGTGCGCATAGAGTTCCTCCTTCTATTTTAAGAAGGCGCGCAGCACGCGCCCCGATTCCTCACGAAGCCTCTCGATATCCCGCCCCGCGACCGCCGCAAAGAGCAGGCCGTGGGCATAGGTCCCGATGAAGTCCACGAACGTTTCGACCGAGAGCCCGCGGGCACGCAGCAGCTCAGCCGTCTCGCCCTTCAGCTGAGCCAGCCACTCCCGATGCTTTTGAGCAAAGACCGCACGGGCGCGGGGGGGGCCTCCCCCAGGCGCCGCTACGATCATCTGCATGACCTGAAAGAGCTCTGGCTGGCGCTGATAGTGCCCCAAAAGATTGTGTATAATGCGCTTCGCAATCTCCAGCGGATCGCGCAGGTCTTCTGTCCCCTCCAGGAGCGTGTGAAAATACTGCTCGGCCAGAGAGCAGAGCAGCTCTTCTATGAGGGCATCTTTCGAGCTAAAATAGTAATAGATCGTGCCCTTGCCTAGCCCCGCGGCCTGGGCGATCTCGTCCATGGTGGCTGCTTGCAGCCCCTTGGCCGCAAAGATGCGCAGCGCCGCCTGCAAGATCGCCACATAGCGCTCTTCTTTCTGCTTCTCTCTCAGCCGCCGCTCCGGGATTTGAGTCATTTTCGACCACTGAGTCCAATTTCGACTCATCGGTCGAATTGTACCAAAATGAGCAATCTCCTGCCAATGATCGGCGTCAGAGAGAGAGATGATTTCTATCATACTTATCCCCTCTCCCCCTCCCCGACACGGGGAGGGGAGCTCCCCTGCCCGCTAGGGGGCTGGGGGAGAGCTCATATTTGCCCTGCTGGGCTGTTGGCGCTAAACTTCCTTGTATGAAGTTGACGTTTCACGGCGCGGCCAAGACGGTGACGGGCTCCTGCACTCTTTTGCAGACAGACAAACTGAAGATTCTCATAGACTGTGGGCTCTTTCAAGGCTCCGAAGAGATCGAGAGCCGCAACTGGCTCCCCTTCGGGTTCCCTCCAAGTAAGATAGATTATGTGATCTTAACTCATGCGCACTTGGATCATTGTGGGCTCATCCCGCGGCTGGTCCGCGAAGGCTTTTCTGGAGAGATTCTCTGCACCGAACCAACGCGCGATCTGGCTCGGCTGATCTTGACCGACAGCGCTCAGCTCCAAGAGGAAGAAGCTGCTCTTCTGACCAAGAAAGAGCGCCGCCGCGGCGGCGGCCCTGTCCGCCCGCTCTACGAGCTCGAAGACGTTTTACTCTCTCTTGAGCGCTTCGGTGACCCCATCCCCCTCAATAAGTCCGTAGAGTTAGCCAAAGGCGTCACGCTCCAATTCCGAGATGCCGGCCATGTGCTGGGCGCCGCGTTCCTACAACTCAAGATCGCTGAAGGGCGCAAGCGCCCCAAGAGAGTGCTCTTCTCTGGAGACTTGGGCAATCACGACAAGATCTTGACTCCCGATCCTGCGGAGCCCAATCCTGCCGATATCGTCATCATAGAATCCACCTATGGCGATCGCGCTCACCGCTCGATGCGCGATTCGATCGCTGAGTTGCGACAAGCTATTCTCTTGACATTTGCCCGCGGGGGCAATGTGATCATCCCCAGCTTCGCCCTGGAGCGCTCCCAAGAGCTGCTCGCCGTGCTCTTTCAACTCTACAAGCGCAAAGAGCTCCCCGGTTGTCAGATCTTTTTAGATAGCCCCTTGGCGATCTCCGTGACGAAAGTCTTTCGGCGCTATAGCGAATACTTGAAGCCTGAGGAAGCCCTGCAGCTGGCGCACAGCCCCAACCCCTTCGATTTTCCCGCGCTGCGCTTTGCTCGCACCCCTGACGAATCGAGAGCTATTAATTCTCTCTCAAGCCATGCGATCATCATCGCCGGGAGCGGCATGTGCACCGGTGGGCGGATCTTACATCATCTGAAGCATCAGCTGTGGCGCCCGGAGTGCAGCGTCGTCTTTGTGGGCTACCAAGCCGACGGCACATTGGGTCGCAGATTGATCGAAGGGGCGCGGACGGCTCGAATCTTTGGGGAGGAGATTGCCGTGCGGGCTCAGATCTGGACGATCAATGGGTTCTCTGCTCACGCCGATCAAGCGGGACTCTTGCACTTTCTTACCCAAGCACGCAAACCTGAGAAGATCTTCTTAGTCCACGG
>DAIPXV010000116.1:0-4286 GCA_036783095.1 Candidatus Bipolaricaulota bacterium
GATGACGCTCATCCCCGCGCTGAAACAGATCTTCTCCGAGGGGCCGCGCACCGAGCAATGGCCCAGCGCGCGCAGGTTCTTTGCGCACCCCCAGGCGAGCCTGCTCAGCCGATGGCTCGACCGCTATGCGAAGCTTCTCCGCGCTCCCGCGGCGATGATCGCAGTTATACTCATCGGGCTGATGCTGGGAGCTGCGGGCTACTTTGAGGGCCGAGCGTTCCAAACGTATACAGTAGATTATCGGCGGCTGCTGCCCCAAGACTACCCCACCGTCGCCCTGTATACCAAGATCAATGAAGAGTTTCGCACCTACGATGAGGTGCAGCTGGTGCTGACGGGGGACATCGCGCGCTTGGACGTGATACGAGTCTTACTGAAAGATATCCCCGAGGCGCTCGCAGCTTCTCCCTACGCTCACACGGTGACGAGCATCGCCCATTACTTGGAAGACGTGCGGGCGGCCAATCCCCAGCTCGCCGTGGGCTTTATGGAGCGCTTTTTGGAAGATCTCGATGGGGCCTATCGCTGGCTGCTAGGCGAAGTCTTAACAAAAGACTCTCTGCGCCAGCGGGCGGAAGCCTATGTGATACCCATCCATACTTCAGAGAAAGCCGTGGTGCGCGTGGGCACGATGCGCTTCTCCGATCAAGAAGGCGTGCGCCGCGTCACCCGCGATATCACGGAGCGGCTGGCCCCAGTGATAGCTAAGCTGAGCGCAATGGGGATCACCGCCCAGCTGACGGGCGTCCCCTTTGTCGAGGAGCTCGGCCTAGATGCGCTCCATAAGTCGCTGACCCAATCGCTCGTCATTTCGTTTGGGCTCTGTTTTGTCGTGTTAGCTATAGCGTTGCGCTCTGTCGTGTGGGGGCTGATCGGGCTCTTCCCTATGATACTTGTGACGGGGTTGTTGCTTGGGACGGTGAGCCTCTTGAAGCTTGAGCTGAACGCCGCGACGGCGATCGTGGCCGCGATCAGCATCGGCTTGGGGGTAGACTATGCGATCCACTTGATTCAGAGATTTCGCGAGGAGCGCGACTTGAGCGTGGCGGTCTCGCGCACCGGCGAGGCGCTCTTCGCCGCGTTCTTTACGACGGCGTCGGCGTTCTTTGTGCTGATGCTCAGCACGATCACGTGGAATCGGGACTTTGGGCTTCTCGTGGGGCTTGCGGTCTTCTACGCGTTCGTCGTGACGGTCTTTGTCTTTCCGGCAGTGCTCTCCCTGGCTCAGAGATTTCGCAAAGAATCTTAGCAAAGGAGGAGATACTTTATGCGTGCTCTGCTTGTGACGCTCTTGCTCGCGTCATTGCTTGTTAGCTCTATGTTCCAAGCGTCGTTCGCTCAAGACGCAGACAACGACGGCCTCACCGACGCCCAAGAGAAAATCTTGGGCACCGACCCCAATAAATCTGACACCGACGGCGATGGCCTTCTGGACGGCGAAGAGTACTTTGTCTACTTCACTAATCCCCTCAAGGCCGACACCGACGAAGACGGAATCCCTGACAAGCAAGACCCCTATCCTCGCTGGGTGCGCTACGAAGACCTCAACGGCGTCACAACGACTGTGGATCGCATTACTCAGGGGGCTGAAGGGCTGCGCTTCCATCAGCTCGTCGAGGTGAAGGCGGGCAACGTCATCACCATTGACTGGCACAATTTTCTCAACCCGAACTTCACCCTGCGCGAGGCGCGCTTTACGATCAAGTATGACTTTCTCGACCCCAACCGCGCCGACTATACTGGGGATGGCCACTACAAACCTGTGGACACAAACCAGATGGAGATCGTCCTGCCCAGCTATGAGGGGATCTTTAAAGCTACTATCCCCTGGCCAGGGCAAGCGATGACCATCTCAGATTGGGTCTATCATCTCTATGGGAAGCCGCTCAAAGTGGGCCAGGGCTATGAGTTCAACGTCTTCTATCATGAACTGTTGCGCTGGGGCGAAGAGCCATTTGCGCGGGCGCGCGCCGAAGTGATCGGCACCGAAAAAGTCCCCCTGGAGACGAAGCTTGGCCGACGCGAGTACACGGTCTACGTTGTCAAAGCAACCCTGAAGTTCGCGACGTTCAAAGACCCGTTCTTCCGAGCGTTCTTGGGGCCGGAGCCGGAGCTTGTCCTGAAGGCGCTCTTCACCGCAGGGGAAAGCTCTCAGACTCAGACGCTCGTGCGCTACACGACCCCGTTCTTCCGCATCACGCCCACGAAGTCCGTGGGGTTCTCTGAGTTCGTCGTGGCTCATTAAGTGAGCTTAATATAGTAAAAACTTTTGCCGCGGTAGACCAGCCAACGGCGACGTAGCAGATAATAGATCGCGTAAAGAATAGATACACAAAGGAGAATCACGCGCTTCATAGCCCGTCACCGGTTCTATCGTACCCCAGGGGTGTTCCGTGAGAGAGCCCCGGTGAGATACGCTTGCAAGCTTTTGGATACGTGAGCGATTGACATCTGTCTTTTTGCGCCTGGGCCGCCTTGGACGGTAGAATACCCCCATAGGAGTCGATGGAGTATGATGCGAGCGATGCTCTTGAAGCTCTCACAGAATCATGCGATGCAATCAGTGTTCTCCCGATATCGTTTTGCCCAAAGGGCCGCGCGGCGCTTCATCGCCGGGGAGCGCTTAGACGAAGCGATCGCGGTCGTGCGCGAGCTCAACGCGAAGAATATCTTGGCGACGCTCGATCATCTTGGGGAGAACACGACCAACGAGCGCGAGGCCATCGCTGCGGCTGATGAGTACTTAAAGATTCTCGATGCGATTGCCCGGACGGGGGTGCAGTCTGAAGTCTCGCTCAAGCTCACCCAGATGGGGTTGGATATCAGCGATGAGCTCTGTCTGCAGAATATGCGCCGGATCGTGGAGCAGGCGCGCCAGTATAAGAATTTTGTGTGCATTGATATGGAGAGCTCGGCGTACACTGATCGCACGCTCGATCTGTATGAGGCGCTGCGCCGCGAGGGGTTCGACAACGTCGGCCCAGTCATTCAAGCGTATCTGCGGAGAAGTGAGCGCGACATAGAGAGGCTTATCGAATGGGGTGCGAGAGTGCGGCTCTGTAAAGGGGCTTATCAAGAGCCCCCGGAGATCGCTTTTCCTAAAAAGCGCGATGTGGATGCGAACTATCTGAAGCTGTTAGAGATGCTCTTCAGCCCGCGTGCGCAGGAGAAGGGCGTCTATCCCGCGATTGCGACGCACGACGAGAAGATCATTCGCTGGGCCCTTCAGTACGTGCGAGAGCACAAGATTCCCACGGATCGCTTTGAGTTCCAGATGCTCTACGGCATCCGGCGCGATCTGCAGATGGAATTGGCGCAAGCGGGCTATCGCGTGCGGGTGTATGTTTCGTATGGGACACATTGGTATCCGTATTTTATGAGGAGACTTGCTGAGAGACCGGCGAATCTGCTTTTTGTAGTGAAGAATCTGATCAGGGGGTAAAAACGTTTCGCAACCTGGAGCGGGCGGTAAAGTTGGACCGACCTTCCTTGATTAGCTTCTGGCTCATCTGCTATACTCCCTTCAGTAGAGGATTTCGCCACAGCCAATCGAAAGAGGTAAGCGAGATGAACAAGAGGATTGTCGTTGATCCGAATATCTGTCACGGCAAGCCCACGATCAAAGGGACTCGGATTATGGTGACCAATATCTTGAGTCTCCTCGCAGGTGGCTACAGTTTGGCCCAAATCTTGGACTATTACCCGGAGCTGAAGGAAGCAGACGTGAAGGCAGCGATCGAGTATGCGATCTCTGCGATTGGAGAAGAGGTTGTACTTACCAGATGAAGCTCCTGCTGGATCAGAACCTCTCACCCCGGACCACCGCGTTTTTGCGCGAGCTGGGCCTGGAGGTGAAGGACGTGCGGGATGTGGGTCTCTGGGGAGCCACCGATCAAGACATTTACAATTTTGCTAAGAGCGAGGGTTTTATATTGGTGACTTACGATGTGGACTTCTCACGGCGATATATGTTCGACAAGGGTCTGCCGGGGCTAATTCTCTTGAGGGTTCATCCCCAGACAATAGAAGTCCTCCATCCTCTCTTGGAGGACTTCTTCGCCAAGGTGAGCCTGCAGCAGCTTCAAAGCACTATCGCTACGATAGAGAGCCATCGCTACCGCTTGCGCAAGTTAAGGTGAGGTTGGCTTGTATAAAAAAAATTGGGGCGAAGCCCAAGGCCTCGCCCCCTTGTGTTTATTCTGCTACGCGCGCAGCTTCAGCCACGCGATGATCACATTGCCGTCGGGAGTCGCTTCCACGAGCCTCAGAGCGATATTATAGAACGC
>DAIPXV010000117.1:0-4242 GCA_036783095.1 Candidatus Bipolaricaulota bacterium
CGTCATAGATGGGAGAGGGGAAGGGGGTGAGGGCCTCTATGCTCTCTTCGGATGTGCGTCGAGTATTCTTTGAGGAGCTTGCGGCCCTGGGGGAGCGGGCCGGACGAGCTCCCCTCCATCGCGACGAGGCGCGTCGGCTCTTTGAGCAGCTCCAGTGTGATGGCCCTATTAAGACGATCGTGCCCCTGGCGCGCCGCGCCGAGCCCATCCTCTCTCTGGCGCAGCATCACGATCCGTCGTTCCCCGTGCTCTATGGGGTGGATGGGGGCAGTACCCGCCCCATGCACTTTGAGGATGGCACGACCCTCTGTGCCAATCAAGCCGTCTGTATCGCTGATCCCCCACTGCGCCATCGGGGGTTCCCTCTGGAGGCGTGGCGGACTATCGCCATCGTCTCCCACTCATTTCAAAACATTGGTGAGGCAAAAGTCACTCATACCCAGAATACCCATGTGCATCAGTGGCGCATTCATCTGACAAAAGACTTCCTCGAGCGCGAGGTCGCTCAGATCGTTAAGGGTCTTGCGGACGTGACCAGCGAGCCGACTCACGCCCAGTGGATGCTGGAGCTCTTAGACGTTCGCACGGGGCTGCTCATCATAGACGGGGCGCTCTATCCCATTGGGCTCTATTATTATCTCTTGGGTGAGCTGAAGGGGGAGTGGGGCTATCGCTGGGGGGTGCGGCTTTCGGATCGTGAAGATATCGTGGTGTTGCTCGCTGCCCCGGTGCGGCTCATTGAGGCGTGCGTGGCTCGAAGGCTCCCCATCGTAGCGATCAATAAGACTCTAGAGACGAGTTGGCTGTTGCGCTTCTGTTTGGAGGAGAGAGAGCGGCGCTGGGCCAGTGATCGTCAGTTTATGACGGCTGTGCTGAGCGACACTCCGAAGGACTCTTTGGGTTATACGAATTGGTTCGTGCAGGAGGCGTACCCGTCGTGGGAGGAGCGAGGGGCTGTGATTGATCTACCCAAGGCCATCAGTGACTTTGGGCTCGTTTTAGAGTCTAGGCTCTATCACGTGGCGTTCTTCTATGTGTACGATCCGCGGGTGCGCAGTGTGCTCAAGATTGAGACCCCGCGGGCGGTCTTTCAGTTCTGTGAGCCGGAGCGTCTGCAAAAGACTCTCTTAGGGGAGATCGCGCGGGGGAAGGGTGTGCCCAATGTGATCAGAAAAGCTGACAGTCGTGCTCGTATAACTCAAGAAGAGCGCGAGGCGCTCATGCGGGCGTGCGGGCTCGATCCCGATTATTATTATAATCTCAGTCGTGGGGAGCCCTTGTAGTCGGGTTTGAGTTCATTCAGATGTCAGCTTAGCAATCTCCCTCTAAACTTCCTATAATTTCACTGGGAGGATCAGACAATGAAAGCAATCAAATACGTCTACTGGCAAGATGAAGACATGTGGCTGGGATATCTCGAAGAATACCCTGATTACTGGACTCAAGGCGAGACAATAGAAGAATTGGAAGAAAATCTGAGAGATATTTATAGGGAACTTACCAGCGGTAATATCCCCTGCGTCCAAAGGATTGCCGAGTGTGCCGGCGGATGAATCCGCCGGCTCAAGAGATGGAAGCGTGCTCAAGCACGCTCTCAAGCCCCCTTTAGTGGACTTTCACCTGCTGAGCCCCTCAGCAGCCGGCTCCCAAGGATGTCTACAGAGCCAGTTGTGTCAGCCTAGCAATCCCTCCCTAAACTTCTTATAATCTGACCATCAAAGGGGGAGTTTTTTATGCCGTCATGGATGACATGGGTCTTGATCGGGTTGGCCGTCGTGGGGCTCTTCGTCGTGTGGCAAGGGCTGGGGCCGAACCAGCCAGCCCTCGTCCTCGAGGGCCAGAAAATCTCACAAAAAGAGTTCACCAAGCTCTATGAGAACTTGGTCGCGCAGTATCAGCGCGTCTACGCTCAGTATGGGCAAGATTTTTCTAAATTTCTACAAGGGCCCGCAGGGGTCGAGCGCCAACTTCAGCTCCAGAGCCGCCTCATTGACGATCTCCTGCGAAAACGCTTGATCACTCAAGAGATCGAGCGTCGTCGCATCACGATCCCCCAGACGGATATTGACGACCGCACAGAGATCGAATTCGAGCGCATCTTAAGACAGAACAATCTCACGGAGGAGCAAGCCCAGGAGATCCTCAAGCGCCAGGGGCGCACCCTCGAAAGCTTTAAGAAAGAGCTGCGCCAAGCCGTCGAGCTCCATCTGCAGACGGAGCGCCTGCGCGATCTTGTCGTCGGCCCCATCGAGCCGACAGATCAAGAGCTCTCAGCGTATCTTGAGGAGCATCGCGAAGACTACGACACCCCCGAAGAAGTGCACGCGCGACACATTCTCATCCGAGTCCCCGAGGGCGCGTCGGAAGCCGAGATCGCTCAAGCGAAAAAGCAGCTCGAAGATATCAAAAAAGAGCTTGAGAGCGGGGCGGATTTTGCTGAGCTTGCAAAGAAATACTCTCAAGACCCTGGCAGCGCCCCAAACGGCGGCGATCTGGGATTTTTCAGTCGTGGCCGGATGGTGAAAGAGTTTGAAGACGCGGCCTTCTCCCTTGAACCCGGCCAAGTCAGCGACCCCGTGCGCACCCAGTTTGGGTTTCATTTAATTAAAGTCGAGGAGAAGAAGCCTGCCCAGCACCCCGAGCTAGCCCAGATCCGCGAGAGAGTCCTCCAAGACTATATCGAAGCCGAGCGCGACAGACGATTCGAGGGGTTTTATGCTGAGCTCAAAGCCCATGCGAAGATCTTTATCGCTGATTCCGTCTTGAGAGTCTTCTATCTCTATGAGCACGCCGACAGATTAGAAGAAGCTCGTCAAGAGTATGCGAAGCTCAAGGACCCAAATCAGAAGCTGCATATCGCGCGGGTGCTGCAGAAGAGATTAGAATCTCTTGGCCCAGAGGCTGCGCCTGAGCTTGTCGTCGCCCTCAAAGAAGAAGTTCTGCACTTGTGGCTGGCGCAGATGGCGCAATGGCCCCTCACTGACAGAAGCTACGCCGTCTCGCAGATCATCGCGCTCAAGCCCAATGAGCTGCCGGGGCAGGCGTTCTTACAGATCGCTGTCGGGTCTGGGGTCTTAGAAGAGGCCGTGAAAGTCTTGCAGAAGCGTCTTAGAGAATACGGAGTCGTGGAGAGCGTCGTGCTCGCTGGGGGCGAGGGGCAGATCGCCGTCTGGGCTCGCACTGATCATGCAAGCGCGCTGGTGCGGCTCTTGGGTGTGCGAGGGCGATTGGAGCTGAAGCGCGTCTTACGCCAAGGAGCTGTTGGGGAGAAGCTGCAGGCGACGGGGCTTGGCGAGCAGTCTGTGAAAGACCGCGCCGAGGCCGAAAAGCCCGGCTCCGGGCACTATTATATCGTTGCCGAAGCTCCACTCGTAGAACCTCTGGAGATCAAAGAGATTGCTGTGCAGGCGAGCTCTGGGGGCCCCATCGTGCGGGTGCGGCTGCGCGAGAGCACTTCGCAGCGCTTGGCCAAAGCCCTCGGACCCCAAGACGAGACGCTCGCGATCCTCATAGACGATGTCGTGTACGGTACAGTGATGATAAGCAAATCTATGCGAGAGCTGTTGGCGCAGCCGGGGAGCGTCTTTGATATACAGTTTGAAGACGCGCCGACAGCGTCTCTAGAAGAAGCGCAGGCGCTCGCAGTAGCACTGCGCGTTGGGCCGCTGCCAACGGCAGTGCGCGTGACTCGACCGTAAATTAGAATTATAATTGGGCTCAGAAAGGAGTCTCATGGCTATAGTATACGTCTCTGATGATACGTTCGCGAAAGAAGTCTTACAGTCGTCTCAGCCCGTCCTGGTGGACTTCTATGCAGACTGGTGCGGCCCCTGTCGTGCCATCGCCCCAATCGTCGAAGAGATCGCCCATGAACTGAATGACAGGCTCAAAGTGGTCAAGCTCGACGTGGACCAAAATCAAGAGACAGCATTGGAGTATGGCGTCCAGTCCATCCCCACGCTCATTCTCTTCAAGGGTGGGGTTGAGGTCGAACGCCTCATCGGGTATATGAGCAAGAGCAAGCTCTTAAGCAAGATCGAGCCGCATCTGTAGCCAGGCTCCATCTGGGAGATGAGGGTGGTACATTAACGATTCTTCACCTCATCCCAGACGCGCTCATACAGCGCGAGGGCTTCCCCAACATCCTGGATCCATTCGAGCTTGTCGAGAATCTCGTCGGGTGGATAGATCGCAGGGTCGGTGAGGATCTGCGGGGAGATGGAGCGTCGCGCGGCCTCGTTG
>DAIPXV010000118.1:0-4238 GCA_036783095.1 Candidatus Bipolaricaulota bacterium
CATGGCCGAGCGCGGCGAACGAACTATTCTCCTTTCTAGCCATGACATGAACGTCGTCCAAGACATCTGCGAGCGCGTGATCATCATCAATCACGGCAAGATCGTGGTAGACGATAAAATCGAAAATCTCCAGAAGCTCTTTACGGCGAGCGCCTATCGCTTCGAGATCGAGGGCCATCTTAGCCCTCAGCAACAGCAAAAACTCACAAAGCAGTTCGATATGGTCAGGATCAGCACCGACGGCTCGCGCACGATCATCGAAGCTGAGCTGCTCAATAGCCAGAAAGTCTACGAGATTATAGACGTCCTCAGAGAGAACGGCTGCCAGTTAGAATCAGTTGGGAAGCAGTATCCCGATCTAGAAGAGATCTTCCTTCGGATCGTCAAGGGGGAGAAGCAATGAGATATCTTTATCTGCTCAAGGCGATGATGAAGAAGAATTTTCTCATTATCTGGCGGTACCCGTTCAATCTTGGTGCGGGGATCATCAGCATCATGATGATCTTCTTAGTGATCTTTTACGGGGCGCAGTTCATCGGCGGGAGCAACCCCGGCTTCGGCAACACCCTCGAGGGCATCGTCATGGGATTTATGCTCTGGACGTTTATCATCTTTGCGTTCTCAGATTTGACATGGGATTTCATCAACGAAGCGCAGCAGGGCACTCTGGAGCAGCTCTACATGTCGCCACTGGGGTTTGGCTGGGTGAGCTTCAGCTATATTCTGTCGTTCTTAGTTATTAATTTGACTCTCACCTTGGGGCTCTTCATGCTCATGATGGCCGTGACGGGCAAGTGGCTCCATCTGGACTTTCTCAGTCTCATCCCGTTGATGTTGCTCACGGTATGGGGCGTCTACGGCTTTGGGTTTGCGATGGGCGGGTTAGCGCTGGTCTTCAAGCAAGTGCAAGCCGTCTTTCAGATCTTTCAGTTCGTGTGGGTGGCGTTAGTGATTGCAGCGAGCGCTTTGGAGACGTTCCCGTGGGCGAAGTTCCTCCCCGTGACCTGGGGCGTACACTTGATCGGGCGGGTTCTCATTCATGGGCAGTCGCTCTACGCGATGCCCGTTGCGGACGTCGCGCTTTTGGCGGCAATCTCGGCCGTGTATTTTCTGATGGGCTATGTCATCTTCAAGCGTCTGGAGGGCGTAGCTCGCGATCGTGGGTTGTTAGGGCACTACTAGAAAGGGGTGATCTTCTTGCGCGATCAAATCTTGCGGGCGTTGGAGCGCAGCCGCGCCGACTACACGGAGATCCGGGTCGAGCGCGAGTGGCGCACGGAAGTCGCGTATCGAAAAGAGAACCTTGAGAATCTCGAGGCGTCGTCGGAGCTGGGCGGGATCGTGCGCTGTCTGGTGGGGGGCGGCTGGGGGATCGCCGTCTTCAACTCCTTGGACAATCTCGAACAGAGAATCGAAGACGCTTTCCGCATCGCCAAGGCCGTGAGCGCCAAAGTCCCAGAGCGCGCAGCCCTTGCCCCCGCTCGCCCTGCCCAAGACGAGGTGCGCGTCACGCTCAAGAAAGATCCACGGTCCATCCCGCTGAAGCACAAGCAAGAGCTCCTACGCAGATATAACGAGCTCATGCTCAAGCACAGCGGGAAGATCGTCTCGACGGCCGCGCGTTACACAGACTCGTTCAAAGAAGTGACCTATGCGAACTCTGAGGGGACGTTCATCGTCGAGGAGCGCCCAGATGTGACGCTGCTTTTGTCGGCCACCGCTCGCGATGGGGACAAGAACATTCAGACGGGCTCAGAATCGCACGGATGGTTTGCAGGTTTTGAAGCCGCAGAGAACCAAGAGGAGCAAGCGCTCAAGGCCGCTCAGCGTGCCCTCGAGCTCCTAGGCGCCAAGCCCGTCACCGCTGGGGTCTACACTGTGATCTTAGATCAAGATCTTGCGGGCGTCTTCATCCATGAGGCGTTCGGCCATCTCTGCGAGGCCGATTTTCTCTTTAAGAACCCCAGACTCCAAGAGATCTTGAAGATCGGGCGCCCCTTCGGCATCCCACAGCTCAACGTCGTTGACGATGGCTATCTTGAGGGCTTGCGCGGCAACTCCAAGTACGATGACGAGGGCACACCACGACAGAAAGTCTATCTCATCAAGAACGGTGTCCTCAATAGCTTTCTGCACAGTCGCCAGACGGCCGCCAAGATGGGCGCTCAACCCACGGGCAACGCCCGCGCTGTAAACTATCAATTTGAACCCATCGTGCGGATGCGCAATACGTATATTGAGCCCGGCTCAGCGACCTTCGAGCAAATGCTCAAAGACATAGACTATGGGATCTACGCCTGCGGCTCTTTCGGGGGACAGACGATGCTCGAGCAGTTCACGTTCGAGGCTAAATACGCCTACGAGATCGTGCGTGGGCAGCTTGGGGAACTGCTGCGCGATGTGGTGCTCACAGGCAACGTCTTCGAGACGCTCAAAAACATCGAGATGATCGGGAACGACTTGGTGATCAAGGGCACTTCGGGGGGCTGTGGCAAAGACGGGCAGTTCCCGCTGCCGGTCACGACGGGAGGACCACACATCCGCGTGCGCCACGTCACCATAGGAGGGAAGGCATCATGAAGAGCCAAAAGATCCGCGCTGAAGATCTCTTGGAGAAGCTCGCCAAACAGACGGACGGGGCCGAGATCTATGAGCTGCATACAGTGGAGCTCCCGGTGCGCTTTCGCGCCGGGGCGTTAGAGTCCGTCAAGGCCGTGGAGACCGCCGGTCGAGCCCTGCGCCTCATCAAAGCTGGGCGCTTGGGATTCTCGACGACCACGGACTTGGGAGACGACACGTATCTCGTCCAGAACGCGCTCGAATCTGCCCAGTATGGCGATCCTGCGCTCTTTCGCTTTCCTGCACAGCAGCCCGCTCCTTCTGTCCAATGCTTCGATCCCTATGTCGAGCAGATGGACGAACAGAGCTTAATAGCTCTTGGAGAACAGATCGTCGAGAAGATCAAATCGTTCGACGCGAGCCTTCAGATCGAAGTGGGGCTCTCCAAAGAGCTCGAAGAAGTTTCGCTCTGCAATACGAGTGGCTTGGCTCTCACGAGCCGACGGACGCTCTTGAGCGTTTCTGTCTCAGCCACGCGCGCCCGCGAAGGCGATATCTTCACGATCTTTGAAGCGACGTCGTGGCGCCAAGCCAAAGGGATAGACGGCTTAGCTCTCGCGGAACGGCTTATCGAGCGATTGCGTCTTGCTGAAAGAATCGTCTCCGTCCAGACCAAAGCGATGCCCGTGATCTTTCGTGGGCCAGGGATCTTAGTGCTGCTTTTCCCCTTTATGGTTGGGCTGGATGGGCGCAACGTCTTCTTAGGCGTCTCGCCCCTGCGCGGCAAGCTCGACCAAAAGATCTGTGATGAGAGATTCTCCCTGATAGATGACGGGGTGCTCGACTTTGCGCCGCGATCCACTCCCTACGACGATGAGGGCGTGCCCACGAAGAGAAAATTCTTAATTGAGCGCGGAGTCGCCAAGCAGTTTCTCTACGATCTAAAAACAGCGGCGCTCGCTCACGCTCAGCCTACGGGAAATGGCTTCAAAGCAGGGTTTATGGGTGGAGGCTTCCGCCGCCCCCCAACGATCTCCTCGACGAGCGGTATCATCCCCCCTGGAGATCGAACGTTCACTCAGATTCTCAAAGACCTCGACGAAGCGCTCATCGTCGAGGACGTCATGGGCCTGGGCGGGGGAAATCCCCTCACCGGGGAATTTTCCAACACCGTCTCGGTGGGGTTTCTCGCGCGCAAGGGCGAGATCATCGGGCGCGTCAAAAATACAATGATCGCGGGGAACGTCTACGATCTTTTGAAAGATCGCTTGATCGCGCTCAGCGATCGTCCGGAGTGGGTCTTCGGGTTTGTATACACGCCTGCGATCGCCCTGGACGGGGTGAGCGTCGCCAGTAAATAGCTGTGCTCGAAAGAATTCTTAACAGCATCAGCTCGCGGTCGGTGGCGCTCTTCCTGGGCGCGACCGACGTGGGCAAGACCACACTCATTAAAGAGCTGCATCGCCATCTTAGCGGGGAAGTGATTGACGCTGATGTAGGCCAAAGCTGGCTGGGCCCGCCCGCGTGCGTCTCCCGAGGATGCATTCACAATGATCGCAGCGAGATCCGAGCGAGCTACTTCGTAGGAGATATCTCACCGCGCGGGAACTTTTTGCCGGTGCTCACGGGAGTAGCCCACTGTCTGCGTGAAGCCTCACGCCCCGTGCTCATTGATACCG
>DAIPXV010000119.1:0-4138 GCA_036783095.1 Candidatus Bipolaricaulota bacterium
GGGGCGTCCAGCCCGGCGGCTCATAGGGGAACTCTGCCCACTCGCCATTGGGGCACGCTCCCATCACTTGAAGATTCGCAGCTAATCCTAGTCCATTCGTCCATGTGTGCGGCGCGATGCGCAGCCCAAAAGCTTCAGCCATCGCTGCGACCTTCTTCGCCGTTAAAATCCCCCCGGAGAGCGTCGCGTCCGGCTGCAGAATATCGAGCGATTCATTGAGAATCAGCTCGCGAAACTCATGAAGATCCGAGTTCATCTCCCCCCCGGCGAGCGCGATCCCCACCCTCTGGCGCAGCAGCCGATACCCATGATAATCGTTCTTATCCAGGGGCTCCTCCAGCCAGAGCACCCCCAGATCTTTGAGTTCTTCGGCGACGCGCTGCGCCGTCGCAAGATCCCACTGGGGCGCTTCGCCCAAGCCCGCCACGCGCCAGCCCATGTTCGCATCCACCATGAGCTCGATCTCTGGAAAATGCTCGCGCACCGCCCGCGCGACTCTCATATCCTCGCGCCAGTCGAGACTGTGAAAGCGCAGCTTCATCGCGCGAAAGCCCATCTTTCTGATCTGTTCGACATACTCCAAGCGCTCATCAATCTCTTTGAGAGTGCCCGTGCTCGCGTAGGCTTTGATTCTCTCTTGATAACCTCCCAAGAGCTTATAGACCGGGACGTTCAGCGCTTTGCCGATGATATCCCAGAGCGCCGGCTCCACGTACCACAGCCGCATTCCCAGAAACGTTGCCGAGCGCAAGATTTTTATAATCTCCTCGACGTTGAACGGATCGCGCCCCAAGAGAAACGGCGCGAGTAACTCCCCAAGCTTCAGCCCTTCTTGCCCGAAGGCAAAGCCCGCCGAATAGCCTTTGATACCTTCATCAGTTTCGAGAATGACGAGATTGACTCTATGGAACGTTTGGGGATACCCCGGCAGCCACGCGGGATAGAAGGGTTGCTCCAAGGGATATTCTAAGAGCTTAACAGTAACCCCGGTGATGCGCACTGTTACGCCTTCACTCCTTTTTCGGCCAAGTAGCGTTTATACGCCTCGATAGCTTGAGGCATCGTGCGGGTGAGCTGCATAATCCCGCTCACTTTGCCCTTGGGCTGGATGAGTCTCTTGGTGAACGCGAGCATGGCGTTCTCTTGCCCCGTATAGAGCTTATGGAAGAGCTCAGCTGTCAAGGTGAGCGAAGCGTCCTCTTCGCCGCCGGGATGGGTCTCGCAGATCTGCATCCCCTCGCCGCGGGCGTCCACCCAAAAGTCTATATCGGGCTGTTTAATATGAATCCCGACGAGCATCTTCAGGGCCGACCAGCCCTCGTAGATCTCTTTGACGTCCTTGAGTCGGTTGGCGAACCCGAGCACGAACTCTTTGGCTTGCTGCGGATCTTGATAGGGGAAGCCCATAAGCACCTCCTATGTCAAAATGATCGGTTTTCAGCTAGCTCTTCAGTAGTTGAACGAACTCTTCAACAGTCAAGCCGGCTTTGCGTATTAAGCTGCGCAAGAGACCTCTATCGAGTTCTTTGTGGTTAGGCACAGAGAGCGAGTAAAGACTTCCCGGTCGAGTGAGCACAAAGTGATTGCGTTGACTCAGACGGTCAAGAGTCCAGCCAGCTCTCACAAATGCTTTCACAGCTTCTTCCCCACTGATTCATGGAAGGCGCGACACCTCACACAGCCACCTCAATCTCGTGAGTCTCGACGGTCAAGGGCATACCTCGCCGCTTACGCACCTCTAAGCAAGCGAGGATTGCATCTTTAATGTTCTCTAGAGCTTCCTCACGGGTGCGGCCTTGGGAGACACACCCTGGGATAGCCGGACACTCCGCAATGATATAGCCATCTTCGCCAAGCTCGAGCGTGACAGGAAGCTTCAGAATTCCTTTACGCTTGCTCGCCATTATTGATTCCTCCTTCACGTCAGTTTATCCCAAAGATAATACGAAATTCAAGCGAAAGCTCGCATCTCAAAAGATCTTCTGTACCAGCGCGCGCAGCTCCTCAGCGCTGGGCTGGCGCGGGTTAAAGAGAACCGAGCCGTCCGCAAGAGCCAACTCAGTTATCTTGTCCAGGTCGCTCTCTCTCACTCCCACGTCCCGCAAGTGCGTAGGGACTCCGACTGCTTGCATCAGTTCCCGCACACGCGCGATCCCCTCTTGCGCCGACGTAGCTCCTAACATCTGTGCGATCTGTTCATATTTCTCTGGGCAAGAGTCGAGATTGAACTCCATCGTCGCTGGCAGAGCCAGAGCGCAGCACAGCCCGTGCGGCAGATCGTACAGCCCCCCCAAAGCGTGAGCTATCGCGTGCGCCAGCCCCACCCAACCATTGTTGAAGGCGATCCCCGCGATCAGCGCCGCATACGAGAGGCTTGCCCGCGCCTCCATATCTGTGCCGTCCTTGACCGCGCGGGGCAGATTCTCCGTAATAAGCTTGATTGCGTGAAGAGCTAAAAGATCGCTGATGGGCTGCGCAGAGATCGAGACGAGAGTTTCAACAGCGTGGGTGAGCGCATCTAGTCCAGTGTATGCCGTGGCTCTGGGCGGCAGTGTTCTTGTGAGTTCAGGGTCAACCAGAGCGAGCGTGGGAGCCAAGTATCGGCTGACCAAGGGGACTTTCTGTTGGCGCTCCGGCACGGTAACCATCGCGATGAACGTCACTTCGCTGCCCGTCCCAGCCGTCGTAGGGATAGCGACGAGCGGGCCACAGGGGCCGGGCACGGCATCGTTGCCCTCATAGTGCAACACTGAGCCGCCGTGCGTCTTGACAGCATTGAGAGCTTTTGCGCTATCAATGACGCTGCCGCCACCGAGAGCAATGAGCACATCGCGCCCGTGAGCCAGAGCTACAGCCCCCTCGATGCATTCTACTGTGGGATTAGGGAGAATTCTGTCATAGACGACGTAGTCAAGCCCCTCAAGCTGCGCTGTCAGTCGTTCCAGCAGCCCCGCTTGGCGCACCCCTTGGTCGGTGACGATCAGCGCGGACTTCCACCCGTGGGTGTCAAGCTCTAAGCGCAGATTACCCAGAGCTCCAACGCCGAAGAGAATTCTCGTGGGCAGCTCGAAGCTGAAGAAAGTCCCTTTCATAGAGCGCTTCCTTTCTAAGACCTAACCCCCTAGCCCCCTTCCCGGCACGGGAAGGGAGACCAGGCTCCGCCTGGACCGTTCGTCTTGCTGCTTTGCAGCAAGGTGTACAGTCCAGACGGAGTCTGGAGCGAAGCCTGGTCACATAAACCAATCGAAGAAGTCCGGACTGATGTCAATCTGCACGCTCTTGATCTCCGTGTACAGATCGAGCAAGCACTGCAGCCCTGCTTCTCGCCCAAAGCCGCTCTTCTTAAAACCCCCATAGGGCACCGCCGCCGGATGCATATTGTAACAGTTGACCCAGATGCGCCCCGCTTTGACCCGATGCGCCATCCGTAACGCTTTACTGATATCTTGCGTGAAGATCCCCGCGGCTAAGCCGTACTCGACAGAGTTAGCGATCTTCACAGCCTCGTCTTCGCCCTCAAAAGCCATCACTCCCACGACGGGGCCGAAGACTTCCTCGCACGCGAGGGTCATCGTTGGCTGGACGTCAGTGAAGACTGTGGGCTCGAAGAAGAAGCCACGCGCAAACTCGCTTTCCGTGAGCTGCTTGCCACCCAAGACCAAGCGCGCCCCTTGCTCGTGAGCGAGCTTCACGTAGTGCTTCACTTTGTCAAGCTGGGCTTGGGAATGGAGCGTGCCGAACTCGGTCATGGGGTCGCTGGGGTCGCCGATCTTGAGTTTAGAGGCGCGCTCCACGAACGCATCTAAAAATTTCTGATAGATCGAGCGCTCGACGAGTAGCCTCGCCCCAGCGGTGCACATCTGCCCCTGGGCGAAGAAGTTCGCGAGGAGCGCTTGGGCGAGAGTCCTATCGAAGTCGCAATCCGCGAAGACAATAAATGGGGCTTTGCCTCCAAGCTCTAGGGAAACCCGTGTGATGTTGGGCGCGGCAAGCTGCATAATCCTCGTGCCCGTTGCTGTCGAGCCCGTAAATGCGATCTTATTCACTGACGGATGGGCGCAAAGGGCGCTGCCCACGGTCGCTGGGGTTGGGTCGGTGAGCACGTTGTAGACGCCCGACGGCAGGCCCACGGCTTCGG
>DAIPXV010000120.1:0-4137 GCA_036783095.1 Candidatus Bipolaricaulota bacterium
GCTTTAAGATCCAACGGAGCTCGTAGCTCGTCTCGACGTCCAAGCCGAGCGTCGGCTCGTCTAAGAGCAGAATGGGCGTGCGCTTGACGAGTGCGCAAGCGACGGCTAACTTCTGTTGCATCCCGCGCGAGAGCGTTCGGGCTTGCTCGTTCACTTTCTCTTTCAGATTGAAGAGCTCGATCAGCTCGTCAATGTAACTCTTCACGGAGCGCAGCGACTGCCCCTGCAGCCCTGCGAAGAATTCCAGATTATCTCGAACCGTGAGGCGCCAATAGACGTTGCGATTGCCCTCTAGGACCGCAGTGACTTTCTCGAGGGCCGCGCGGGAATTTCTGATCGCGTCTATCCCATCAACCCAGATCTCCCCGGAGGTCGGGCGCAGAATAGTGCAGATAGATTTAATAATTGTTGTCTTGCCTACACCGTTTGGGCCGAGCAGCCCCACGACTTCGTTCTTGTGCACGCTGAACGAGACGTTGTCCACGGCGACGACATCGCCCCGGCGACGGCTGCGATAGATTTTTCTGAGATTCTTCACGCGAAGGACGAGCTCAGCCATTGGTCTTACCTCACTTTTACAATTTTGCTTGTTAGGAGCCTTCAGTCTTTTCGAGAAACTCTGTGATGTGTTGAGCGAATTGTGCTAGGTCTTCCAGCTCGCTGTGCACGATTTGGTAGATCTTCTCTAAGTCCAGCCGGAGATACTCATGGATGATTAAGTTTCTCAAGCCGATCATCTTTTCAAGTTTTGGGCCCAGGTCTGCAGGGATGATTTGTCCTTGGACAAGCAACTTTGCAATATCACGATAGGCCTCGAGACGTCCCAAGTTCAAACCGGAGACCAGATGAGTCCCTATATCAATGATCGCTTGTATGGCGGTTTGCAGAAGGTGGAGAGCGTAGACATGCTCGCGGGGATCGGTGATGAATCGCTCCTGAGGGATGCTCTGGAGCTGACGCAGCAGGGTGAGCTGCTCCTCAAGCTTCTTTAGACGTTCACGAACGATGGCCTGATCGAACACCGAATTTCCCCTCCCTGAGGCGACGCTTCAGATACTCAAACTGTAGGTCCAGAATGGGCTTGAAATCAAGATACTCTAAGATCGCTCGGGCCTCAAAGCGGCTTCTCTGGCGTTCATCGCGACAGTAGATAACCTTGCCATGGCTGATCACTTGATGTTTCAGCAAGGGCGGGGCTTGGTTAAGAATGACAAGATCTACTTCGTTAGTTCCAAGCAATTTCATGAGGTCGAGCGTCATCTGGAGGCGTCGGTCAAAATATTGATGAGCAAGGATGTTCCCCGGTAGAAGCACGGCAATATCAATATCACTCAAGGGTGTCTGAGTCCCTGCAGCTGCTGAGCCAAAGAGATAGAGGGCAACAATCTCTTGTTCGCGAGCGTACTGGGCTAACTTCTGATCAAGCTCTACCATAGTGCTTCAAGCTTACTCCACGGTTGCGTCGGCCGCCATTATGCTCCTTTGCGCAGCTCTTCGAGCTCGCGCTCAACATCACGCAGCTCCTCTTCGATCTCGCGCTTGTAGTCCTCCAAATCGCGTTTGTATTCTTCGAGCATCTCAATATATTCTTCGCGGCGTGGGAAGCGCCACGGCTCCCCAAACGCCCGGAAGAACGGGCCACGCCGAATGCCCACTCCAAAGGGGAAATCGAAATAGAAGTAGAACCCGCGACGGCGCATGGAGGTCACCTCCCTAATAAATACTACACCTGCACCTGCTCTTTCACCACGCTCTTGGGGTCTATCTGCAAAGACTCTGCGTATTCGATTCGGTCAATGCGGCACCCCGGCCCAATGGTCACGCGCTTGCCGCGCACTATCTTGGCACTCGTTGCTTCAAGGGAGATCTCATCGGCTTCGATCAGATCAGACGCGAGCCTTGGCTCGCTTCCCCAAAATCTCTTTAGCCAGCCCCAGAACGAATCCCTCTTGCGCACCGTAATGCGCTCTCCGCCGATCTCCCGCGCCCACGAGCGCTCGCTCAGCTCAAGCTCTAGCTGATCAGCAGCTAACAGCCCTTCGATGCGAAACGCCCCGCGGCCGCGCAACTCTGACGCCTCGACGTCTCCTTCGGCGGCGAAGACTCCACTGAACTTGGCGCGCTGGGCTTTGAGATTCTTCGCGATTTTGATCGTGCCTGCGTTAGAGAACTCTTGGGCGTGCAAACTTCCCTCGACCTTGCCCGCTCCTGCAGCTTTGAAGATCTCGCTCTGGACGTCGCCGCTGAGCTTCCACGCCCCTGCGGCGTCCAACTCTTGAGCTGTCACAGCGCCAATGATCTTGCACGCCCCGGCCAGCTTCACTCTGTTTGATTTCACTCTTCCGACGATCTTCCCCGCACCGGAGATCTCGACGGACTCAGCCTCGACGTCGCCTTCGACCCGGCCGGCGCCGGAGATCTTGACGCGCTCGTAGATGCCCCCTGTGGCCTTCCCTGCCCCCGCAATCGCGAGATTGCCTCTCTTGGTCATCATACTTTCTTCTGCTCCTTCACCTGCGCCCCCGGCGCAACTTCTAGACTCTCGGAGTATTCGACAGACTCGATCTCGCAGCCCTCGCCGATCTGAATCTTCTTGCCGCGAACGACGCGGGCTTTCGTGTTCTCCAGAAAGATCTCATCAGCTTCGATAGTGTCAGCTTCCAAGTAGCCTGAGCCACGCCCTTCAGACCAGCCGAACGCATAGCTCAAGCCTTCGCCCACGGCGCGCTCAACTTCTTCACTGATACGCCCTAAATCCTCAAAGACGCTCTCGAGCGTCTCGCCGAGGTCTTCCAGATCGCGCCTGATCTGCACATGCACGCGCGGCTGGCGCCGCCAACCCCAAAACGCCCGCCCGCGCCGCCGCACCTCGATGCGCGTTCCTCCGATCTCCGAAACTTTGCCGCCGCCCAGCTCGATCTTGATCTCTTCGGCCGAGAGCAGCCCGCCGATCTCAAACCCACCGCGCGATAAGAATCGCTCAGCTTCCACATCTTCGGTCACCTTGAGCGAGCCCGCACTAGTAATCTCTTTCGCTCGTAGCGTTCCTTCGACCGTCTGCGTCCCTGCAATCTTCACTTCGTCAGCGTGCACATCTCCTTCGATGACGCACGAGCCAGCCGTCTTCATTCGCTCAGCCCGCACGTCGCCTGCGACACGGCACGAGCCCGCCGTCTTCAGCTCTTTGGTCTTCACATCGCCATCAATGCGACATGATCCTGCGGTCTTGATGAGATTGGCGTCCACATCGCCTTCGATCCGTCCCGATCCGGCGACAGTTACCGTGTCATAATAGCCGCCGCTGATGCGCCCAGAACCCGCCAGATGGACGTTCGTGCGCTTCTGCTCGGGCATATTCTCCTCCTCAGCCCCCTCACCCCTTCTCTCCCCTCTCAGGGGAGAGGGGATGGAGGGTGAGGGTCAGCCTCCTAGCGCCGTGCCTGCCACCACCGGTAGACCAGGTAGACCAACGCTGCAGCAAAGAGAAAGATCAGGATCGGTGAGCCCGCGAACACGCTCACAATCAGCCCCACGATCACCAACGGTAGGAGCAGCGGGGCCAAGATCAGTAGCGGAATCCCCAAGATGGGCAGTAGCGCCAAGCCCACTGCTCCCAAGACGATCACGCCCACGAAGAGCAAGATTCCCACGACAAACGCCCCAATCCCCAGCAGAACGGGGATGAGAACCAAACCTACGAGAAAGAGCACGGGGATCGCGATGAGCCACCCCAGCCAGCCACCTACTTCCCAGTCGCCGATTTTGATCTTCACGTCTGCCTCCTTTGCGATCACAACGCTCCCAGCTTCAGCTTGACATCTTCTAGAACTTTGTTCAACTCTAGCCTCGCGATGATCCGCGTTTGGGGATCGAAGAGACACTCTTGGGAGTAGAGCAGGGAGAAGCTCAGGTGGGGCTTGCGCCCCGTGAGCGCAAAGCTCCCCGGCAGCTCCTTGCGCGCTATTGCTAACACCCAGTTGAACTCCCGCGCTTGGAGCTTGGCAAAGTCGCTCGTCAGCAATGTCGAGATGACGAGATTCAGCTCTTCAGGGTCGAGCTCGTGCTTGCGCAGCGTCTCGATCACAGCTAAAAAATCAGCTCGCGAAAGCTGAACGGCCCCGACTCTTTGCGGATCGT
>DAIPXV010000121.1:0-4087 GCA_036783095.1 Candidatus Bipolaricaulota bacterium
CGCCTTCTCCACCCCGCGCGATCCGTCCGTGGGCACTAAGATCCTCTTGAACATTCAAGCTCCTTGCCTTACAGCAAATTCTCAATTGTCTCTACCGGCAACGGTGCCGCAAGCTCTTCTAACGCGGCCGCATCTAAGATCACGATCTTCCGCCGCTTGAGGGCAATCAGCCCACGCTCCTCAAGCTCTCCGAGGGTTCGGATAGCCGTCTCCGTGGAGATCCCGGCCATCTCTGCGAGGTCCATGCGGCTAATGTGCGCTTGGATCTCACCTTCGGCTGTCCCGTACTGCCTCGCGAGCGCCAGCAGGAGCCGCGCTAAGCGTGCTCGACAGCTCTCATAGGCCGTCTCGATGAGCTTCGCTTGGAAAGACTGTAGCTCACGGGCAACCTTCTCAGCTAACTGCAGGGCGACGGTGGGGTGACGCTTGAGAAAATCCAAAAAATCCTCGCGCTTGATGAACCGCGCCCGCGTGGGCTCGATCGTGCGCGCCGAAGCCGTATGCGTTCCCCCATCGAAGAGATTCTCTTCGCCCAAAAGCTCCCCCGGCCCAACGATCTTGAGGATCTGGCGCTTCCCCGCCGGCCCCTGCTTGATCAGCTTGGCCTTCCCACTACAGATTATAAAGAACCCAAACGCCGGCGTCCCCTCGTGAAAGATCGCCTCGTCCGCCCCATACTCGACCGAACGCATCAGATTTCGTAGCTCTTGCTGGCTCTTCTCATCCAGCCCGGTGAAGATCCAGGAACATCCCGCGCAGCCCTCCACCCCACAGATCGGTGGGCTTTTGGGACGCTTGGCTTGGATCACCAGACGCTTGTGGGCCATACTACCCAATTGTAGTCATTTGCCGACCATCATGCAACTCTATGAGCTACGTCACACGCAGCTTCTCCTCATCTATAAGCCAGATCTTGCGCCCTTGCAGGGCAATCCACCCCCGGCGCTCCAAGTCGTGCAAGACCCGGCTGACGGTCTCTGGGGCTATGCCCACAAGAGCTGCCCACTCGTCACGGGAGAGCTTTAAGTCAATCATCACCCCTTGGGGGGTGCGCTCACCAAAACGATCGGCGACCTCAACGAGCTTGTGGGTGAGGCGCGCCGCGCTCTCAAGATAAACCGTCTCTACTAAGGCAGTGCGCAACTTCCAAAGCCGCGCGGAGAGCTGCCGCATCAGCCAGACCAAGATGCTCGGATGCTCGGCAAAGATCTCTGAGAGCTGCGATCGCTCCAGCCAAGCGACCCGAGTCTGGTGCAGGGCGAACGCGGACATAGCCTGCACTGCCTCACTGAGGAACTCCCCAATCCCAAGGAGGTCTCCGGGGCCACTCAGCCGGACGAACCGCACGCAGCCATCCTCGCTCGAGATCTCCTTGACTATGCCCTCAAGGACGATATAGAGGCCATTCACGCGATCGCCTTGGGCGTAGAGCTGGGTCTCTGGGGGGAATGCTACCAGCTGCGCCCTCTTGCCTAGGGCCTTACAGGCCTCAGGGTCCATGCCCTCCAACCACTGGGCAAGTTCTGCTGCTCTCACCATACTCTACAGTCTAGCTCTGACTAGGTGGAAGTGTTATGAGCTTGCTCAGCTAGTGATATGGGGTGAATCAAGAAGAAACTTGACGCTGGTCAAAGAGTATAGACTGTAGCTCGCTTAGAATCGCGTGTGGCATTGAGAGCAAGTGTCTGCTCTCTCAGTAGGATGGCACGTAGCGCAGAAACCGTGACTGGGTTTGGGCACGCCTTGTCCTAGGAATTCTAGGTGCCCCATCTGGGTAACTCCTTCATGACAGGCCTCGCAGCGGACCCATAGAGCAATATGGGTTTCATGGGGGAAGTACGCTTTTCTAGAGCGCTCGGGGAGCTTCGCTTCGTGGCATTGTAAGCAGTCTTGGGGCTCTAACTGGGCCATGCGCTCAGCGGGGGGATGGCACTGTGTGCAGTCTTTGGCCGTAACAAACGTTTTGCCGTGCTCTGCAGGCTGGACAGCATGACAGGTGTTGCAGTCGGCGCGCTTGAGGTGCACTTTATGCGAAGCTGTTTGGGGTGACCCCAAGGTGAGCGCCTCTACTCCCACATGGCATCGGGCACACCCGAACGGCTCTCCAGAGTGCAACGGCTCTGCTGATGTATATTCTTTGCGCTCGCGCGCTGCGAGAATGCGCCCGATATTCTCGGCACTGCGGCGCAGCAGCGCACTCACATAGTGAATATTGTGCACCCCCCGACTGCGGTCTTCTTCAATGAGCTCGAGATTCTTCTTGGTTTCTGTGTAGAGGGAACTAAAAGGGTGGTCACTCTGAATTTGACTGAAGTATTGCTCGATTTGGGCGAGTTGCTCGCGGAGCTCAGCAAGTTTTTGCGAGACGCCCTGTTGCCATTGGCGCATGAGACGATCATAGCCAGGGCCGTGGCAAGTCACGCACGCTTGCGGTGTGGCAACCGTGGCCACGGGGGTACGGCTCTGATGACACCCCGCGCAGACTACCCCTGAGAGAAACATGGCGTCGGGCATGGGGTCAACGCCTGATCCCCCGATCCCAATGTAGATCTGCTCTTGGGCGGAGTGGCGCCCACTATGGCAGCTGGCGCAATCGGGCGAAAGCGCTTGAGCAAGCTCAAACTTCCCGTGAGATATCTCCGAGTGGCAGTCAGAACACTTGAAGTGCTGCACGGTCACGTGCGTGCGATGGATGAGCTCGGTCTTGCCGTACTCTTCAAAGCGCTCGACGTGACACGAGAAGCACTTCTCGCGAGGGACATCGCCGGAGCCGCGGGTGACGTGCACATGGCACGTCAGGCACTCGACCCCGCTTTTGAGATACGTCGAGTGATTGAAGACGACCCCACGGATGAGGATCTGATCTTTGGGCGGGCCGTGACAACTATAACAGTCTCCCAAGGCCTGCCCGCGAGCTACTCCCGTGAAGTGGCAGATCTTGCAGGCGCTCTCGTCCACGGCTAGGTGATCCCCCTGGACGAGCTGAGAGTGGCACGTCGTGCACGTGAGAGAGATCCCACGGACGGCGATCCCGTAGTGTTTGGTGTGGCTGAACGGGATCTTCTGACGATAGAGTGTAGCTTTTTCTAGAGCTTTCTCTTCATGGCAGCTCAAGCAGTTCTGATCGCTCACGCGGGAGTGCGGCCGCACTTTATACGCTCCGAGCCAGTAGCGCAGCATCATGCTGACTAAACCTAGCTTGCCCGCGAGGTATCCCCGCCAGCCGCGCTCGTAGTGGCAGTCAATACAGTGGACTCTAGCGTGGCTAGAGCTGGCCCAGTTGTCGTAGAACGGCTTCATGAAGTGACATGACGCACAGAAACTTGGCTGATCAGTCGCTCGTGCTCCGGCCCAGGCCAGCCAGACGAGTATCACTACTATGACGATAGAGAGCACAAGCCAGCGGCGTCTCATGGTCTCTCAGCCCCCGCGCGCTCGCGCATGATCTGTTCGTACTCCAAGGGGTGTTCTTCCATCATGCGTTTCTTGGAGATCTTCCCCGTGAAGATCGTCATATTCATGGGGAAGACCTCAGGGTTGAGATGGGCGTGATACATGTGCCACGTAATCAATGCGAGGATAGCCAAGAGCGCCTCGCCCGAATGGGCTTGTAGGGCGACATCGAAGATATATTTTGGCAGATACGCCAAGGCGATTCTGTGAAACCAGAGCATCAGCCCGGAGAGCACCATGACCGCTGTGCCCCACACTAAAGCCCAGTATTCGAACTTTTCGCTGTAGCTGTAGCGCCCGAACTTGGGACGCTCCGAGGAGAGGCCGAGCATAAACTTCACATTCGCGATAAAATCCCAAAAATCTTTCACCCTGGGGAGCAGCTCGCGCAGGTCGCGGCGCCCCTCGCGCGTCATCAGCCAGCCGATATGCCAAATAGTGACGAACATCAGAAGCGACGCCCCAACCCGATGAATAATCCGATTGACCTCAAGGCTCCAGATATGACGGAAGAGAAATTCTGCCCAGGCCGAATCGTGAAACTTGATGGGGAGCCCGGTGATCGTCAGCAGAATGACGCCGATGGCAAGCACCAGATGTTGAAGACAGACGTTCAGGCTAAACCGCACGAAGT
>DAIPXV010000122.1:0-4041 GCA_036783095.1 Candidatus Bipolaricaulota bacterium
TAATGGTCGCAGCTCAAAGTGCACTCGAACGGGGCCGGGGGCCGTGGGCGTGAAAGTCCATTCGTAGGGCTCATTGGGGGCGACACTTGCCCGGTACGACCCGGTGACGGTCGCCTGCGCGAGTAGAGCCCATCCTACTAAAGATGCTATCAGAGTAATCGCACAGATCTTCTTCTTCATCGTCGTCGTCCTCCTTGGGGAGAGATTATATCACAGCGGGGGCGGGGGCTGACAGCTATATTAAAGGAGCTAGGGGAAGGGAGCTCCTCGGGTTGGGAGCCAGAGTGAGGGCTCCCTTCCCCCCAACTGCCGTTGACCGGGAGTTTCTTACCTAGCAATCTCTATAATGTGATACTGGAGCTCGCCGATGGGCGCGTGAACGGTGATGGACTCTCCAGGGCGACGCCCAAGCAGCGCTCGTCCTAACGGGGAGTCGGTCGAGATGCGATCATGCTCGGGGTCGGCTTCGCCGGGGCTTACTACCGTGAGCGTATGCGTTTGGCGCGATCGCGCTTCCCTAACTGTCACGCGACAACCCAGCTCGACCACACCCACGGCGCGCGCCTCAAGCAGCGACGGAGATGCCTTCATGAGTGCCTCCTTTGCCATGCGGGAACCTTGGGGGAATGTAGAATACAAAAAGAGAACGATGCTGAGATGTTGTAAGCAAGAGTTCTTGTATTGGGTTGCACTGCGCGAGCGTACCAGGTCACTCCTAAAAGATGCGCACCTGCGCACTTGCGCAATTATTGTGTAAATATTATAATACACTTTGCGGGCTTTGTCAAGAGTTCCAGACGCAAGGAGCTCAGAATGATTTATGCGCGGTATATCTATCTCTTTAAGTGTCTATCGCACCGGTCGCGGCTGCGGTTGATGGAGTTGTTAGCAGCCCACGGCGAGATGACCGTCTCGGAGATCGCCGCGGCCTTCCAAGGGGAAGATATTGAAGATCGCGACCCCAGCACGATCTCGCGCAATCTCACGCTGTTGCGCCAGCAGGGCTTCGTCATTCCCCGCCGCGAGGGCCAAACGAAATACTATTCGCTGGACATCGCCAAGATCGAAGAGGCGTTTGCAGATTTTCTCAAATTTTTGCGTGAGGCCAAGACCCGCGTGAAGTAACCCCCTCCATTTGACCTGCGGGAGTCTTTGCGCTATGATCCCCAACGTACACGAAGATGCTCTTGCTGGGAAAGGGGGGAACGGGAACGTATGCGACGTATTGCCATCACCAACCAGAAGGGCGGCTCCGGCAAGACGACCACAGCTGTGAACTTGGCTGCGGCGCTGGGCGAGCGGAAGCGCCGGGTCTTAGTAATAGATCTTGACCCGCAATGCTCGGCGACCTCGTGGTTTGGGCTCAAAAATGCTGATAAAGGGGTCTTTCGCATCTTTGCTGAAAACGGGAACATTACAGATATTATCAGTAATACAAACGTTCCTGGGGTTGATGTCGTCCCGGCCAGCCCGTGGCTGGTAGGGGTCGAAAAAGCCCTTGCGGGAGAAGTCGGCGCAGAGACGATCCTGCGGCGGCAATTGCAAAGTCTCCCTCACGATCGCTGGGACTATCTTCTGATAGATTGTCCCCCGGCGCTGGGGATTCTGACGATCAATGCGCTCGCGGCCGTGAAGGAGGTCCTTGTGCCTGTGGAAGCGCATGTGCTCGCGCTGGAGGGCTTGGCGCAGCTCCTTCAGACCGTCGCGGTCGTCAAGGAGCGCCTCAACCCCGACTTGGAGATCTCGGGGATCTTGGCGTGTCGCGTGGATGGGCGAACTCGGCACGCTCAAGAAGTCGTCGAGCATTTACGGAGTCGCTTCGGGAAGACCCTCTACAAGACGGTCATTCGCGAGAACGTCCGTCTGGCAGAGTGCCCGTCGTTTGGGAAGCCCATCACGCAGTACGATCCGCGCAGCTATGGCGCGGCAGATTATCGAGCCCTAGCCCTAGAGATCATCCGTCAGGAGAGAGGGAGGGAGTAAGCGTGGCCAAGCGTCGCACCATCGGGACAAACCCGCTCGATACGGTCATCCCGGCTCGTCCGTCAGAGAGTACGCCCACGAAAAAAGTCATCAAAGAGCGTTTGACGGTCCATCTGCCCGTCGAGCTGATCGAGCGCGTCAAGAACGCCGTCTACTGGACGCCAGGGCTGACGCTCGCCGGGCTGGCTGAGGAAGCGCTCACTGCCGCGGTCGAGCGATTGGAGCGCGAACGCGGAGAGCCCTTCCCTCCCAGAAGATCTGAGCTGAAGGGCGGACGACCCCTTAAGTAATCCCCTCACCCCCGGCCCCTCTCCCGTCCCCAAGGACGGGAGAGGGTGGGGCTGGGTAGAAGTTAGGCTCTCTTGACGGAGAGCTTGCCGCCGGCCTCGACGACTTTCAACCGCTTGCGCACCATCTCTTTGAGTTCGCGGCCGGCGCGGAAGGCCGGGACGACCTTGCTGGGCACCATCAGCCGCTGGCCGGTCTGCGGGTTGATGCGGCTGCTGCTGCGGCGCGGTCGGGCCGCAAAGCTGCCAAACCCGGTGATGCGCACGGTCTGGCCGTCGGCAAGCGATTTAGAGATCGCGCTGAAGATCGTGTTGACGGCCTCGCGCGCGGTGCGCTTGGGCATGCCCGTCCTCTGGGCAACGGTCTCGATGAGCTCTGCTTTGTTCATGTCGAACCCCCTTTGGTGGTTGCTAGTATGGTAGCTGTATTGTAGATCAAAGGTGGCACAAAAGTCAAGTCCGAAGCCCTCTCGAGGGCCTTCACTAAGGCGGCGTTGCTCAGATTTCTCGATTCCTAAAGTAAAAGTGACGAAGTGTGTCTTCGGAATCTTGCCCAGTCCTTCCTCCCAAGCTATACTCTGGGGACGGGTGAGGGCAGATGGCTTCTGGGCCAGGCCCACTGACAGCTCTTGGATTTTATCTTCTTCTGTGGGTAGTCATTCTCTTTGTGCCGTTCGTCGCGGCCCCGCTGAAGCGTTTCATCGCTGACCTCCAGCTCTTCGTTGGGGTCGCCTCGCTCCTCCAAGATCTGCTGATGGTACTCGTGTTGGTCGCGTTCATCAAGCTTAAGGGCTTTGCGACTACCACAACGTTGGGCTTCAAACCCGCTCGCTTCAGTCTTGTGCTGTGGGGTGCTTTGGGTGTTGTTCCCGTGGGGATGATGAGTGGGCTGTTGCTCTGGCCCTTGATAGAAGCTCTGCCGTGGCTGATCTCGAAAGAGTTAGAGTTTTTGGTGCGGCTGTCGCACTTCAGCGAGCTTCCCATATATCTCTTCTACGCGTTGGCGCTCAGTGTCGGACCGGCGATCAGCGAAGAGCTTGCGTTTCGGGGCGTAATCTTACAAGGGCTGCGCAGCCGGCTAGGAGCTCTCGGTGCTGTCGTCGTGACTTCGGTGCTCTTTGGAGCGATCCATGTGGATGTTCTGCAAGGGCTAGGAGCGATCGTGACCGGAATCTATTTGGGGTATCTCACGGTGCGCTCAGGGAGCATCCTCCCGGCGATGGTCGCGCATGGGGTGAATAATCTGTGGGCAACTATCGAAGCGAGTCTGTGGCAAGCGCTCAACCCTCAGATGAGTCCCAGAGATATTCTCTTGAGCGCAGGCTACCCAGTGTGGGTCTATGGGATAGCAGGGATCGTGCTGATCGTGGCGATCTACGGCTTCCAGCGCGCTGCGAGGGATTAATTGCGCGGGTCAGGGTGTTCTAAGATCGCCTTAGCCTGCGCTTCACGATACGCTCTCAGGGCGTCGCGATAGTGGGGATATTTGTTGGCCAAGATCGCCGTAGCTAGGAGCGCCGCGTTGATCGCCCCGGCCTTCCCAATAGCCAATGTGCCCACGGGAATTCCTGCGGGCATCTGCACCATCGAGAGCAGGGAATCGAGCCCGCTGAGCTTCGACTCCATCGGCACCCCCAGCACCGGCCGCAGCGTCTGCGAGGCGATCACTCCCGCAAGATGCGCTGCCCCTCCCGCCCCAGCGATGAAGACCTCCACCCCGCGACCCTCCGCAGATTCTATATATTCCCGGAGCGCCTCCGGCGTACGGTGC
>DAIPXV010000123.1:0-4021 GCA_036783095.1 Candidatus Bipolaricaulota bacterium
CGTTGCGGGTAATGAGGGCCACACCGAGGGATTTGGCTGTTGCCGCTATGATCCGATCTGGCATCTCGGGGATAAGGTGGCGTGGGATACTCCGCAGAGCTGTTATCACAGGAGCATTCAAATCTCCCAACCGATAGCTGAGCCAGGGTTGGCTCACTTTAGCGAGCAAGGTATCTACAAGCGGGAGCGGGATACGTCCTCTCTCGCTGAGATAAATCATCTCGATAGCGACTATCGGGGGAATGATAATGATTGCTTGGCCGGCATCCGCTTCAGCAAAAGCCGCTTGAGCTGCCGTGCTTAGTTGAGGATCGTTACTCAAGGCCCAGATGAGCGGATGGGTATCGGTGACATAACGCTTCACTGCTCATCTCCCAAGCCAGACCAGCACTCTCTCCGGGCTTCGTCTATTTCTTGGGCACTCAGCGATATGCCAGCCCACGTGCCGCTGAGTGCCAGAGGGATGACATAAGCTTCGGCCTCAAGCTGCGCAGCTAACTGGTCCAGTAGTTGTCGCTGTTCCTCTGCCGATAGATGCTGTATGGCCTCTAGTAGCTGTTGCAGGCTCTTCTTATCGTCTGCCATGCTCAATCCCACCTTATCGCTCTAAAATAGCATAGCCTAGAGTGTGAGCTTTAGCAAGCTAAGGGCTAGCTCCTTGTCAAATCTCTTACATATTCGCAGCGATCTCTCGCAGTGTGCGAGCAAATTCAGTCTGTAAGAATCTCTCTGGGTCGCCCAGGGCGCTTTCGAGCTTCTCGTCGAAGGGCAGTCTCGCCGTGCACGGGAGTAGCGGCGTTGATGAGGCGTTGGGCCGGCTCATGTTTTCAAGAATCCCTAGGATGGGTAGACGCAGCTCGTGAAGCAGCGCGACGAGCTTTTTCACCGTCTCGGCGGCGACGCGCGACGGCGTCGTCACTACCAAAAAACCTGGGTTTTTCAGCAATCGAATCGCGTCAAGCGTCGTGTCTCCCAACCCTGGCGGCATGTCTACTATGAGAAAATCTAGCTCTCCCCAGCGCGTGATCGCCAATAGCTCCGTGAGCGCATTGGTGAGATCTGCCCCGCGCAGCGGCGCTGGATTGTCCTTGGTGTAATAAACTAAAGACATAAACTCAATGCCGTGCACTTTCGGCGGGACGATCCCGCGCTCTTCCTGGGGTTGGACGTCTTCAGAGATTCCCAAGATAATATGCGTCGAAGGGCCATAGAAGTCTAAATCTAATAGCCCAACTCTATAGCCCATCTGCGAGAGCACGAGCGCGAGCCCCGTCGCGACGGTGCTCTTCCCCACTCCGCCCTTGCCCGCCGCTACAGCGATAATTCTTTTGATGCTCTTGAGTCGCTCTTCGATAATGGCCACGCGCGGGTCCATTTCATTCCTCTCCCTGCAGTGCTGCCAGCCAAACCCCGCGTCCAGCAGTGACTTCAAAATCTGGGCTGTGGCAACGCGGACAGCGCATATACGTGTGCGCGATCTCCGGGATAAAGTGAATTGCTTCGGCGATCTCCGAGCTGAGACTTTTTTCGTCAAAAGCCCATTCAAAGTTGCAGACACGACAGCGAAACCGCGCTCGTTCCGTCTCTAGAATGACCTTGGCATGGCGCAGCGGCGGGTCTTCTTGGCTTAAGATTTGCTCTAGCGCAAACGTAAAAATCTCCCGCTCGATCTGCTGGAGCTCGCCGAGCTTCACCGTGATTGCGGTGACGTGGCGCAGCTTCTTCTCGTGCGCGGCTCTCTTTGTCGTGGCGACAACGGCTTCGGCCAGAGCCCACTCGTGCATAGCTGAAGTATAATCAATTGACAAACCCCTGTCGAATCTCTAAGATCGAGTGAAAGGTGGTGCATCATGCTGAAGGCATACGTGCTGTTGAAGTTTCACAAGGACCCTAGTAAAGCTTTCCCCATTCAGGAGATTCTGAAAGAGCTCAAGATGATCCAAGGGGTGAAGGAAGCCCATGCGCTCTTTGGGGACATAGACGGCATCGCGTTGATTGAGGCGCAGAACCCCAAATTGTTGACAGCGATTGTGCAACAGATGAGCAGCGTCCCCGGGATCGAGCGCACGGATACGCGGATCGTTGTGCCGTAAGCTTATCCTAGCCATTGGGCGACTTGGCGCTCGACTTGGTGGATGAGCTTTCCGAGGGCTTGGGCAACCATGGGGCTGAGCCCTCTCCCAATGGTGTGAGGGTCTGCAACTTCGATAGCGAAGATTTTTATCTCTTTGGGAAAGTCTAAGTTGAGGGCCTGGGCTGTGGCGATCAGCTCCGGCAGTCCCGCATAGTGCGGAGACGGCGCGGCTACGGTGCCAAGATCAGCTGGGCTCAGCTCAGAGATCGTCCCCGGCGGGGTACGCCCAGTCTTCACGGCGTCAATGAGAATAGCTCGCTCGTAGCCAGTCAGAAGATCGAGCAGGGCCATCCCCGATAGCGAGCTTTCGACGACGTCGGCTTTGTCTTTCAATCTCTCTTTGAGGACGCGCGCGGCCAAAATCCCGACAGCGTCATCCCTCAAGAGCTCGTTGCCCAGGCCGAGAATAAGAATCTTCATCTTGGGTCAATGGCGGGATTTTGTACAAAGGCTGATGATGAGCTGCTCGCTCCCACAGATTCAGTAAGTCCGCTTGATGTTGAGAAGCCCATTCTATGACAAGCCCTAGTGCTCGGGGAGGTAATGAGCCTCCAATCACAGCCAGTCTATGAATATCGATCACGGCTTAGTGTTCCCCATATTCTGCGTGAAAATGAGGTGGCTCATGGTCGCTGAAGTACATCTTAATGACGATCCCGAAGAACCGGCTGATTTCAGGCATGGGGCACAGAGAGCTCCCGCAACTTAGGGAAGAGTTCTTCGGGTCTTTTGCCGGTGATCTTGAGATAAAGAGCGTCAGGACAGAGATCGATCTCTTCGCTCCAAGCGATCTCACCACTTGGCCCGATGTGAACTTTTTGAAATTCTGCTTGATCGTTCCATAAAGCGAAGACGCCTTTGCCAACGAGATCAGAGAGGTCTACTATGCCCTCGGTGCCATCGGAGTATCTGAGCCATAGACGATAGTTATCAAGAGCTTTGACTTCTAAAGGCCTAGGCATCCTTCAACCCTCCTGGGAAGGAGCATACATCAAGTATCAACATCCGTCAAGGAAGGGTCAGCTAGGCCTTCACCTGCTCCGTGAGATAATTCTCAATTCCCATCTGCTCAATCTGGTCGAGCTGGGCTTCGAGCCAGTCAATATGATTTTCTTCGTCGGTCAAGATAGATTCTAAGAGCGCCCGCGTCCCGTTATCGCCAGCTTCGACAGCGAGCTGAATGCCCTCGTTATACGCTTGGACTGCCATCTGCTCAGCGGCTAAGTCGTTCTCAAATTGTGCTTTCACGTCGGAGCCAATCTGAATCTTGTTGAGTTTGCTCACGATGGGAACCCCGTTGAGAAAGAGAATACGCTCGATCAGCTTCTCGGCGTGCTTCATCTCGGTGATGGCGCGCTTTTCGATAGCTTCGTGCAGGCGTTCATACCCCCAGTTGGCGCACATCTCCGAGTGGACTATGTATTGATTGATCGCGGTCAGCTCATCGGCCAGCAGCGCATTGAGCTTCTCGATGATCTTTGGCTTCGCTTTCATACTATCGCCCCTGAGGCCATTTTAATCCCTTCGCAGTTCACGGAGCAAATTCTTCTGGCTATCGTAGACTCGAACGATGAGGGGCATCTGCCCCGGCAGGGCGTGAGTGGCGCAGCCGTGGCACGGATCATAAGCCCTGAACGCGATCTCGATGAGATTGAGAACCCCCTCGTCCACTTTGCCGTTCTTGATGACGCTACGCGCGGCTTTGTCCACGGACATGGCGATGCGCGCCGCGTTGTTCTGCGTGGCCACGATGAGATTCGCTTTAGTGATCAGGCCCTTCTCGTCGGTCTGATAGTGATGGAAGAGCGTCCCTCGCGGAGCTTCCACAACGCCGATGCCTTCTTTAGGAGTCTCTTTGGGGATCGTGCGCACGTTGGGACTGGTGAT
>DAIPXV010000124.1:0-4001 GCA_036783095.1 Candidatus Bipolaricaulota bacterium
CAGGGCCTTTCCTAGTAGGTGTCTTTGGGAGCTCACCTGAAGGCAACCCTTGGAGCCATCAGCTCCTTGGGAATAACAATCTTCATCCTCCCCCTGGTTGTTCTAGTTGTGTGCAATGGGTTAGCTCATGGAATCAGTGGGAATTACTATGCGCCATACTTGGAAGACAGGCTAGATCTCAATGAAACAGTTATAGGGGCGTTTACTCTGTTATGACACTACTTCAGGCAATTCTTTTGCCATTGGCGAGTTGGATTGTTGACAGATATGGATCTTCCGTGGCTTTGCTGGTAGGCAATGTTTTTGTTGGTGTTTCTGTTCTGGCATTTTCAGTATCCACATCAAGTTCTATGGCTATTTCAACTATGCTTGTATCTGCAGGTTTAGGGGTTTTTCATGGGGTAGGGTACAGGGTGACAATAGCCAGGTTGTCAGAGCGTAGCTTTAGAGCAACGCTTTATGGAGGCCTGGATGCAGTGTGGAATGCAATGTTTATTCTGGGACCTATAATTGGTGGTGCATTATATTCAGCTAGGCCGGTGTTGACTTTTACTGTGGCATCCTTCTTGCTTTTGCTCACCTCCATTCCAATCAAGCAGCTCTATTCCAAGGATTTGCAGGATAGATGAGACTGAAGCCACGGTCCTCAACATGGCTGCAGGGAGAAGGAACGCCGAGGCGTTTACAGCTAACGCCTATGGCGTGCAGGAGTTTGTAGCCGTCATCTTCCGGAGGCGCTAGCGCCTCCGCTTCAGTGATTTCATGAGCTTCTCCAGCTCCCCCTCAGCCATGCTGTAAAAATGCTCCGGCTGCGGGAATTTTCTGCTCTTCACCTCTTCACGGTACTGCGAGAACGCTTCTAATAAGATCGGGCTGAGGTTCGCATAGCGCTTGACGAACTTGGGCGTGAAGCGCTCGAACATCCCGATCATGTCGTGGACGATCATCAGTTGGCCGTCCACATCTTTGCCGCTCCCTAGGCCGTAGACGGGGATTTTAACGCGCTCGTGAATGATCTTGGCTACGGGGGCGGGGACGCACTCTAATAGAATCGCAAACGCCCCAGCTTCCTCAAGGGCCTCGGCGTCGGCGATCAGTCTCTTGGCAGTCTCGGCGTCGCGCCCTTGGGCTTTGTAGCCGCCCAATTGCGACGCTGACTGCGGGGTCAGCCCAATGTGCCCCATCACAGGGATACCCGCATCGGTGATCGCCCTCACGACCGGGGCCATGCGCGCTCCGCCCTCGAGCTTCACGGCGTCGGTGCCGCATTCGGCCATAAAACGCCCGGCGTTGCGGATCGCCTCTTCTTTGGAGATCTGATAGCTCATGTAGGGCATGTCCCCGATGACAAACGCGTACTTGACGGCGCGACAGACGGCGGCCGTGAACGTGATCATCACATCCATCGTGACGGGCAGGGTCGTGGGGTAGCCGAGCATGGTCATGCCCAGGGAATCTCCGATGAGAATCATTTCGACCCCGGCGCGGTCCATCAAGAGCGCGGTGGGGTAGTCATAGCACGTGAGCCAGCTGACGGGCTCTCCGCGTGCCTTCATCTCGTAGAGCTTGGGGATGGTAATCTTCTCGCGTTGGGGCTGTTGGGCTTTGGGTGCCATAGGAAGCTTCCTCCTTTTAAGGCTTAGGGATCGCTAAATCTTTCGTGCCCGGCTTGGACATGAGCGCTTCGGGGTAGTTCTCTTGAATGAGCTCGTGAATCGTTTGGGCGTACTTCACTTTTTCACGGGCCATATCGGCCAAGAGTGCTGGGCTCGTCCAGGGCTTATACAGCGCGCCCGGCCCCGCCGCGCACGCCGGCCCATGCTCGATCTTAAAATAACACGGCGCGCAGACTCGCACCATCTCCGGGGCATCGTAGAATCTCAAATATCCTCCGAACGACTCGGTCAAGACGACGTGCAGGTCCATAGGGATATCTATAGCTTTGCGGATCGAAGCGAGCTGGGGCAGAGATAAATCCGCGATGGGGTTGAATGTTCCCGCGCCGAGCATCTGGAGGACTTTTGCTCCCGCAGCGTTGGCGTGCCCCGCATAGATCGAGACTTTCAACGTCACATCCTTGGGGATGTCGCCCTTTTGTTTCAGCTCATTTAAGAGCCATAAGAGCCCTTCGTCAATGACTAAAAATCCGCGAAAGCCCAGCTCGATCGCGCGAAGGATGTCCGAAATGACATAGCGCAGCTGATCGGAGCCGCGAAATCTCAAGCCCGAAAATGCCCCTTCGGGGGTGACTAATTGTCTTCCCGTGTCCCACGCCGAGCGCGGCCCAGGGGTGAGAATCACCTCGAGCTTAGCTTGGGCCGCGAGTTTAGCAAACTCTTTCAGCTCTTTTTTATCTAACAGTGTCGCACCCATCACGACCGAAATAATTCGATGGATGGGCATCTGGCGCTTCTCGCTCTCGTCAATGAGGGCTTCGAGGACGCTCACGCGCTCAACACCGGAAATCTCCATGCGGTACTGAGCGCCATCGGGGAAGCGTTTTTCGCTGGTGGGCAGATCATAGGCATCTCGGCCAGGGATGCCCACACGCTCCATCATCTTGGAAACCTTCTCCATCTCCATAGAGACCTCCTTGTCTCTTGAGCTTCTCGATTGTAGGTTTTCATCTTACCCTGCACCATGACCCAGCGCAGCTTTAGAGATGATCATCAGCATTGTCTCCGATCGCGTCTTCGTTTATTCTCAATTGGCAATCTTGCGCCAAGCTCCATTATAATAAATCGTCGGAAAACGCGAAGGAGGCATCGATGCGCGATGTAGCTGTGCTGGGGATCGGCTCGACAGCATTTGCGAGCCAGACCCCAGAAGTCAACTGGAAGGAGCTCATCTACGACGCGGCGGTCAAAGCCTACACTGATGCCCAGATAGACCCGCGGCGCGACGTGGATAGCTTCGTCACGTGCGCCGAAGACTATTGGGAGGGCTTCTCGATCTTTGACGAGTTCACCCCTGATCAGTTGGGCGCGGCCCTGCGCCCAACGATGACTGTTGCCGGCGACGGCTTGCAGGGGCTGGCCAACGCTTTCATGCAGATCAAATCAGGGATAGCCAATATCGTCGTGGTCGAGGCCCACAGCAAGATCTCCGAGCTCCTAACGTATGAGCACGTCACGGAGCTCGCGTTTGATCCCATCTATGAGCGCCCGCTCTCGGCAGAACGCGAAGTGCACCCGTACTATGTCGCGGGCTTGGAGATGAATCTCTATCTCCATGCTACTGGGACAACCGAAGAGCAATGCGCGTTCGTGGCCGTGCACAACCGACGGCAAGCGCTGCTGAACCCCTTGGCGCCCTACGGGGCGCGCATTGGGCTACAAGAGATTTTTAATTCAGGCTATGCGTTCACGCCCCTCAAGCGCTGGGAGATCGCTTCGCGGGCCGACGGGTGCATCGTCTTTGTGTTAGCAGCTGGGGAGATCGCGCGGCGATTGGCGAAGAAGCCGTTAGTTTATCTAGAAGGGATCGGGTGGTCGTCGGAATCCCCGTGGATTGCTGCCCGCAGCGCCGACGCGGGTTATGTCCGACGCGCCGCGCAGATCGCCTATCGTCATGCGGGGATCACCGAGCCGCGGCGCCAAATTGACGTCATCGAAGTTGAAGATCGCTTTGCGTTCAAAGAGCTACAGCACCTCGAAGCGTTGGGCTTGGCGCGCCCTGGGGAAGCGGGCTGGCTGGCGCAGTCTGGGGCTCTTGGTCGTGATGGGGAGCTCAAAGTCAATCTGAGCGGGGGCTCGCTAGGCTGCGGCGATCTTATAGAAGCTTCTGGGCTGCAGCGCGCTTTAGAGATAGTATTACAGTTGCGTGGCGAGGCCGGGGCCCGACAAGTCCCCAACGCTCGTGTGGGGGTAGCGCAGTCGTGGCGTGGGGTGCCGCACGGCACGGGCGCGGTCGCAGTCTTTGCACGGAGGGATTGACCCTCACCCCTGGCCCCTCTCCCGTGGGTGAGCCACGGGAGAGGGGTGCCCGCAGGGCGGGGTGAG
>DAIPXV010000125.1:0-3990 GCA_036783095.1 Candidatus Bipolaricaulota bacterium
GAGAAGATCGCCACAACGCGCCCCAGCGAGAATGGACGCTTTATAGCATCCCATCGGGAGTTTTGCACGTGGTTGGGCTCTATCGGGGATACTCCCGTCGTGATCACGTCGACGGGGATCGGCGGGCCCTCAACAGCGATCGCCGTCGAAGAGCTGGCTCAGCTTGGTGTAAAAATCTTCATTCGCGTGGGGACGACGGGGGCCATTCAGCCCGCTCTCAATATCGGCGACGTGGTCATTACCACTGGGGCAGTGCGGCTCGACGGGGCTTCGGCGCACTATGCGCCCATAGAATACCCTGCTGTTGCTGATTACGAGATCGTACGGGCGCTCGTCCAAGCTGCGCGAAAACTCAAGATCCCCTATCACGTGGGGATCACATGCTCATCAGCGACGTTCTACCCTGGACAGGAGCGCTCCGACTCGTTCAGCTCGTATATTATCAGAGATCTGCGCGGGACCAAGAGCGAATGGGAGCGATTGGGCGTGCTTAACTACGAGATGGAGGCCGCGACGCTCTTGACGATGTGCAGTGCCTTGGGTCTACGCGCCGGGTGCGTCTGCGGCGTGGTCGACACTCCATCCCATGAAGAGATTCTCCCAGAAAACCTTCAGAAAGCCGAACAGAACGCGATCTCTGTCGCCGTGGCCGCGACAGAGATTTTTCTAAGCGCTCAGCCACAGCCATGAGATACGTGATCGTTCTTGCGCTCGTGGGCGCACTCGTGACAGGATGCTCCAGCAGACAGACTTCCCCACCGAAAGGAGGGTTTCCGATGACTCTCACAAGCTCGGCGTTCACTCAAGGAGCGATGATCCCCAAAGAGTACACGTGCGATGGGAAGGATATTTCTCCGCCGCTCAGCTGGAGCGAGCCCCCGGACAAAACCCAGAGCTTCGCGTTGATTATGGACGACCCCGATGCCCCGATGGGCACGTGGGTCCATTGGGTGATCTATAATATTCCCGCGACGGCGCGCGGGCTGGCTGAGGGCGTCCCCAGGGATGCCAACCTGCCCGATGGCAGTCGCCAAGGGCGCAACAGCTGGCGCCGAATTGGGTACGGCGGGCCCTGCCCGCCCAGCGGCACCCATCGCTACTTCTTGAAGCTCTACGCGCTCGATACGGTGCTCAGCTTAGCCGCCGGAGCGACCAAAGAAGAACTGCTCAAGGCGATGGAGGGACACATCCTCGCTCAAGCGGAGCTGATGGGCCGATACGCACGGCGCTAGCGCCGCGCGTGCAGCACGATCACGTTGGTATGTACTTCGCTTACCCTCATGCCACCGCCTGGCATAATGATGAAAGCCACCAGCTCTTGGAGCCCTTGAGCATTGCTTCGGGTGAAGACGCGGATGATCTCCGATTCATCGGGCTTGATCCAGAGGTTGCGCCGCCAGCCTCTAAAGTGCTGTTCGTAAAAGTTGAGCACCTCGAGCACTGTGGCTAATTCGACTCGGTAGCTCATGATGCTCAGTTCCGAGAAATCTCGCATCAGCCGGAAGAACGCATCAACCCCTAGCCAGCCCAGCCATACTAGAGACTCCCATGAGGAACCCCTGGGAGGATCGAGTCGCCACGTTATAGCTGGAGGAGTGGTGCTGAGCTCTTGAAACCATCGCTTGAGCAGCTCCAACAGATCGCTCTGGGTGAGCACCAGCTGCCACTGGAGCTCCGCGCCCTCCACGATCGGCACCTCGAGAGGAACCTCATCGGCTTGCGCCGTCGCGATCACTAGATCCGTCGCTTCGTACCCCTTCGAAACTATGACCGACAGATAGCCTCGCCCTTGAGCAAAGATACGTGCCCCGCCGGATTCGGACGGCTGCATCCATACGATCCTTCGCCAGTCGCTGAGCGCCTGATCGTAGAAGTTTAAGATCTCTTCAGCACGCTCGCCCTCGATCCTATATCCTGCGATGGTGAGCATCGCTAGCTCTTGCAGCCACGCTTCGAACTGCTTGGAGAGCTCCTGCGCGGTCAAGTGTACCGTCCAATCAATCTGCGCCCCTTCATAGAGCGGGATCTCCAACGGGGGTTGCTCCTGCACATACGGCGAAGCCAGCCCCAATCCCAGCACTGCCACCAAGCTGACCACGCCTGCTATGAGCACCACTCTCTTCATCGTGCACACACCTCCTCGCCACAATCTTACTCCTTGACCACGACGTTGACCAGCCGCCCTGGCACCACAATCACCTTGACGATCTGCTTATCGTTCACGCGCACCTGGATCTGGGCCAGCGCGCGTCGCTCAAGCTCAGCGCGGTCTTCGCTGATCTCAGCAGGGACGACCATGCGATCCCGCACCTTCCCGTTGATCTGGATGACGATCTCGCGCTCGGCCGCGTGCAACGCCCGCGGGTCATACCTCGGCCAGCGCTGCTCTAAAACCGCATCGTCATGGCCCAAGCGCCGCCACAACTCCTCACAGATGAACGGCACAAACGGCGACAACAGCAAGACTAAATTATCGAAAGCGCACTTGACGAGCGCTGTATTGATCTGCTTCGGTCGCTCTGTGACGTACTCCGTCAGCTCGTTGGTCAGCTCCATGATCGCTGAAACCGCCGTATTGAAGTGAAAGCCCTCGATATCTTCAGTGACGGACTTGATCGTCTGATGGAGCTTCTGCCAAACTCTCTTCTCACGCGCGGTGAACTGCGCTGGGTCGAGCTCGCCAACGTCGGGGAGCTTGCGCGCGTGCGAGAGCACCAAGTTCCAAACTCTATTGAGGAACCGAAAGCTCCCCCGCACGCCCTCAGCAGTCCACTCGATATCTTTCTCCGGCGGCCCCATGAAGAGCGTGTAGAGCCTCTCGGTGTCCGCCCCATACTGATCTATGACTTCCTGAGGGGAGATCGTGTTGCGCTTGGACTTGGACATCTTGTAGAGATCGACTGTGAGCTCCCGCCCGCAGTGGGGGCACCTGTTTCCTTCTTGCACCTCGCTGGGATGAATCCAGTTGTGCGTGGGGCACCGATACGCGAGATGCTCGATCACCCCCTGGGTGAAGAGCCGGGCAAACGGCTCTTCAAAGTTCACTAAACCCATATCGCGCAGCGCCTTGGTGAAGAAGCGCGAGTAGAGCAAGTGCAAGATCGCATGCTCGACGCCCCCAACATACTGATCCACAGGGAGCCATCGGTTGACAGCTTCGGGATCGAAGGGGCGGGTATCATCGTGCGGCGAGATGAACCGCAAGAAGTACCAACTCGAATCCACGAACGTGTCCATGGTGTCGGTGTCGCGCTTCGCTGGGCCGTGACAGTTGGGACACGTCGTCTGATAGAACTCCGGGATCTCCGCTAAGCCCTTCTTCCCGATGAACGGCACCTCAGGGAGCTTGACGGGCAACTCGCTTTCGGGGACGGGGACGACCCCGCACCGCTCGCAGTGGATCATGGGGATGGGGGTGCCCCAGTAGCGCTGGCGCGAGATGAGCCAGTCCCGCAGCTTATACTTCACCGCAAAGCGCCCCAGCCCGCGAGCTTCGAGGAATTCCCCGATCTTGCGGAAGGCTTCTTGGCTTGTCAGCCCGGTGAACTCCCCGGAGTTGATGAGCCGCCCTTCACCTTCGTAGGGGAGCTTCGGCGGGGCGGCCGGACCGCCCTCCGATTCCCAGCGCTCTTCCTCGGCAGAAGCTTCCTTGAGAACGCTGCCATCAATGACCTGACGGATCTCCAGCCCGCACTTTCTGGCGAACTCAAAGTCGCGAGCATCATGAGCCGGCACCCCCATGATCGCCCCGGTGCCGTATTCCATCAAGACATAGTTAGCGATATAGATGGGGATTCTTTCGCCATTGATGGGGTTGATCGCATAACGCCCCGTGAAGAAGCCCTCCTTCTCGACGGTTGCGGCGCCGCGGGCGATCTCCCCTTGCTGCAACGCCCGCTGCACGAATGCCTCCATCTGGGCCCGCTTCTGTGAATCTTTTTCAGCCGCAAGGAACTCCTCGATCAAGGGGTGCTCCGGCGCGAGGGCCAT
>DAIPXV010000126.1:0-3925 GCA_036783095.1 Candidatus Bipolaricaulota bacterium
TCTACTGGTGCGGAACCCGTCAAGCTCCCCGCCAAGAACGCCGATCGGCTTCTGGGGCGAGGCGTCTCCTACTGCGCCACGTGCGATGGCTATTTCTTTCGAGACAAGGACGTCCTCATAGTCGGGGCGGGAGACGCGGCGTTCACCGAGGCGCTCTTTTTACTAAAGTTAGTGAACTCTGTGCGCATGGTGGTCCGCCACCCCCACGATGACCCCAAAGCGATCCGCGCGAAAGACCAACTCTTGGTCGAGAAAGTCAAAGCCCATCCCAAGTTCGGATTCATCTGGAACGCTGTCGTCGAAGAAGTTCTCGGAGATAAGCGAGTCGAGGGCGTGGTGCTCAAAGACTTAGCCACGGGCAAGCTCATCGAGATACGCGATATTCAGGGGATCTTCGTGAGCATCGGGCATCGGCCCAACACCGAGTTTCTCAAGGGAAAGCTAGAGATGGACGAGAAGGGCTACATTCTCACGGACGAGCGCACCCGCACGAAGATCCCCGGCGTCTTCGCCGTAGGCGATGTCAGAAAGTTCTCTGGGGAATACGCCCAAGCGGTGATCGCGGCTGCCGACGGCTGTATTGCAGCATTAGAAGCTCAACAGTACCTCGAAGACGGACGATGGATCGAGTAAAGGAGGGTCTATGAGCACAGCTCTTCGCACGGAGACGATTGTCGATCTGATCGAGCATAAGGTGAGCCGTCACCCCGATAAGATTGCCATCAAGATCCCCAAGCACACCGGGGGATACGACCAGATCTCTTATGGGGAGCTGCAGAGAAAGTCAGGTCAATTTGCGGCGACTCTGGAGAAGCGCGGCCTTCAGAAGGGCGAGAAGGTCGCGATCATCGGGAAACCGCGCACCGACTGGGCGATCGCATTCTTAGGGATTCTCAAAGCTGGGGGAGTGGCCTTGCCCATTGATGCCTCTTGGCAAACTAGAGAGGTCCAGCGCATACTGCGCGACATGGATGTCGTGGGCGCGGTCGTCGCCGATGCACCACACTACGAGATGGTCAAAGATCAGAGACAGCTCCAGCACATCGTGACGATGGACCGTCTGCCGGGGGTTCCCACGGTGAGCGATTGGCTCAGCAGCGATCGCTTCGAAAGTGTCCCTGCCGACCCTGATGAAGTCGCTGTGATGCTCTGCACCTCAGGGACGACGGGCAATGCCAAGGGCGTCATGCTCTCGCATACGAACATCGTGAGCAACGCTCAGAGTGCGCTCAGCCGCATTGATTTCACTGAGGAAGATGTGGTCTTAGGAATCCCGCCGTGGTACCACGTCTTTGGGCTGATCGTGCTCGTCTGTTGCCTCCATGCCGGCGCGCAGCTCATCTACACCGACGACTATAAGAACCTGCCCACGTACATGGTCGAGAATAAGGTCAGCATTGTCGTGGGCGTGCCTAAGCTTTTCCATGCGCTGTACGAGAAATTAGAGGGCACGATTCAAGAGAACCGTCTGGCGCGCTTCCTGTGGCGCTACGCGCCGACTCTCTTGGGTGCGAAGATCAAGAAGCGCTTAGTGGGGGGCAATCAGCTCAAATATTTTCTCTCGGGCGGGGCACCTCTAGACACCAGGGTGATGCGAGGCTTACGGCGGCTGGGGATTGGGATGATTGAAGGCTACGGTTTGACCGAGACTTCCCCAGTGCTCACCTTCAGCACGCCATTCAACGACAAGATTGGCTCAGTCGGCCCAGCGCTCCCCGGCGTCGAAATACGAATAGACAACCCCAACGAAGAGGGCATTGGCGAGATCGTTGTCCGTGGGCCCAACGTGATGAAGGGCTATTACAAAAACCCTGAAGCGACCAGAGCGGTCCTCGACCCCGACGGCTGGCTCCACACAGGAGACTTAGGATACTTAGACGAAGACGGCTGGCTCTACATCAAGGGCCGCAAGAAGAACGTCATCGTCCTCGAAGGGGGCAAGAACGTCTACCCCGAAGAGGTCGAGTTCGAGCTGAAGCAGATCCCCCTCATCGAAGAGATTATGATTAAAGGGGGCAAGCGCAAGGGCGTCGAGGTGATCAAAGCGTTCGTCTACCCCAAACCGGAGCTCTTACAAAAACACTCTCCCGAAGAGCTGAAGAAGATGATCTGGGAGGCGATCAAAGAGAAGAGCAAAGAGTTTGCACCGTACAAGCGCATCCATAGCCAGCACGACTTAATTATTCTCGACAAGCCCTTCGAGAAGTCGAGCAAGCTCGATATCAAGAGATATCTATACGATGAGACTTAGCTAAATTTCTGAGCCAAACTTCCGGCTGGCTTTTCAGTATAATAAAGCTGGGGTCAGCACGGAAGGTGGCCAGAGATGGCCCGCTTAGAGATCCGGCTCCTAGGGGAGACCGAAGTCCGCCACGACGGACAGCTCCTTGACTTCCCCACCCAAAAAGTCAAGGAACTCTTGGTGTATCTTGTCATCCAACGCGACCGCGCTCACCCGCGCCTGGTGCTTGCGAATCTGCTCTGGCCCGATGCTGATGAAGAGCACGGGCGAGCTAATCTACGGAAAGCCCTCTCGCTCCTGCGCAAGATGCTCGGTTCAGAACAATGGCTCATCACCTCCGGCAGTGCCGTGCGATTTAATACAAAAGCCGGGGACTTCTGGCTCGATAGCCAAGAGTTCGAGCGACTTATCACTATCATCCCTCAAAGGGGAGAGGGTGGCCCGGAGGGCCGGGTGAGGGCCTTAGAACAAGCGATCGCGCTCTACCGTGGCCCTCCATTGGCGGACATCTACGAAGATTGGGCCCTCTCGGAAAGCGAGCGCCTCCAGACGCTCTACTTAGACGCTCTCGAGCAACTTGCTGAGATCTACCAGACACACCGCGAATTTCCAAAAGCTATCGCCGTTTGGGAAAAGGTTGTGCGCCTCATCCCGTGGCACGAGCGAGCGCACCGCGAGCTGATAATGCTCTACGCCCTCAGTGGCGACCGCGCGGCAGCCCTACGACAATACAGAGAATACTGTGAAATTCTTCAGAGAGAGCTGCTCGTCCCGCCCCTGCCCGAAACCCAAGCGCTCTATGAGAAGATCTTGAGCGGTGTGCTGCCAGAGGCCATCCGTGCTGTTGAGCTTCCAACAGAAGTGCCCTTCGTCGGGCGCGCGCGGGAGTGCGAACTTCTGAAGAGCCTTTGGCAGAGGGTCCAGAATGGCGCAGGCCAAGCCCTTTTGATTGGGGGCGAGGTCGGCGTGGGCAAGACGCGCTTGGTCGAGCACTTTTTAGAGATCTCTAGCCCCTCTCATAAAATCATTCTCCGTGGCACAGCCTACGCCGACGCGCCACCCTACGATCCCATACTCCAAGCTGTTCGCGCTGGGCTGAAGCAAATCTCTGATGAGATGCTTGCGCAGCTCCCTCCCCTCTGGCGCAGTGAGCTCGCTCAGTTCATCCCCGAACTTCACGAAAGATTCCCTGATCTTGCGCCCAATCCCCGGCTGCCACCCGCTCAGGGCAAAGCCCGCTGGTTCGCCGCGCTCACCGGGCTCTTTGAGCTTTTCACCCGCGAGTGCCCAGCTATTCTCTTTCTCGATGACCTCCACTGGGCCGACGGCGCAACTTTGGAGTATCTCAGCTATCTCATAGCCCATCTGAAAGATCAGCGAATCTTCCTCATCGGGACATATCGTGTCGAAGAAACGCAAGAGGGCAGCCCATTGCGCAACTGGCTCGATAGGCTCCCCAGGGATTTTGTGCAGACGCTTGTGCTGTCGCCGCTGACGCGGGAAGAGACAGATCTCTTGCTGAGCCAGCTCTTGCATCAGTCAGTATGATAGCGCAGTTCTCGATACGCTCTACGCGGAGACCGAGGGCAACCCGCTCTTTGTGAAGGAGCTTGTGCGTTCGCTGGTAGCCAGCGGCACGCTTCAGCGCGATTCCCAGGGGGTCTGGAGGCTCACAATCGAAGA
>DAIPXV010000127.1:0-3895 GCA_036783095.1 Candidatus Bipolaricaulota bacterium
ACTGATAGAATTTGCCCAAAGCGCGCGGGCACGAGCGCACGAGCTCCTCGCCTCGCGTGTCGATGGGTATCTCATGCGTCTGGAAGCGCTGCGGCGCAGTCGAGGATTGCACCGTCCAATGCAGCGTATGCGCGAGCACCAGCAGAGCCTCGATCATTCTTCGGAGCTGCTGGTGCGGGCGATGCGCGAGCGCCTGGGGCGCTCTCAGGAGCGTTGGCACAATCTCTTGAGGCGCTTGGAGAGCTTGAACCCCGCGAGCGTGTTGCGGCGCGGCTTTTCCGTCGTCGAGAGCGAGACGGGGCAAATCGTGCGCTCCGTAGAGCAAGTGCGCGTCGGCGAGCGCGTGAAGATCACGCTGCATCGGGGACGGCTGCTCAGTCGCGTCGAGGCCAAGGAGGCCAACGATGGAGAAGAAGAACCTCAAGATTGAGCCGGCGCTGGCGCGGCTTGAAGAGATTGTGCGCCAGCTCGAGAGCGAGCAGATCTCGCTGGAGGAGTCCTTAGAGCTCTTTGAGGAGGGGGTCAAGCTCGCCGACTCCATTCAGAAGAGCCTGAGCGAGGCCCAGCTGCGCGTCAAGAAAGTCCTTGAAGAAGCTGAAACTTTTAAGATCGAAGATTTTGAATGATGGTTTGAATCACGGAAGACACGGAAGAAGCCACGGAAGGCCCTGAAATAGAGCTAACCTCCGTGCCTTCTGTGGCATATTCTGTGCTTTCCGTGATTCAAATCATCCCAAGGAGGAATCTATGCACTTAAGGAAGCTTCTTGTCATCGGCGTGTTGATACTGAGCTGTGTGAGCACAGCGTCGGCGCAGTTTCTCGATCTCGACCCTGCACGCGATTGGTCTGTGCTCTCGACTGAACACTTTCGTATAGTCTATCACGATGGGCTCGAGGAGATCGCCCAAGAAGCAGCCATCATCAGTGAAAACGCATATCAGTTCTGGGTCAGAGAGCTCAGATATGCGGTGCCCTTTCAGATCAATATTATCTTGGCGGACCCTTCGGACTTTGCTGTGGGTGCAGCGAATCCCTTCGGGGATGTGATCGCTAGCGTCTCTAACGCCCGCGTCTTCAATGAGTGGCTCAATCCCCAAAATCCGTCTTGGCTCGAAGATGTGCTCTATCACGAGATTGGGCACGTCTTCGATATTATGAAAGCTTCGGGGCTTTCTGAAAAGTTGCGCCCGTGGCTTGGCCCAGTGCTCACCCTCACCAATAGCTCTAAGCCCGGCACGCTCATCGAGGGGATTCCCATCTATTTTGAACTAAAACGCTCTGGCGCGTCGCGCTCGAATTCGAGCCGAGACGCGATGTACTTCCGCGCCCAGGTTCTCGAAAATAGATTCATCCCTCTCGATCAGATGAGCGTCGGCTACGGCTACGATCCTCCGGGCTGGCCTTCTGGCTATATGCTCGCGCATGACTGGGGCGCGTGGTTCGTGCGCTTCATCGCTGAAAAATATGGGGACGATAAGCTCGCCCTCATAGACGAACTCAACGCCGACTCACTCCTGCCCATCGTCACGCTGGGCGCGATCAACGATTTTGAGAGAATCTTTCAAAGAGCCCTAGGCGTCTCGGCGCCAGAGCTAGAGAGAGCTTGGCAAGAGTGGCTCAGAGCGCAGTTTGCGCCCCAGATCGAGCAGATCAAGGGCGAAGGTGTCACGCCCTCGCGCAAGATCAATCGCTTAGGGTATTGGAACAACGATCCCGCCTGGTCGCCCGACGGGAAGTTCATCTATTACTATCACAAAGACCCCGTGCGCGAAGCCGCGATCCGGCGCATCACCCCTGACAGTAGGGAAGATCACGCTATTTTCGCTATGCCCTTCGAGCTGGACTTCTTCAGGCCGCCATTCTTCGCCCCAGCGCCACAAGTTTCCCCTGACGGAAAATCCGTGCTCTACACCCGACACGAGATCTTCGACAATCACTACGTCTACGCTGATCTGTATCTATGGGACTTAGAGAACAAAGAAGAGCGAAGGCTGACGGAGCGCGCCCGCGCGTACCATCCGTTCTTCTTCCCCGATGGCACAAAGATCCTCTTTGCGCAGCAGCGCCCCAACGGCCAAGCGCCAGTTCTCGCGCTCTACGAGCTTGAGAGCAAGCGCATCGAGCCGTTCTATGAGTTCCCCGATGGGGCTCTCATAGACTCGTTTGCGATCTCGCCCGACGGGAAGCAGATCGCGCTGACGCTCTGGAAGATGGGCGGCTACCAAGACCTGTATGTGCTTTCAGCCGACGGCTCGCAGCTGACAGCTCTCACTCAAGACAAGGCGGGAGACTTCGACCCCGATTGGTCCCCCGATGGGAACTTCGTTCTCTTCAGCTCGGAGCGCGACGGCGTCTATAATCTCTACGCGTATCGCCTCTCCGATGGGCAGTTTTTTAAAGTCACAAATGTGCTCACGGGGGCGTTCGCCCCAGCGGTCTCGCCCGATGGGACGAAGATCGCTTTTGTGAGCTACAGCACTCATGGTTACGAGCTCCACGTGATGGACTACGACCCGCAAGCTTGGAAGCCGGTGCAATTTGAGCGCGAGAATGTTTCAGAGTGGCCCGGCTGGCGCCGCGCGGATCTACCGGCGCAGCCCTATCGTGCTCAAAAATTCTTAGCGCCGCGCCTGTGGGTGCCTATCCCCAATCCGTTGCAGCCGGCTCTCTTTCTGATGGGGTTCGATCCCCTAGGACATCAGAGCTACACACTGTACGCCGGGCTCGATCTGATGAGCCGACAGCCAGTGCTAGCATTTGATCACTCGATGGAATTTGCTCTGAAGACAAGAACGCCCTGGCTCACGTGGTTTACAGAGACGGTCAATTCGCTGAGCCCTCGATTCTTAGCGTACCTTGAGCATACTGCTGAAGCTGAGAGCGTGGCGCGGGCGGAGCTCGAGCTGACCCTCTCGCGGGTGATGGGGCGAACCCAGACGCTCGCCTTAGGGGTGCACCTGCGCCAAGCCGAGCAGCTCACGCCCTCGTTCTTAGTGCGCTATCGCGAGTCTCTTGAAGGGGGCAGCGATCTCTTGCGCATCGGGCGGGACTTGGGGCTTTCGGTGGAATTCGTCTGGCACGAGCGCTCATGGAAGATGCTCTTTCAGATTTCGCAGCGCGAGAGTTTACAGCTCCCGTTGGGGTTTACGAATCGCCTGAGTCGGCTGACGGTGCTAGCGCGCGATGATATTAAGCTCTTGAGCGTGGGCGGGCCGAGGGGAGCGTGGCCCTTGCGCGGCTTTCCCACTAATTTCCGCAAAGCTTCGCAGATCGCCTATACGAGCTGGGAGTTTTCTTTTCCTGTGCTCCATATTGGGAAGGGTGTGGGGTTGTGGTCCATCTTCTTTGATCGTCTTGACGGGCTGCTCTTTACGGACGGGGCGTATATATTTGAAACTCTTGCGTCGGGCGAGGCGCTCTTCAGTTATGGGGGCGAGTTGCGGCTAAGGGTTGTGTTGGGGTATGAGATGCCGGTGGAGTTCAGAGTGGGGATAGCGCAAGGGACGGGGCAGGCCAGCCCGACGGTCTCTTTTGACGTGGGCGGGGGGTTTTAGAAGCATGTACGAGCGCGGGCGCGGCTGGAGAAGGCGCGAAGCGTGTAGCCATGCAGTACGATCCCGAGAGACATCATCGCCGTTCCATCCGCCTGCAAGGGTACGATTACACCCGAGCGGGGGCGTATTTTGTCACCATCTGCACACAGAACCGCGAACATCTGTTTGGCGAGGTGGTGACCGGGGAAATGCGGTTAAATGAAATGGGGCGCATCGTTGCCGAAACATGGCGATGGTTGGCAACGCAATACGATTATGTGGAATTGGATGAATGGATCGTTATGCCCAACCACCTGCACGGGATCATCGTGATCACCGACAATTGTAGGGGCGGTTCGCG
>DAIPXV010000128.1:0-3888 GCA_036783095.1 Candidatus Bipolaricaulota bacterium
CCAGGGGCTTCGGCAGCGCGACGCGCATCAGCGTGTCGTCTACGGTGAAGGGGAGCGCCTGCCCGTTCGCCGTGATGCTCTTGATCTCCATGAACGCGTCGTCGTCGGGAGAAGCATAAATAAGCGTGGGGAAGGTGCCGGCGCGCTGGAGCTCTTGCTGATATTTTGTGTTCGCACCACGCTTGAACGCGTTGGGCACCACGTGGAAGTAGAGCTCTTTCAGCTCTGTGCCGGTACGGTTGGTAAAGCGTACGATCTCCGTGCCTGTGATGATATTTTTAGCTATATCGAGCTGAGCCGAGATCGTGTACTCAATCTCGTTGGGCAGTGCCCACAGAGCGAAAGACCAACAGACTAAAACGAGCAGCCACAGTCCGACGCCGACGGCGAGATTTCGTGTGTGCATTGTAGCCTCCTTTGTAGGGCCCTCACCCCTCTGACTCCTCTCTCCCATCCGTAATGACAGGAGAGGGTGAGGGCCCCAATAGCCCTCGACAACTTTTTGTATTATACTCAAAGCCGACGATGCGAGCAGTGATCTTAGCTGCTGGGGAATCTTCGAGATTCTGGCCGCTCGCCGAAGGCGGGCATAAAAGTCTCTTTCAACTCTTAGGGCGCCCGATCATCGCCCATACGATCGAAGCTTTGGCGCGCGCCCAGATCACGGAGATCGTCATCGTGCAATCCCCAGAGAGATCTATTGAAGCGCAGCTTGGGGATGGTGCGAGCTTAGGCGTGCGGCTCTCGTATGTTGTGCAGCCGGAGCCGCGCGGCATGGGCGATGCGCTTCTACGAACTGAATCGCTTCTCAGCGATCTCTTCGTGGTCGTCAACCCGCAACACGTCACGATCACTGAGATATTGTCTAAACTCTTGGCTTTAGCCGACGGCGCCGATGCCGTGCTCGTCGGCTGCGACACCGACCGCCCGCACGAGTATGGGATTGTCCAAATAGATGGAGATCGCGCTGTAGATCTCGTCGAAAAGCCCGCGCTGGGAACTGAGCCCAGCCGCACACGCCTCGTCGGAATTTATCTTCTGACAAAGAAATTCTTTGGGTACTATCGCCGCGTGGGCGAGCACCACTATAACTTTGAGGACGCTCTCAAAATACTGATGCGCGAGGGCACGGTGCGTATTGTCAAAATCTCCGAAGAGCCCCCGACACTGAAATACCCCTGGGATCTCTTTCGAATAGCTCGGCTTCTGATGGATAGAAAGATTACAGAGCAGAAGATCGCGCCGAGCGCGCAGATCCATCGTAGCGCTATTATCGAGGGACCAGTCTGGATTGGGGAAAACGTCAAAATCTTCGAGCACGCCGTCATCAAAGGGCCGAGTTACATTGGGGAGGGCTGCGTGATCGGCACGGGGTCGCTTGTGCGAGAGTCTAATATAGAAGCCCACACGGTGATCGGCGCGCACGCGGAGATAGCCCGCTCGATCTTTCAAAGAGACTGCTCGACGCACTCGGGGTACTTTGGCGACTCGATCTTCGACGAGGCCGTCAAGATCGGCGCGGGCACGGTGACGGCCAACGTCAGAAACGATCGTGGGGTCATTCGCCCCTGGGTGAAGGGCGCTCGCGTCGAGACCGGGCTCAAAAAATTAGGGGCTATCGTGGGGCGCCAGACCCACATCGGAATCTGCGCGATGCTCATGCCCGGCGTCTTGATCGGGCCGCGCTGCGAGATCGGCCCGGGGAGCTTAGTCCGAAAAAATCTCGACGCCGACACGCGCTATTACGCCCACCTCTACGAGATGATTCTCAAGCAAGAGCCTCCTAACTCACATGCCTAAGGAGAGGGCGGAGGATAATCGGCGTTGCGATTGTCGTGAGCAGGACGATCATCGCTAAGATCGCATAGAGCTCTGGCGTCAGTATCCCATGGATCAAGCCGAAGAGCGCAAAGATCAAGCCCACCTCCCCGCGCGGTACCATGCCCACCCCCACCGCCCATCGGGTCCCTTTGGGAGCTCCGATCCCGCTCAGGAGCTTCCCGCCGATGGCAATCCCTAACATCACAAGCGTGTTCACAATGACCGAGGCCTGACCAAAGAGCAAGGGGTTAAGCAGAGCTCCAGCCTTAACAAAATAGAAGGGCACGAAGAGGTCTACGAGCGTTTCGACTTGACGGGTGATCTGGCGCTCTTGAGGGATGTACTCGAGCATCAAGCCTGCGGCAAATGCCCCGACGACCACGGCGAGTCCGAGGCGCTCCGCAAGCACTGCTAAAGATAAGCAGAAGACGAGCGCAGCGACGATGAGGACGCCGCGCGTCTCCAAGCGCTCTATGATCCCAAAGAGTCGAGGGGCCCAGCGCACACCAAGCACAAGACTTACTCCAAGCACTATGAGAGAGAGTGTGCCCTCTAGGATGAATCTTCCCCATTGGAACGGGCGTGAGGTCAGCCACGCGTGAAATCCCGCGAGCATCCACAAGGCGATGAGGTCATCGAGCAGCGCCGCGCCAAGGATGATCGAGCCCGCGATCGTATGGAGTGTCTGGGTCTCCCAGAGGAGCCAGCCGCTCTTCGCTAAACTGGTGGCTGTCAGGGTTGCACCGACAAAGAGAGCGACTCCCCAAGGCAGCCCTATCGCGAGAGCGTAGAGGGCTCCTAGCCCCAAGGGCACTAACACTCCTAAAAGGGCGACGCGTATCGCGGGCCGGCGTGCTTCAAAGAGCTTATGTAAATCCGCGATCAGCCCCAGATAAAACGCGAGCACGATAATCCCGATCTCAGCTAGGAATGCCAATATGGGGTCTTTGGGGTCAACCCATCCCAGCAGATAGGGCCCCAAGATCATCCCCAGGAGCAGTTCTCCGACCACGGCCCTCTGGCCGACGCGCTCCAGCAGCACAGCCAAGAGCTTAGCGCCGCTCAGGATGACGATAATCTTGAGGGCAATCTCAGCGAAGGGCGTCTCCATAGGGCTTATAGTATCATACGAGAGAGCCGGCTTGCTAGTGAGATGAGAAATCGCTAGAATAGGGCGATCGCCGACGTAGCTCAATCGGCAGAGCAACCGCTTTGTAAGCGGTGGGTTGCCGGTTCGACTCCGGCCGTCGGCTCCCAGGGAGCTGGCCGATCTGGAAATCCTCGGCACTATAGAGTAAAATATTTTTGTGCGCAGGGGTTCCGGAGCGGTCAAACGGGACGGACTGTAAATCCGTTGGCCTGTGCGCCTTCGGGGGTTCAAATCCCTCCCCCTGCACTGCTTGCGCCGGTTGTTACTTTGGTCTATAATGGCGTATTCACGGTTGGACCCTTGTCGGGACGGGGAGTGTTGAAGCCGGCCCGCGTAGCTCAGAGGTAGAGCGTTCCCTTGGTAAGGGAAAGGCCACCGGTTCGATTCCGGTCGCGGGCTCCAGAGAGTGCAGAAGTGCTGCCGTATTGCTGTGCTGCAGCCGACAGCAGCACTTCGGCACGACAGCACAGCAATACTCTAACGGAGGAGGATGTATGGCAAAGCCAAAGTTTGAGCGGAAGAAACCGCATGTCAACGTCGGCACGATCGGCCATATCGACCACGGCAAGACGACCTTGACCGCGGCCATTACAGAGGTCTTATCGCTCAAGGGGATGGCCAAGGCCCGTACCTATGATGAGGTCGCGAAGGCTAGCGAGAAACAGGGCCGCCGCGACCCCACGAAGATCTTGACCATCGCTATTGCTCACGTGGAGTACGAGACCGAGAAGCGCCACTACGCGCATATTGACTGTCCGGGCCACGCCGACTACGTCAAGAACATGATCACCGGCGCGGCCCAGATGGACGGGGCGATCCTCGTCGTGGACGCCTCTGAGGGCCCCATGCCCCAGACCCGCGAGCACGTGCTCCTGGCCCGCCAAGTGAACGTCCCCTATATTGTGGTCTTCCTTAAT
>DAIPXV010000129.1:0-3838 GCA_036783095.1 Candidatus Bipolaricaulota bacterium
CGCTTGACATTTACCTTCGCCAGCCGAAGGCTGGCGAAGATGTACAGTCCAGACGGAGTCTGGTCCAGACGAAGTCTGGTGCCTTCCCTGGCGCTTTCCGTGAGCTCCGTGATTCCAAGTGGAAGATCATATCAGATCGAGCAAGTCTTCCACAGTCAATCCGTGACGCTCCGCGATCTCTTTCAAAAGCTCATCCCGCAAGTCCGGATGCAGGGTCTTGCCCTTGTGCACCGGCACAGTGACATTGTGCTCCCTCCCAGCGATGACCGTGCGCAGCTTGCGGTGGCTCCCGCCCTTCTTCCCCACTACCTGATACCCTAAACGCTCCAGCAGCCTAACGATTTGCTCACCGCGCAGTTGAGGCCGCTTGCGGGACATGGCTCTCGATCACTACCTGGACGGCCACAGGCTGGTGCTCGTAGTGGACGGCGACGGCCTCCTGAATGTTGGCCCACAGCTCATCGAGGGTCTCCCCTTGGGTGTAGATGGATTCTTCTACGCCGCGAGCCCACCAGCCCTGGGGAGTCCACCGCGCGATCATTGTGACCTTGTACATAGTGCATACATTATCTCTCATGATCAGTGAGCTGGCAAATGAGGGAGCGATCCCTCGGGGGCTTTGGGTTTTGGTCTGAGTAGGGGGCTGGCCTTCACCTTGCCCACGACATTCGCGACCGGCGGCGGGCGCGTACCGGCCATAAGGAAGGGGCAGGCTGAGCTGTCTGCCGCTCTCCTCCATGTCCTCCGTGATCCCATCCCACGGTAACATACATTACTGACAAGGGCCCCCACGGTATGCTATGATACTCTAGAAGTACTCTGGGAGGTTGGCGAATCCCTATGGGCACCGATGAGGGAGATACGCAGGCGCAAGCCTTCAGGAGTGCGAATTGTGATATTCGTCAAGAAATTTGGTGCCGGCAGCTGTCTCTTGACTTTGGGAAGTCTGTTATGCTAGACTTATCATTTGTCACAAGAGGTTGGCATGGGTCAGCGTACTCAAAAATTCTGGAGGCAGGACCTTCCAGCCGGAGGAGGTGAGACCGTACTCTGTCGAGCCTGGTCTCCTCGGTGGGGTGGGCAGGCCAGGTCTATTCTAATTTCCCCACAGACATTCTCCTAAAAGAGGAGGAGGTTATGCACACACGAGCGATCATCGTTCTTACGGTTGTGGTGCTCCTGGTGGTTGGGTGGGCGGGAGCGGCGCTCGCTGGCGAGATCTGCGATAAGTTCCCGACAGCGCCCGGTGCAAGAGTAATCACAGCGGGTAACCCCGATCAACTGGCTGAAGCCGTCGGCGATCCGGAAGAGTTAAACTCAGATGATGATGCAATATACCCCACGGCTCGGCCCGGAGACTTCGTCTGCATCACAGCAAATATGACGATTACCCCGGGATCAAACACTAATGCTGGCACAGCGATCAACATCACGATCCCCAACATTACGATCTATGGAGCGATCATTGATAGCACGACGGGCGCACGCGCCACGCTGACCGCCGGAAATAACTTAACGGCAGCGATCTTCGAGGTCGGCGCGACGGGATCGCAAATGACACTTATGCCTGCTGCTTATCTCGCTCCCCCGTTCAATGCGACGGGCAACCCAACCAGAGTCACCATCACCGACCCGACGTTCGACTGCGCAGGGATTTCGGCTACAGCTATCACTGTCCTGCCCGGCGCCAACTACACCGTCATCGAGCTGAACACCATCGGCGGCCTCACTGGTGCGTGCGGAACTGCCGGGGTTTGGGTCCAGGCCGATCGCGACACCAACAATGATCAGTCCCGCGACGACACCGACGGGGACGGAGTGCTGGAGGATACGGTCGGCGTCCGCATCCGCGCTAATATTTTCGACGCCCAAGCAGGCGCCTCTGGCCCGGCGATCTTGCTGACCGAGAACGTCGTGGGCGTGGACGATCCCAACGCTTGGGTGCTGGAGGACCAGCCGCCGTTCGAGCAGTGCACCGGAGCTACGGCGGGCTCGAACCACACGGTCATCGGCTCCAGCTCGGCGAACGCCGGGTTTGCGACGACAGCCCCGTTTGGCCCGGTCGTGGGCGACGGCGCTGGCTTTGATGATGGGAACCTCATCACCAGCACTGCTGGTACTGGCACTTGGGGTTTCGGCATTCGCAGCGAGGGCAGTCACATCTGTATCCGCGGCAACGTGGTCCTCACACGGTCGGGTGCTCCCAATCCGGCTATAGCCACTGATGGCATCCGGCTCGATCCGGGCGCCAACGGCACCGCCGTCTGGGGGAACATCATCGGCAGCCTTGATGGTACTCAAAGAGCCGTCGGCGGCGACGGGATCGCGGTGCTGGGGCCGTTCAAGCTCAGCTCGGTCACGCCCGATGGTGATAGCCTCTACGACAACATCGTTGGCAACGTAGGAAGCGCTACGCAGGCTGCCCTCCGCGGCGCTACTCGCAACGGCTTTCTCTGCCAAGACGAGCGCATCTATGTGCAGGGCTCGAGCCAAGGGGCGCAAAGAGCCGTGGATAACGGCGACGACGGCTTCGACATGAGCAATGTTGACCTCGATGGCGAGGGCTTCGGCTGCACCAAGCGCGATGCCGTCTTCAATAACGACGCGATCAACAATGTCAACAGCGGCTTCGAGCTCCCCTTTGGTGATGTCGTGGACAACGACGCTTATAACAATGGCGGAGACGGCTTCCTCGGCGCTACGGTGGGCTTCCTCTGTGGCAACGTCGCTATAAGCAACGGTGATGCTACTGGTGAAGATGGCTTCGACGTCGGTGACAACAATACATTCACCAACAGCGGCACCTTCGGGAGCGCCACCTGCGCTCGCGGCGGCAACCGTGCGCTGGCTAACTACTCAGCGGGCTTCCGGATAGGGAGCAACAACACCTTCCTGCCCGCGGACGGGCCAGCCACGCCGTCCATTGCCAACTCACCGGTGCACTTCGCGTGGTGCAATGGCAGTGCAGAAAATAATACTGATGGCAATGGGGTCGTGATAAGCGGTGATGGTAACAAGGTTCGCAACGTCTCGGCCATCAATAACCAATACAATGGGTTCTTCAACCCTTCTGGCAGTGATAACAACGAGTTGGCCTACAACGTGGCAAGCAACTTCACCAAGCCTGCCCCGCCTGCCCCAGACGATATCTCCGGGGCAAAGTGCACGCCCGCGGGGCATCCGGCCAGTGCGCCGGCGTTGCTGACGGCTGATCTCCCAAGTGGTCTTTCCAGCTTCGATCAGGACAACGGATGGGAGAATAACGGTGCAGATTCAAGCCCACCAGCCCCACCAGCACTGCCCAACCGCGCCTGGCGGAACACCTTCGGCGACATTGACTTTGAGAGCAGCGCCAACCTTGGTGCGCTATACGACGGCAATGTCGAAAATGGCATCTTGATCGGCCTTAATGCCCGGACGGTCCTTGAGGAGAGCACCGGGCAGGTCGGGACAACAGTAGCGGCCGATCTCAACGCCAATGGCAGGGTCGGTGAAGCCTGTAACGTCATCACTAATAACGGAGTCAGAGGGCTTTATAATTTCTCAGAAGGTGCCCGTCAACAGATCGACGACGCTGACGGCCAGGGCGGCACGCGCCTGAGCAACATCTACGAGCAGAGACACATACTGCCGCCCGGGACCGATCAGGTTGACATCGAGCACGACGGCACTGGCACACTGAAGGCCGAGGGCCTGTGGACGCTCACGACCGTCGGCCCGACCCCGGATATTGACGTCGGCCCTAGCACGGGCACTGTGCAGGTGAGCAGCACGCGAGTGCATACGCTTACTACCGTGTCGGAACTGCTCGCTGCTTGCGTTGCTGACGGAGGCAGCG
>DAIPXV010000130.1:0-3810 GCA_036783095.1 Candidatus Bipolaricaulota bacterium
TACAATTCATAGCGACTATGCTCCAACGCAAAGTGAGGTGCTATGAAGACAAGAGCAATTCCCAAGCCCCCGGCTCCAAGTTTGAAGAGTGTGCTCCTTACTATCTTTGTTCTCCTTCAACTTGGAACTTGGGACTCTGAATTCGGGACTTCTGCCAGCTGCCCGCTTGCTCTCACAATCGCGTCTAGCCCGTTCGCTGTAGTCGCTTCAGATGGACCGAGGGTGGCTACGCTCTCCGTTAGGGTACAAAACACCGGGACGAATCTCATCAAGAACGTTACGCTTTTCATAGGCAACGGCACAACCCCTGGCACCTTTGACGACGTTGGCGGCCACAACCTCCAGATGCTCGGCTCCCCAAACGAAGCCTCACGCTTCGTGGGGAACCTTCCCCCTGGAGCTGGCCGAATTGTCTATTGGCACGTGGTCTATCCCAGCACAGCAGATATTTCATATCCGTACGTCGTCTGGGCAACGGCCGAGGGGAGCTGTAGCCCCGCAGCGAGCGCCACCCTCCGCACTACGAGTTCTTCCCCAGCAAATTCTAGTAGAATCCTGCCCCCCGATGGCTCAATCACCGTCGAGCCCAGCTCACAACAGATTGGGATCGGGCAACTCGTCACGGTGACCATCCGGGGGTTCGACCTGGGAGCGGTGGGGCCAGGCCCAGAAGCCGTCGAGGACGCGTGGTTCCAACCCATCAGCAACCCCAGCTTCGATCCCACGTGTCTTCGGCTCATCCGCACTGAAGTTAGGCTCCATAGCATCAAAGCGACGCCGTACACCGATCAGCTCTACTTCACAGGGATCGCCACGAATAACCCACCGCCCAACTATACTCGTGACCCGGCAGATTACGTGACGTACACGTTCATTGGACTGAGAAATTGTTCGACGACCCTCGTGCCTTACCAGCAAGCAGCTTCTGGGAGCGGGCACAAGTTCAACGCGGACATCGGCGCGATCACACTCACCATCCACGTGAACGAATCTGTGGGCAAGCTGCTTTTAGATAAATCTGTCACGCCCACCGCGGCAACCCCAGGGACAACTCTCACATATTCGATTGCCTACAGCAATACCGGTGGAGCACCCATCAGTGACCTTGCCTCGGGAAACAGCATCATCATCACGGACATCCTGCCTGCCGAAGTCACATACATAAAGGGCAGCTCGACTTGCAGCGGTCAGTGCTTGAAACTTTGGTCCACTGACGGGGGCGCGACGTTCAGTGCTACGGAGCCATCGGCCGCGGCGAGCGTGAACGCGCTCCGCTGGGTCATTCTCGATCCCATCCCTGCGGGACAGAACCCCGCAGGCACCGTGGGCTTCCAAGCCACAGCGAGTTCTTCTGATGTCATATGCAACACCGCTCACGGGACTATCAACGCAAGCTCAGTTGTTGCTTCGGACACCGCGTGCGCCAACAGCTCCACAGATATCGAGCTTACTCTCTCCGGCCCGACAACAGTACTCCCTGGAAGTTCGCTCAACATCATCGTGAGCTATCACAATGCTGGGCCGTCGGTCGCCGAGGACGTGCGGATCACGCTGACGCTGCCCGAGGGCACGCAATTTGTCAGTGCTAGTCCGCGCCCAGCGAGCACTTCCGGGCAGTCGCTGACTTTTCTGATTGGCTCGCTTGAGCCAGGGAGGGGCGGCTCGCTCAGCGCCCAACTCTCCGTGCTCAGCTCAGTCCTCATCGGGACGGTCTTGACGACCATCGCCCAAGCGACAACGAACTCTGCTGAGACCAATACCGCGAATAACTCGGCTTCTCTGGCGACGACCGTGGGGACAGCTACTCACAGCCCACAACTGCGAGCAATCCTCACAGCTACTCCCGTCGAAGACACTCCCCCCCTGGGGCCAAGCCCCGGCGATACGATCGAGTACAGCGCTACGATCACGAACATCGGTCCAGCTCCGGCTACTGGAGTCGTCTTCCGGTTCACCCCAGACCCCAACACTGCTCTGATAGACTCTCCCACTTCGCAAGTTCGTGCGGATCTCTCGACGATCGCGCCGGGCGCTTCCAAGACGATTCAATTCCGGGTGCGCATCAAGAGCCCGCTCCCTGCGAGGATAGTCAGCATTCGCGCCCAGGGAATCGTCTCCAGCAACGAGCGCCCCGATGAGCCCACCGACGATCCCACCACGCCCGCCCCAAACGATCCCACAGAGATCGTCATCAGCTCCGCGCCGTTTTTGAGAGTGTATAAGACGTTCTCGATCTTCAACGATTTAGATGGGAACGGCCAACCCAGCCCCGGCGATATTCTCAAGTACACGATCACCGTGAAAAATCTGGGCCGCGAGAACCTTGGCTCAGTCGTGCTCTCTGACGGGCTCGACCCCAACGTCACGCTCGTCATCGGCAGCGTGACGACGACTCAAGGGGCTGTGCTCTCCGGCAACGCTGAGAACGATAGATTCGTTCAAGTGAATCTGGGCACGCTGGCAGCCAACAGTGAGACGGTGACGGTCACGTTCCGCGTCGGCGTGAATACTCCACTGCCCGGCGGCGTCACAGCTATTGCCAATCGCGCTCTCGTGAGCAGCGAAAACTTCCCAAGCTTCGCTAGCGACGATCCCACTACCCCCGCCCTCGATGACCCGGCGCTCACCGTCGTCACCACCCAGCCCCATCTCTTAGTCACTATGAGAGCTTTCTTAAAGAGCGACATCAACAGCGACGGCCTTCCCAGCCCCGGCGATACCCTGGGCTATCACATCTTGCTCATCAATATTGGGAATGCTGACGCTACGAACGTCTTCGTGAGCGATACCCCCGATCTCAATACCCAGCTTATTGTGGGCAGCGTGCGAACTTCGTTAGGGACAGTCCAGTCGGGCAACACCGTCGGGGACAGCTCCGTTGGGGTTCTCATAGACAGAATCACTCCAGGGGGCACGGCTTCCGTCTCGTTCGATGTGATTATCAAAGACTCTCTGCCCTCGAATATCACCCATATCTCCAATCAAGCGCTCGTCAACGTCCCCGGTGTAGGAAGCACCGCCAGCGATGATCCCGACACCCCAGCCTTGGGAGACGCGACTAAGATAGCGATTGCAGCTGCGCCGCTGGTGCACTTTACCAAGGATGTCTTCTTAGTCTACGACACTGATCACAGCGGCACCATCAGCCCCGGAGACGCCCTCGAATACGTGCTGACGCTCCTCAATGCCGGGACCCGTGATGCTACGGATATCACGCTCTCCGATACACCCGACCCCAAGACGCGCCTTGGGACGCTCAGGACGAGCACAGGCGTGACAGCGTCGGGAGCAACAGCTTCTACCGTGAACGTCACTCTGGGCACCGTTGGGGCGTTCGGCGGGCAAGCCCGCGTGAGCTTCCGCGTCCAGATTAATAACCCCGTCCCGCAAGACGCCCTCACGATTTCTAATCAAGCTCAGATCTCCGGGACGAATATCTCTGCTCAGTACAGCGACGACCCGCGCACGCCTACGCCCAACGATGCGACTCTCATTGCGCTGGGGAGCTCGTTCTTGCTCTGCGGCGATGTAGATAGCAACGGCCTCGTCGAAGAAGCTGATGCCCAGCTTGTCGCCCGCGCGATTTTGGGGGCCGTTCGGCTCACGGAATCGCAGCGCCTCGCGGCCGACGTCGCCCCGCCCTTTGGGACGCTCGACGCACGGGACGTCACGCTCATCAGCGAGCTCGCGCGCGGCTATCATACGTATTGTCCGCCGCTGGACGCGCGCACCTCCCAGATGACTCTGCTGAAAGCTTCACCTTCGGTAGCTCTGGAGCGCGTCGAGCATCACACAGTTGGCCGAGCCTTG
>DAIPXV010000131.1:0-3745 GCA_036783095.1 Candidatus Bipolaricaulota bacterium
AAGAGACCAACGACGATGCCGGTGACGGCACCACGACCGCGACTGTCCTCGCTCACGCCCTTATCAAAGAGGGGTTCAAGAACGTCACCGCTGGGGTCAATCCCATGCAGCTCAAGCGCGGCTTGGAGATCGCGCGCGACCGGGTCATCGAAGAGCTCCAGAAGATGAGCAAAGAATTAAAGACCAAGGAAGAGATGGCCCAGATCGCCACGAACTCCAGCAAGGACCCCGAGATCGGACGGATCATCGCCGACGCCATGGAGAAGGCCGGCGAGGATGGGGTCATCACCGTCGAAGAATCTGATACTATAGAGACGCACTTCGAGGTCGTCGAGGGGATGCAGTTCGACCGCGGGTATACCTCTCCGTACTTTATCACCAACGCCGAGCGCATGGAGGTCGAGCTGAAGGAGCCCTATATTCTCATCACGGATCACGAGCTCAAGAAAGCTCGCGATCTCGTGCCCATCCTTGAGAAAGTCGCCCAGACGGGCAAGCCCCTCCTCGTCATCGCGGACGACATCGAGGGCGAGGCGCTCACGACATTAGTGATTAATAAGCTGCGTGGCACGCTCCTCAGCTGCGCTGTCAAAGCCCCAGGCTTTGGCGATCGCCGCAAGGCGATGTTGCAAGATATCGCGATCCTCACCGGCGGACAAGTCATCGCCAAGGACGCGGGGATGCTGCTGGAGTCGGCTACTCTTGATATGCTTGGGCGCGCCGAGCGCGTCGTCGTGGACGACGACAATACGACGATCATCGGGGGCAAGGGCAAGAAGAAGGATATCGAGGCGCGCATCGAGCAGCTGCGCAAGCAGATGGAGACGACCGAATCCGACTACGACCGCGAGAAGCTCCAGGAGCGCATCGCCAAGCTTGCCGGCGGGGTCGTCATCATCAAGGTGGGCGCGGCCACCGAAGCTGAACTCGAAGAGAAGAAGCACCGCATGGAGGACGCGCTCGAGGCGACCAAGTCTGCTGTAGCCGAGGGGATCCTCCCCGGCGGTGAGGTCGCGCTCATCCGTGCGGCCAAAGCTCTGGAGAATGTAAAGCTCGAGGACCCCGACCAGCAAGTCGGTGTCAAGCTCCTCCAGAAGGCTCTCGAAGCTCCTCTCAAGCAACTGGCGGAGAACGCCGGCTACGAGGGGAACATCGTTGTCGAGAAGGTCAAGGAGCTTGGCAACAACATGGGCTTCGACGTCGTCAAGGGCGAGTACGTGGATATGATGAAGGCGGGCATCATTGACCCGACCAAGGTCATCCGCTCGGCGATCTTGAACGCGGTCAGCGTCGCCGGGCTCTTCCTGACGACCGGGGCGTTGGTCGTCACCAAGGAGATCGGCGAGGACAAGATGCCCGCACCGATGCCGGAGTACTAAGCCCGCTCTGTCCCTCGTCTATTGGTCAGAAGGGTTTGAAAGGGGGCCTCGATGCGCTATAATGCATCGAGGCCTTTCGATTTGAAGGAGCGTGAGCGATGCGTCCCGTCATTGGTCTGGCGCTGGGGGGAGGGGGAGCGCGCGGCTACGCCCATATTGGCGTGATTCGGACCCTCCTTGCCCATCAAGTCCCCATTGACGTTGTCGCTGGAACGTCCATGGGGGCGATCATTGGGGGTGCCTACGCCTGTGGCCTCGATCTCTATAAGATCGAGAAGATCTTGAAGAATCTCGACGTGAACAAACTTTTGGGGATCCCGGAGACGACCCTGCGGGGCATCGAGAGCTTAGCGGGCAAGACCGCCTCAGAGTATCTCTTCAAGAAAGCCGATTGGCGCGTCCACGAGCCGATGAGCTTGAAGCAGCTCTATGAGTTCCTGCGGCTCTTTACGGGAGAGCGCACCTTTGAAGAATTGGCGGTGCCCTTGAGCGTCGTCGCGTGCGATATCGATACTGGGGAAGAAGTGGTCTTGCGCTCGGGGAAACTCTATCGCGCGATCGCCGCGAGCATGGCCTTCCCCGGGGTTCATCCTCCGGTCTCTTTGGGCGGACGGTTTCTCGTGGATGGCGGGCTCGTGAACAAGATCCCTGTGGACGCGGCGGTGGCTATGGGCGCGGAGATCGTCATCGCTGTAGACGTTGGGGCCTCGCTCAACCCCCACGTGATGACGAGCTTAGATGTCTTGATTCAGTCGAATGCAATCACGTCTCAGGAGCTGGTGCGCTTAAAGCTCGAGCTGATGCGCCAGCGCCTGGGGGAGAAGCTCATCGTGATTCGGCCGCGGGTCGATCGCATTCGTATATTCCAATTGCGTCAGCTCGATCTACCCATTCGCGAAGGGGAGCAGGCAACCTCAGAGAAGTTGAGCCTCATTCACGAGATCATTGCCAAATATTCTTCCCCTGCGGAGCCCGCCCTGGAAAAGCAGCCCGCGGCGTGATACAATACCGAACCCATCTATGGCTATGGAAAAGGGCGTCGTCATCGTGGAGTCGCCGACCAAGGCGCGCACGATTGAGAAATATCTTGAAGGGAAGCTCGCGGTCGTCTCGACGATGGGACATATCCGCGATCTCCCCAAGCATCGCTTTGGGGTCAACATCTCTGAGGGCTTCGTCCCAACTTATGAGCCCTTGCCGGAGCGCAAGGAGATCCTCAAAAGACTGAAGAGCGCCGTCCAAAAAGCGCGCGCGATCTACGTCGCTACCGACCCTGATCGCGAAGGGGAGGCGATCGCCTGGCACATCAAAGAAGCCCTGAAGCTCAAGGATCTCCAGCGCATCGAGTTCCATGAAATTACGAAGGAAGCGGTGCGTCGCGCCCTGGAGCACCCGCGTGAGATTGATATGCAGCGCGTGGAAGCCCAACAAGCCCGAAGGATCTTAGATCGCATCGTGGGCTACATGCTCAGCCCGCTGATCTCCAAGAAGATCCGCAGTCGGCTCTCAGCCGGGCGGGTGCAGTCGGTTGCTGTAAGACTTATCTGTGAGCGCGAGCGCGAAATCCAGAACTTCGTTCCCGAAGAGTACTGGTCTATCACGGCAACGCTGACGCCTCACGAAGAGCCTCATCTCTTTGAGGCCAAGCTGTTCAAGCGCGCGGAGACTGACGAGAAGATCAAGATCTCCTCAGAATCCCAGGCCCAAGGGATCCTTCGTGAGTTGGAGGGGGCCAGCTGGCGCGTCGTCAAGGTAGAGGAGAAGGAGCAGCGCCGTCATGCGCCGCTGCCGTTTACCACGAGCACGCTGCAGCAAGAAGCCAACAAGAAGCTTGGCTTCTCCACGAAGAAGACGATGAATATTGCTCAAGAGCTCTATGAAGGGGTGGAGCTTGGGGCTGAGGGCGCTACCGGGCTGATCACGTACATGCGCACGGATTCCGTGCGCATCGCCGAGGAGGCGCAGCAGGCCGCGCGAGAGTTTATCGCTGCGCAATATGGGAGAGAATTTGTGCGGCCTGGGGGGCCTCGAGGCCCGCAGAAGGCCCACGTCCAAGATGCCCACGAGGCGATTCGTCCCACTGACGTGCGCCGCTTGCCCGAGGACGTCGCCCCCTATCTGACCCCCGATCAGCTCAAGCTCTATAGATTAATCTGGCAGCGCTTCGTTGCCAGCCAGATGGCCCCCGCGATCTTCGACGTGGTCTCTGTGGATATCCAAGCAAGGGAGTATATCTTCCGCGCGACGGGCTCCGTGCTGAAGTTTTCTGGGTGGCTGGCGGTCTACGAAGAGGCCCGCGATGAAGATGCCAAGCCCGCTGACGAAGAAGCTCAAGGGCAACTACCCCCGCTGCGCGAACAGCAAGT
>DAIPXV010000132.1:0-3629 GCA_036783095.1 Candidatus Bipolaricaulota bacterium
GCGAACAGCAAGTCTTAGATTTAATTAAGCTCACCCCCAAGCAGCACTTCACCGAGCCGCCGCCGCGCTACACCGAAGCGACATTAGTCAAAGCTTTGGAAGAGAACGGGATCGGGCGGCCCAGCACCTACGCCCCCACGATCTCCACGATCTTGGAGCGTGGGTACGTCAAGCTGGAGAAGAAGCGCTTTGTCCCGACGGAGCTGGGCTTCCTCGTCACCGATGCGTTAGTGAAACACTTCCCCAAGATCGTAGATGTTGGTTTCACGGCGCTCATCGAGGAAGAGCTCGACAAGATCGAAGAGGGGAAGCTCGATCGCCTCACGGTGCTCCAAGAGTTCTATAAAGAGTTTGCCGAAGCGTATGAGCGCGCCCAGCGCGAGATGGAATCGCTCAAGCCCAAGCCCATCGAAACTGAAGAGGTCTGCCCTGACTGCGGGAGCCCCTTGGTCATCCGAACGGGGCGCTATGGGCAGTTCTACGCGTGTTCGGCATTCCCCAAGTGTCGCTACACGCGCCCGCTGGAGGAACCAGAAGAATCTTTAGTCCCTTGCCCCAAGTGTGGCGGAAAGCTCTTGAAGAGATATGCACGCAAGGATGGGCGCAGCTTCTTCGGGTGTGAGCACTACCCGAAGTGCGATTTCACCGTGAGCCGGACTCCGGTCAAGTCTTGCCCGTCGTGTAAAGAAGGGGTGCTTATCGAGAGCAAGGATGGGGAACTCGTCTGCAGCAACAGGCAGTGTGAGTATCGGGAGCCTGTCGTGACTCCTGTGTAGAAATCTTAAAGAAAGCGAAGTGATTCCCATGCGCAGAATTTATATTCTATGGGGAGTTCTCGTGGGGACAGCTTTAGGATTGTTGGGGCTCTCCCAACCCGTCGTGCGGACGTTCAGCCCGCAGAGCACGATCTTCTCTTTAGAGTTCAGCCCCGACGGAAAACTCTTAGCGACGGGCCAGGGCAATGGGACTATATTCTTATGGGACTGGACGACGGGACAACCCCTGCGCGTCATCGCTGAGACGTTGGGGACGGTCTTTGCGCTCTCGTTCAGTTCCGATGGAAAGAAGTTGCTCACGGCCAACGGTGACGGTCAAGTCGGCGCGGTGTGGGATGTTCAGACCGGAAGACAACTATTAAATCTTGAGGGGCACGTCGGCTGGGTGCACTCGGCCGATTACAGTCCCGACGGAAGATTCTTAGTCACAGGCGCCGAGGACAAGACCGTGCGCGTCTGGGACGCTTCTGATGGGAAGTTACTGAGAATCTTAACGGGCCATCGCAGCACGGTCTTCGCGCTGGCGATCAGCCCTGACAGTCGGATCATTGCTTCCGGAGGTGGGGACGGAGAGATCCGTCTGTGGGAGGTGCAGACGGGAGCCCTCTTGGGGGTTTTGCCGGTGCGTGTCGCGGCTGTCTTCTCTCTCGATTTTAGCCCCGATGGAAAGCTCTTGGCTTCTACTAGTGGCGATGGCGTCGTGCGCCTCTGGGATGTAGCCGAAAAGAGATTAATCGCGTCAGTTGCTGGGCATAGCCATCGCACGCACGCCGTGCGGTTCTCCCCCGATGGGCAGCGCTTAGCCACAGGGAGCATGGACTGGAAGGTCAAGCTCTGGGAAGTCCCGACGCTTCAAGAACTGAAGAGCTTCACCGAGCACGTCGAATTTGTGTTGGCTGTGGGGTTCTCGCCAGACGGAAGATTCCTAGCCAGCGGCGGGGGGGACTTCAACGTCATCGTGCGGCAATTGTCAGACTGAGACATATGTCCCGTCGGCGAGTGCCTAGTTCCGACACCCTGTAAGACGGATTACCTCCCTATTAAAGCTTCGGTATGCGAGAATACAGATGCGCGGAGGTGATCACGATGATCCTGCGCAATCGCACGCTGAAGCTTGGGCTCTTGATGTTCCTCTACAGCCTGCCGGTCGTGGTCGTCTCGTTTGTGCTCTACTGGGCCCGCTGGTAGGAGTATTTTAAAAGAAGAGCTTCGCTTCGATTGAGGAGCTTGCCATAACCCAAGCGCGGAAAGAGAGCGCTTGATTTGAGCAGCTGCCCCTCAAAAATTCCCCTCGTGACAGAAGCCCCGCTCTCTGGCATAATGAATACATGGATCGCCTGCTCGGCTTGGAGACCGAATACGGTATCTTCATTGAGGGCGTGGACGTCACCGACTTGGTGGATGAAGCCCGCGCCCTGGTGCAAATCTATTCGGGAATTTCTGCCCAGCCCTGGGATTATCGCGACGAAGACCCTCTACGCGACGCCCGCGGCTGGCGCGCCCCCGCTCTCACGATCAACCCCCAAGACGAACGCTACGAAAAGCCCTCACGAAAATCTTTGAGCGCCTCCGAGGACCACACTGATAGAGTCTTAGCGAACGGCGCGCGCTTCTATCACGATCATGGCCATCCCGAATACAGCACCCCCGAATGTCGCTCCCTGAGGGAGCTGATCGCTCACGACAAAGCTGGGGAACGCATCGTCTGGATGGCCGCACAAGCGTATGCTCAAAAGACTGGGCGGGCCGTCTCCATCTTCAAAAATAATATAGACTATCATGGCATGAGCTACGGCTGCCATGAGAATTATCTTGTGAAGCGGGAGTTATCGTTTGAACGTCTCATAGCAGGGCTGCTCCCGTTTTTGGTGACGCGGGTCCTCTTTGCTGGAGCAGGGCGCGTGGGGGGCGAACAGACCTGGGTGGACTATCAACTCTCGCAGCGCGCCGATTTCTTCACAGAGCTCTGCAGCGTGGATACCCTGGACCGCCGCCCGCTTATCAATAGCCGCGACGAGCCCCATGCCGACGAACGCCTCTACCGAAGGCTTCACGTCATCTGCGGCGACGCCAACCTCAGCGAGTACGCGACGGCTCTCAAAGTCGGAACTACCGCTCTAGTGATCGCTACGCTCGAAGCAGGCTACGGCCCCCCAGGAACTCTCAAAGACCCCATCAGAGCCCTCAAAGAGCTCTCGCGCGATCCTTCGTACCGATGGCTTGTTGAGCTCGAAGAAGAAGGGACGATCTCCGCTCTCGACGTCCAGCGGGCGTATCTGCGGGCGGCAGAGGAGCTGTGGCGCCATCGCGATGAGGAGACCGATTGGCTGTTGCGCGAATGGGAAGCAGTGCTCGATGATCTCGAAGCTGACCCCCGGCGGTGCGCCGATCGGCTCGACTGGGTGGCTAAACGAGAACTTCTGCAAACGTTTATTGAGGCTGAAAAGCTCAGCTGGCGCGATGAAGTCGTGCAGAGCCTCGATTTAGAATATCACGCGCTCGATCCGCAGCGCAGTCTCTTTGTGGAGTTACAGAACCAAGGGGCGATGCGTCGGCTCGTCACAGAAGAAGATATTGCGCACGCGATGCGCGAGCCCCCGCGCGATACGCGCGCCCTCATCCGCGGGCTTTGTGTAAAGAAATTCCCCGCGGCGATCCGGGCGCTCAACTGGGGACGGATCACGCTTATGCAAGATGGGCAAGAGCTTATGCTCGATCTGCGCGCGCTCGTCGATGGCCGAGTGAAGGCCCTGGCGCCCCTGGTCGAGGGGGGCTCTACGCCGCAGGAGCTTTTGGGTATCATACAGCAGACTCTCTCGAAAGGGGGATAGCTATGCCAGAGAGAATCGTCAG
>DAIPXV010000133.1:0-3591 GCA_036783095.1 Candidatus Bipolaricaulota bacterium
CGTCCACCGCGCGCAGGAGCTGATCTATCTGTTGGCGATTTTTGACGGACTCCGCTCGGAGGCTAAACCGCCCTGTGCGCAGCAATTTCAATCCCAAGAGGGCTTGATCCAAGATCTTGAGGGGGTTCGTCTTGGCGTAGAGCCTTAGCACGAGGCGGCTTTCAGTGTTGCGCCCGCGCTTGCGCACGGCATTGAAGAACTCACGGGCGAGCACTGCGACGGGGAAGCGTTTGGGGTCCAATCCCTCTTGGATGGCCCGTTGCTTGAGCTCCGCCATGAAATCCGTGATCTTAATTTTTCTAGGGCACTCGACGGCGCAGGCGTAGCATGACGCGCACAGCCAAATAGTAAAGCTGCTCAAGACTTCTTCCTTGAAGCCTGCGCGGGTCATGGCGATGATCTTGCGTGGGGAGTAGTCCATATATGTGGCGAGGGGACAGGTGCCACTGCAGGTACCACACTGGATACACGCGAAGAGCGCGCGCCCACCGGGCATGGAGGCAACTTCTTCGGGGAATTTGAGATCGAGCTCCGCCTCATATCGGAACCGTGGCCACGATTGCCACTCTCTCATCGGCGGCCTCCTTTCGATGATCAACTCTATAGAGCTATATAGAATCTTCCGCTCTTCGCTTATTCTAATGAGGTGGCGGTGGAGGAGTCTATGATTCTCAGCAGGCTCCTCTATGATTTCCAGCAAAAAGCTGACCAAGATCAGACCCCTGGGCGTCTCCGGTCATGGCATCTCATCGTCCTATCGCTTATAGTAGAAATCTCAGAAGGGGGTAAGTATGGGATTACGAGAAGACGCCTTAGAGTATCATAGCAAGCATCCGGCAGGCAAGTGGGAGATCACTCCCACCAAGCCTTGTCTGACCCAGCGCGACCTCTCGCTCGCCTACACGCCGGGGGTGGCTGAACCTTGTTTGGAGATCCACAAGAACCCCGAAGACGCGTTCACATACACAACCAAGGGCAACTTGGTCGCTGTGATCACCAACGGCACAGCTGTCTTGGGCTTGGGGAATATCGGGGCTCTGGCGAGCAAGCCGGTCATGGAAGGGAAAGCGTTGCTCTTCAAACGCTTTGGCGACATCAACGCGATTGATCTGGAAGTGAACACCGAAGATCCGGATCTCTTCATCCAGACCGTCAAGCTCTTGGAGCCCACCTTTGGCGGGATCAATTTAGAGGACATCAAGGCCCCGGAGTGCTTCTACATCGAAGAGACCCTCAAGAGGGAGATGAACATTCCCGTCTTTCATGACGATCAGCACGGCACAGCTATTATTTCAGGGGCAGCGCTGCTCAACGCCCTCGAGCTCGTGCACAAAAAGATCTCTGAAGTGAAGATCGTCTTCAGCGGGGCGGGGGCAGCCGCCATCGCCACCGCGAAGTTCTATGTGCTGTTGGGAGCCAAGAGAGAGAATATTCTTCTCTGCGACACCCACGGCGTGATCTATCAGGGCCGTGAGGTGGGCATGAACCCCTATAAAGCCGAATTCGCCGTGAAGACCAAGGCGCGGACCCTCGCGGAAGCGCTCGTAGATGCCGACGTCTTCGTAGGGCTGTCGGGGCCCAACATCGTCACCAAAGAGATGCTCAAGAAGATGGCGAAAAAACCCATTATCTTCGCCATGGCCAACCCCAACCCCGAAATCCCCTACCCCGAGGCGAAAGCTGCCCGCCCCGATGCTATCGTCGCTACGGGGCGCTCCGATTTCCCCAACCAAGTCAATAACGTCTTAGGATTTCCGTTCATCTTCCGTGGAGCGCTCGATGTCCACGCCACCCAGATCAACGAAGCGATGAAGATCGCGGCAGCAAAAGCGCTCGCCGCGCTGGCTAAGGAAGACGTCCCCGACTCCGTCGTCAAAGCGTATGGCTTAGAGTCCCTGCACTTTGGGCCGGATTATATCATTCCCAAGCCGTTGGACCCCAGGGTGCTGCTGTGGGAGGCTCCCGCCGTCGCTCAGGCTGCAATGGAGAGCGGGGTAGCGCGCATCACGATTGATCTAGAAAAGTACAAAGAGCAGCTCGAAGCCCGACTGGGCAAATCCCGCGAGATGATGCGCATTATCATCAACAAGGCGCGCGCCAACCCCAAGAGGATCGTCCTCGCTGAAGGCGAGCACGAGAAGATGATCCGCGCGGCGTATCAGTTGGTCTTCGAGCGCATCGCCAAGCCCATTCTGCTAGGCGATGCGCCGACGATCCGCGCGCGCGCCCAAACGCTGGGGATCAACCTCAACGGGATCGAAGTGGTAGATCCGCGCACCGACGCGCGCCGCGAACGCTACGCGCAGAGACTCTACGAGCTGCGCTGCCGCAAGGGCGTGGCGCTCAATGAAGCTCATGAGCTCATCACTCGACCCAATTACTTCGCGGCGGTCATGGTCGAGCTCGGCGATGCCGATGGGATGATTGCGGGCTTGGGATTTCACTACCCCGAGGGGCTGCGCCCGATCTTGCAGATCATCAAGACCTGCCCCGACTGCAAGACGATCGCCGGGGCGTATCTCATCACGCTCAAGAACCGTGTCTTGCTCTTTGCCGATGCGACGGTCAACGTCGAGACCGACGCAGAGAAGCTCGCCGAGATCGCGATCTTGACCGCGCGTCTGGCGAGAGACTTTGACATCGAGCCGAGAATTGCGATGCTCTCGTATTCGGACTTTGGCAGCGTGCGCCATGCGCGCACGGAGCGAGTGCGCAACGCTGTCGAGATAGTGCGGCAGCGCGATCCCAGCTTAGTTGTAGACGGCGAGATGCAGGCGGACACCGCGCTCATCCCCGAGATCCTCAACGGGGGGTATCCGTTCAATAGACTGAAAGAGCCTGCGAACGTCTTGATCTTTCCCAATCTTGAGTCGGGCAATATCAGCTATAAGCTCGTGCAATGTCTGGCCAACGCGGAGATCGTAGGCCCAATCTTGATTGGGACGCGCAAGCCCGCTCACGTGTTGCAGCGCTATCACGAAGTGAAAGACATTGTGAATCTTGCAGCGATCGCGGTCGTCCAAGCCCAGCAGTTAGAGGAGTCCATCAAGGGGTGTTGTCCAGAGTCCAAGTAGAATCTATAGCCCCAGCTCCCAAGGACGCGCGATGCGCCTTGCGGAAGCGCTCGAAGTCCTCAAGGATCTCCTCTTCGGTGAGGCCAGCTTGGTGGAGGCGTTGTCCGATCTGGTCAGTCAGCTGGAGGAAGAGGTTGCGCTTCTCGGAGTGGTATGGGAAGAAGAGTCCAGCGATTTGGCCCCGGCGGAGCACCAGGATGGGCTCTTTGGAGCGGAGCATGGCCGTGGTCTTGTCGCGAAACTCGCGTATGCTAGCGATTCTCATTCAAAATCTTTAAAAAGATAGCAGAAGGTGGGATTGATGTTGCTTATAAATTAGTTAGTAGAAGCTTTGAAGAAAAATTGAGAAAGAGCGAAAAGCTGGTACATGTAGAACGGTGACTTGTGAAGTCTTATGTACGTCTCTTACAAGAAAGAAACATTCGGATCTTTTTGATCTCATCGGTAAGTCAGGCTCTATTTCAAGGCCCTGTGGGGTGGCTCCTGCCTCTACTGCTCATGCAAAAAGCAGGGCCTT
>DAIPXV010000134.1:0-3542 GCA_036783095.1 Candidatus Bipolaricaulota bacterium
TTGATCGGTGCATTCAAAACGGTATCTACCAAACGCATCAACGAACATCGTGGCACGCCTGGCTTTCCCATCTGGCAACGCAATTACTACGAACATATCATCCGCAACGAAGACGACCTCGAGGCAATCCGCAGATACATCGCGTGCAATCCTCTGCGGTGGCATCTGGATCGCGAGAATGTGCATGCCATTGGCACCGACCCATTGGAGAAAGAGTGGTTCGGTTGACGAAATCCATCAACTAGACACCCCATACCCCCCATGTGCTACAATACTCCCGCCCAAGGAGGAGATCACTATGAGAAATCTCTGCGCCATTATCATCGCGCTCGCCTGGTGGAGCGGGCACGTCATCGCTCTCCCCAACGAAATCTCTTACGACATCCAAGCCCGACTCGACACTCACGCCCATAAAATCTTTGGCACCGAACGGATTCTCTTCACGAGCAAAGCCGATAAGCCCCTCACAGAGCTCTATTTGCACTTGTGGCCCAATCGCTTCTCCGAGGGGAGCGTCCAGGCCCGTGAGATGGGCGCAGACTCTTTCGATAGGCTCTTCCCCAACGGCCCAGACTACGGCTATCTTTTCGTGCAGGAGCTCACCCTCGACAGCAAAGAGCCAAAATATTCTATTGATGACACGATTCTGAAGATCGAGCCGGAGACGCCCATCGCCCCCGATCAGACCGTCGAGATCAAAGTGAAATTTATCGTCAAGATTCCCAATGCGCTTGAACGCCTCGGCCACGACCAGGGCAATTACTACATCTCCTGGTGGTACCCCAAACTGAGCGTCTACGACAAGAAGGGCTGGCACCCCGACGTCGCCCACGCGTTTGGGGCGAGCGAACCCTACGAAGATTTTGCGCACTACTCCGTGGAGCTGACCGTGCCCAGCACGATGATCGTCGGCGCGACGGGGCAACTCTCGCGCGAGATCGTCAACCCTGATGGCACCAAGACGCTCACGTATGTTGCGGAAAACGTGCACGATTTCGCGTGGGTCGCCGACGCTCGCTATCAGAGCGAAACCGTTCAGTGGGAGGACGTCACGATCGTCTCGTTGTACTTCCCCGAAGACGCTGCCGCGGGCAAGCGCGCCGCCCTCTACGCCAAGGACGCTCTAGAATACTTTAGCAAACGCTTCGGACGCTATCCCTACCCCAATTTTACGGTCGCCGAGATCCGCGGCCTCGGCTTTGCGATGGAGTACCCTCAGCTCATCCAGCAAAGCTATATGCTCTATCGCTTCCCCGAGCTTTTCACTGTTCTCGACAGCGTCACGGCGCACGAGACGGCCCACCAATGGTTCTATGGGCTGTTTATGAACAATCAGCTCGAAGAGACCTGGCTTGACGAGGGCTTTGCCACGTTCGCCGAGACGAGCTACATCGAGCACAAATACGGCAAGGATGCGAACTCTTTCAACACCCTGTGGCTCAAAGCCCAGGGGCTGGGGTTTCTCATCGAGATACTGAAAGGAAGCGACGCTCGTGCAAGTGTGCTCGACTACTACACAAGGATCGCTCGCGAGGGCCGCGAAGCCCCGCTCGCGACTCCCTTGCACAAAGTCCCGCGGGGCAAGACGGTGCTCCCCTACCAGAAGGGCGCGCTGCTGCTCTTCGCCCTCGAAAATCTTTTGGGCAGAGAGACGTTCGATCAGGTCATGCAAGAGTACTACCGGCGCTATCGCTACCGCCAAGTTTCTGCTGAAGACTTTATTAAGACAGCTGAAGACGTCTCCGGGCGCGATCTGAAAGAGTTTTTCGAGCAATTCTTGACAACCACCAAAAAGCTTGACGCAGCCCTCGAAGGGATGAATACACAGAAGATCGAAGACAAATACGTGACGCGGGTGATGATCCGCCAGAGGGGCGAGCTGCGCATCCCCATAGATCTCGAAGCGACGCTGACTGATGGCACGAAAGTCCGACAGCGCTGGGAGATGCTCGACGACCAGGGGACGCTCACGTTCATCACCGACAAGCCCGTGCGATCCGTCACGCTCGATCCAGAGAGAGCCTTGCCCGATCTGGATCGCTCCGATAACGCGCTGCCTCAGGGGCTTGATCTAGGCCCGTGGCTCGATCACGGGATGCTACACGGTCGAGCCGACGACGGGATGACTCTGGGCGTGCAGTGGAGCGCCCTCAGAGTGGGCTACTCGTTCGGGCTAGGAAAGATCGTCTATAGCTATCAGCGGGGACGTTCGTTCTGCTTTCTGGATCACTGCACATCGAGCTGGAGACTCTCGTTCGCAGATGATGGGCACATCGTCACCCAAGAGGGCGATCTCACCCTGCGCTGGTTCGTCGGCGATGCTAGGCGCAGCAATTATCATACGCTCACGGTTGGGCTCTTTGCGCACGATCGCTACAATGTCTCTCGCGATGCGGGTGTAGTGCGCGGGCTGCGCGTCAGTTATGAACTCTCGTCTCAGTACCGGCGGGGCGTAGATATCACTTTCAAGATAGCTCACCGAGCAGGACTGAGCGCGCTGCAGAGCGAGTATCTCTTTGGGAGGACGAGCGTGGAGCTGCGCTTGCAATATCGCATAGCGTGGCAGACGCCGCTGATTGTGCGCTCGTTCTGGGGCAGGCGCAAGGGCTCTGAGCCGGCAGCCCAGGGCTTCGACCTACAGAAAGACGGTGGCTTTCGCGGCTTCTCCGGGGAGGTGAACGAGCTCAAAGCTTTAGGGCTGGAGCTACGCCGTCCCATCCCTGCGTTGAGCAAGATTGACATCTGGGTTGTGCCGGTCTCTATCGGGGTAATTCTCTTTGGGGATGTGGGGCTATTGGGGCCGTCGTCTGAGCTGCTAGCAGACGCGGGGCTGGGGGTGACGCTGGGCGTCTTGGGCAGTCCCGTTGTCTATTTTGAATACACGCTCTGGACGAACACCGAAGAGCACAAGGCGCGGCGGGGCTGGAGCGTGCGCGTTGAGCGCGGGTTCGAGATTAGATTTTAAATACAGATTGCAGGTTTGCTAGTCTTTCGCTACGATGAGCTAGCAAGAGGAGGTGATTGCATATGCTGAAGACCCGTGCCGAAGTCGATAAGCTCTTAGAAGCCCTCTGCCAAGAGCCTACACAGCTCTTGGAAGTGACCGAGACTGAGCAAGAGATCGTCATTCGTAAGCCTTGCCAACTCCGCAAGCTTGCAGAGCTTCGAGGCAAAGGCAAAGATCTCTGGCGCGCCGAAGATGTCCGTTCGTATCTCCGTAGGGAGCGCCGCTCATGGAACCATTAGCTCGCGTCTCGACGCTTGCTCTCGATAGCGCACCACTCATCTATCTCTCTTCATTAGTTCCCCTCATTGATGCCATTGACGCGGGCAAGATCACATGTTATGCATCAACGATTGTACTACTGGAAGTGCTTGTGAAACCTCTTCGAGAGAAAGACGAAGCCCTCGCCCATGAGTATAGGGAAATTTTGATGCATTCACGGCTACGCTTAGTGGCCGTCAATGCCATGATAGCTCAAGAAGCCGCGCGATTGCGAGCTCAATATCGTCTCAAAACCCCTGATGCTATCCATATTGCC
>DAIPXV010000135.1:0-3476 GCA_036783095.1 Candidatus Bipolaricaulota bacterium
GGAGCGCTTCGAGCCGTTCATCGGGGCGATGGAGTTTGGGAATGCCTTCTCGGAGCTCAACGATCCCATCGATCAGCGCGAGCGGTTTCTCGCCCAAGAGGCGATGCGCCGCGCCGGCGACGAAGAGACGCAACCCCTCGACGAAGATTTTCTCATCGCCCTCGAATACGGGATGCCGCCCACGGGAGGCTTAGGCATCGGCATAGACAGACTCACGATGATCCTCACGGACTCCCCCTCGATCCGCGAGGTCATTCTCTTTCCCACCCTGCGCCCCAAGCGGGCGGAGGAGGCGAGCTAATCGTATGGGGCGCGCTCAAGCGGCCATCCAGAGGAGAGTGCTAGGGCTCTATCACTATCTCGCTGATGTCTTGCCCTATATGATACTCTCGTGGGATGAGCGCTACTTGCGCTTTGTGGGAGCCAATCGCTTCTTGAAAAAGCTCTCCCCAGCGATGGTCATCGCCACGTACTTCGGTGATGGGTATCTATGGGGACTCATTGGGCTCTTTATTCTCATCTGGGGGACGCCGCTCGACCGCAAGTACGTCATGGTAGCGTTTGCCATCACTATGATCAATATGGCGCTCTTCCGCTTCCTCAAGCTCGTCTTCAAGCGCACGCGACCACTCTATATATCTCCGCCCTATGAGCTGGGGTATCGGCTGCTCGACACGTACTCGTTCCCCTCAGGCCATGCGACGACGTCGTTTGGGATCGCCTATGCGCTCGCGCACTTCTATCCTGATCTTCATATCCAGATCGCGGCCTACAGCGCAGCGAGTCTCATCGCGATCTCACGGATTCACATGGCGGAGCACTACCCCTCAGATGTGATCAGCGGTGCTCTGCTGGGGATACTCTCGAGTGCGTTTCTCTTGCCCATCTTCGAAAGGATTTTCAAACTATGAAGACCCCAAAGAATCTCACAGAGATCATCGCTCAGTATGCCCCTCAAGAAGTGCACTACTATAACGATTCGGCCACAGGGCTGAAGGCGCTCATCGTCATTCACAGCACGGCGTTGGGCCCGGCGACGGGCGGGACGCGCTTCTACCCCTACTCAAGCTGGGAGGCGGCGCTCGAAGATGCGCTCAAATTAGCCCAAGCGATGAGCTATAAGTGCGCCCTTGCGGAGCTGCCCTTTGGCGGTGGCAAGGGCGTCATCTTAGGCGATCCCAAGCGCGACAAGACCCCAGAGCTCCTCCGGGCTTATGCCCGCATCGTCCATCAGTTCAATGGGCGCTTCACTACGGGTGAGGAGATGGGGATCACAAGCGATGATCTCAAAATTATGAGTCGCGAGACGGAGTTTATCGCTGGGGCCAAGGGGATTGTCACCCACGATCTCTCCCCCGTCACAGCTCAAGGGGTCTTCTACGGGCTGAAGGCGTGCTTCCAGAAGGTCTTTGGCAACAGCTCTTTGAGTGGGCGGACGATCGCCGTGCAAGGGGCGGGGAAAGTTGGGTATCATCTCATCAAATTATTAGCATCTGAAGGGGCGAAGCTCTTCGTCAGCGACATTGACCGCCGGGCGCTGGAGAGAGTTCACAGCGAGTTTGGCGTCAAGATCGTCGAGCCCCCTGAGGCGATCTACGCCCTCGAATGCGATGCGTTTGCGCCGTGCGCCCTGGGAGGGATCATCAACGATCAGACGCTGCCCGTGCTCAACTGCAAGATCGTCGCCGGCTCGGCTAACAATCAACTCAAAGAGCCACGACATGGCGACAGGCTCCACGAATTTGGGATTCTCTATGCTCCTGACTATGTGATCAACGCTGGGGGACTCATTGCCGCGGTGCAAGACTTGCTGGGAGGGTCGCTCGAAAAAGCGCTGCACGAGACGGAGAAGATCTACGGGCGCCTGTTGAAGATCTTTGAGCTCTCGCGGCGCGAGGGGCTGGCGCCGCATCGTATAGCTGACCGCATAGCCGAAGAGCGCCTGCGCCAGCGCAGAATAGAGTAAGATAAGCCACACAAATCTAAAGACAGGAGGCTGAACGTATGAAGTATCGGTTGTGGCTGTTTGTCGGGTTGGTCGGGCTATTGGTGGCGGGGCTGGGCTATGGGCCGCTGGCCCAGCAGACTATTGCGGCGTCGGCGGTCATCAGCAATCTGAGCTGCCGCGGGGGCGTGCAGATCGTGCAATTGAGCTGGCTGCAACAGCAGACGCTCCTGGCGACGCAGCTCTTCACCCCGCCGATAGTCATCCCCGTTGAGAAAAAACACGAGTTCAAAGTCGAGCTGCGCGCTTCGCCGACGGCGCTGCTCGTGCGTGGAGCGTTTGTAGGGGCTCAAGGACAAGCGACCGCGCTTGAGCTGACTGTCCCTGTAGGGCAAGAGACAAAATATGAGTGCGGCACGATCTTGGCGACTGTGGCGGGGCAACAGCCGCAGCCGCCGACAGGGCAGCCGACGCTGCCGCCGGGCTTGCCGCTGCTCACGCCAGGAATGAGCCCACAGCAGCTCATCTCTGCTCTCCAAGCCGCCGGGGCGACCGTCGAAGTCCAAGGCTCTCAAGACAAGCCCAAGATCGGCAACGCCGATGACCCACTGATCTTGGGAGCGTTGGGATTTGGGTTTCAAGCTGTGGGCTATTGGGTGAGTTCGGGCACGGGGCAGCTGCGTGTAGCTGTAACGTATGATCGTCCAGCGACGCCGGTTGTCTTGTGGGTCGTGGGGCTTCCCACGCTGGCCACGTGCTTCTCGGTGCCGCCGCCGGGGGGCGGGCTGACGGTCTTCTGCGATCGTCCGGCGCTCTTCGCCCCGCTCACAACATTCAACGGTGGGCCGGTGCCAGGGGCTGTCTTCTTCGTCTTAGTGATCAAAGTCGGCGGGCCGACGATGCCCTTCGTGCTCTCGCTAGCGGGGTGAGCATACGGCTACTGAGTGAAACCTCGCGCTCTTGCTAGGCTTCCTCAAGGAGGGCTTGGGGAAGAGATGAAGCGTGAAAGCCGCCGAATTGAGCCTGAACGCATTCATTCTCTGAACTCCCCTCCCTTCGGCCCTGGACAGTACGTTCTCTACTGGATGCAGGCCTCCCAGCGGGCCTTCTGGAACCCCGCGCTGGAGTTCTCCGTGGACCTGGCCGACGAACGTCGCCTGCCCCTGCTGGTGGCCTTCGGCCTAACCCCCCATTATCCGGAGGCCAACCTCCGCCACTACGCCTGGATGCTGGAGGGGCTTCGGGAGACGGCGCAGGCCTTGCAGGAGCGGGGCATCGGTTTCGTCCTTCGTCTCCAGCACCCCCCGGACCTGGCGCTGGAACTGGCCTCCGGTGCCGCGGCCGTCGTAACCGACCAGGGGTATCTCCGCCACCAGCGGACGTGGCGGCGGTACCTGGCAGAACGGGCGCCCTGTCCCGTGATAGAGGTGGAGGGGGACGCGGTGGTCCCGGTGGAGGTGGCCTACCCCCGCCAGGCGGTGGGGGCCGCCGTCCTCCGCCGCCGCATCCTCCCCCTCCTCCCCCGCTTCCT
>DAIPXV010000136.1:0-3445 GCA_036783095.1 Candidatus Bipolaricaulota bacterium
CGGGTATGCAACGATAATATCCGTGAAGCCGTGCTCAGCCAAAAACGCCGCTTCGGCAACAGAATAGCTTAAGATGCCCCGGATCGCCCCTTGCCCCCTCTCAGTGATATATTTGAGCAGCCACAGACAGCGAATGGACTTTGACGCTACGCGCAGGGTCTTGCCGTGCCGGCGCACGTCAGACAAGAGCGCTTCGATATTATGGTCTACAGCGTCTAAGTCCACAAGCGCCACGGGCAGGCGCTCGTTGCGGATGAGCTCTCTGTAGCGTTCGTATTGGTCGAGCATCTTGTGCTCTCCCTCACCCCCGGCCCCTCTCCCCTCCGAGGGAGAGGGGAGCCAAAAGGGGTGAGGGGGCTAATTAACTCGCAAAGCACTGAGCGATGGCGCGCGCCCAATTGTGCCAGGCCGCAAAGCGCCCGCCTTTGGGCCGGCCCTGCTGCTTCCACGCCGCGACGCTCTTGCGATACTCTTCGCACGCTTTGCTGATACAATCAGCGATGCTGGCAGGGTTCCCTTCAGGATCGGCCTTCAGGCGGAACTTGGGCGGCCACACGACGACGCGCACCGGCTGGGCCTTGGGATCGAGCGGGTTCTTCGCTGTCGTCCCCCACAGGACCCACTTGGCCACGACGTACTCCGGATCGTAGATCGGCTCGTGGGGATAGGGATCGTTTCTGTCTCGGAACTTGATCCGCCCTACTGTGCCTACGTAGTCAGTCTTCTCTAGCTCGGCGACGAGCTTGTCTGGGTCAGTCCCCCCGGCGCGATCAATCGCGCCCTTCAAGATAAAGAGCGCATCGTATGTCGTAAAAGCCGTAAAGAGCGGGCGCGACGGCGCAGAATCCCCAAAGTTCTCAATATATGCTTGGTAGAACGGGCGTGTCTTGGGCGTGATGGGGGTCTCGCCCGTGGCCACGTCAACATAGACGTGCCCCATGACGCGCCCGCCCGTGCTCTTCCAGTACTCGAACGACTGCCCCTCGGCGTTGATCCCGATGATCGGCATGTCAAGCTTCATCTCGTAGGCTTGGCCGACAAGAGAAATCCCTGGATCGAACGCGAGGACTAGCATCATAGCATCGGCATCGGTGTCGCCCACTTGCTGCAAGATCGAGGCGAAGTCTGGACTCTGCAAGGAGAAGCTAAATACCCTGACAAGCTGTATCCCCGCTTGCGCAAGCCTCTGTTGGAGAATATTTGAGAGATTTTGTCCGAAGGCACTGCTCTCCGCGACCAGCGCGACTCTTTGAATCCCCATATCTTGGAGCATCAGCCCTTGAGCCATGGTCCCAATATCTTGGCCCATGACGTTGTCGTTGATCATCAGTCTGAAATAATATTTGTACTGATCGTACTTCTCTTTGACGAGCTTATTGAACTCCGGGCTGCTGGAGCCCGTGTCAAGATAGGGCTTTCTCAGTCGCGCCATCGAGGGGAGCATCGCGGCGACGGTTTCGTCTATGAACCCCCCGACGATAGCGGCCGCGCCGAGCGCCGACAGCTCCTCAAACGCTGCTTTAGCAATATCTCCTCGGAGAACTTCGTCATCTCGGATGAGCCCGTCCATAGTGAGCTTGGGGGGCGGGAGCTTCCCCTCGCTCACTAAATTATTAATCTCATCGAGGGCGAGCTGCGCCCCGCGCACCATCGCTCTGCCCACGTCAAGAAGATTGATGGGACCAATGAGCCCGACTTTGACGGGGGCGGGCTGCCCCCACCCAAGCACTCTCCCTAAAGTCGCAACACCTGCCCCAACACCCAGCGCCTTCAAGAAGGCGCGCCGATTCAGCCGCACACTCATCGCTGCACCTCCTCAGAGTTTAATGATCATCAATGCGAAAGGCATCTTTATACAGACGCAGTTGCCCTCCAGAGAGCGCGACGACATCGAAGCGCACTGCCAAGTTAGTCGGATGTCGCGCAAGATAGTGCTGGGCCGTCAAGAGAATCTTCTGTTGTTTTTTGTAATTGATCGTCTCTTCGGGAAGACCAAAAATCTCTTGGGAGCGCGAGCGCACCTCGATAAAGACTAAAAAGTTCCCGTCACGAGCGATTAAGTCTATCTCGCCCCCGCGCCAGCGATAGCGCTCCGCGATGATCTCGTACCCGTGCTCCCGGAGAAAGTCGCGGGCCAGGTGTTCGGCCTCCTCCCCGCGCATAGCTCCCTCGCTAACTGAGCATAGCCGCAATAGACGGGATTGTCAAATGCAAGATCGAGCATGGCGTAAGCCGGGAAAGTGAGCGTGTTATTGGTGCGATTCTGCTCCAGCACGTCGTGATCGGGGTCTACCTCGGCTTGCACTGGGGCACTTGTGCTCTTGAACGTCAGCTCGGAGACCGTGTGTTGCCCCTCCCAACGCGCCTCAAGAGTGCTGCCGTCGCGCAGATATAAGACGACCTTCACCGGGGCGATCGCTTCGCCCTGACGGACGATCGTCACTCGTGTCTCGATCTGGCCATCTTCAAGCCGACGCCAGCTTCCCACGGGCAAGGAAAAGTCGAGAGTCTTGACGGTGCGCAGCCAGATATCGAAGAACCAGTCCAGCTCTTGAGAAGAGGCTTCTTCTGCAATAGCGATGAAGTCTTGCGTCGTCGCGTTCTTGTACGTGAAGCGCGCGTAGTACTCTCTCAAAAGACGGTCGAAGTTCTCCGCGCCCACCACCCAGCGCAGCATCCATAGGACCCCAGACCCCTTGGTGTAGACAGCCTGGGCGTAGCTGCGCAGCGACGGGAACTGATCAGCTCGAGTCAGCACAGCGATCCCCGGCTCGCGGAAGTTGTACGAGCTGCGCGATGAGGGAGGAGCTTGCAAACGCTCGATATCATAGAGCTCTTCAGAAAAAGTCGCAAAGGCCTCGTCGAGCCAAGCTTCGTCCATCTCGTCGTTGCCCACAGCCGCGTACCACCATTGGTGAGCGAGCTCATGGACGATCTCTGTGACAGATCCTCCGGCGATCATCACGATCCCTGGGTATTCCATGCCGCCGCCTACGGTCACTTGCGCGACGGTGACCACTGGGTACGCATAAGGCCCAAAGCGCTCGTTGAAGAAATTCATCGCATCTTTTGAGACAGAAGTCATATTGAACCCCAGCGAGAGCACGCGTAGCTGTGAGCCGTTCGACAGCGTTGTCTCTTCGACGCGATAGAACGGCCCAGCGACCCAGGCAAAGTCGTGTACGCGCTCGGCTCTCACAGTGACAATCTTTTGAGAGCCCTGCACAGACTCGCTGAGGATGACACCTGTGCAACCAACAGTGAAGTTCGCTGGGACAGCGAGAGTAACGTTATAGTTAGCAAAGTCGCCGTAGAACTCCCCAAGAAAGCCGTATTTATCGAGGTTCCAGCCCTCGTCAGCGTCGTAGACGACGACCTTGGGGTACCATAACGTTACAGTATACGTGCTGTTGCGATGGCCGCTGCGCACGGCGAACGATGCGGC
>DAIPXV010000137.1:0-3360 GCA_036783095.1 Candidatus Bipolaricaulota bacterium
TAGACGGTTTCGGTGGGGAAAGCCACCAGTCCCCCGGCGCGAATGACTGTAGCAGCGCGGGCGATATGCTCTTTGGTAGCGGGGAGAATCTCTGTGCGCACGCGCTCTATTATACCCAGACTTCGTCTGGACTGTTCACCTTCGCCAGCCAATGGCTGGCGAAGACGAAGGTCAAGCGAAGCTTGTCCAGGCGAAGCCTGGTCAGCGGATCTTCACTTGCCCGTTGCCGAGGCTGACGCCGGCAATCTCGACGTTGGTCTCCCCTCCCACAACGATGGGTGCCATAGTATTCCCAGCCCAGGTCAACGTATGGATGCCGCGCGTTCCGCCTGAGAGAGCAATTCTCGCCACTGATCCATCGGTGACCCCGCCTGCGGTTGGCTTCACTAATGAGAAGCGCAGCTCGCCCGCCGCGTTGTCTATCGCGAGCGCTTTGACGACGAAACCATTCAAGCCCATGAGCGACTGAATCGCTACTCTCCCAGCGGGATAGGTGATCCGCCCCTGGAGCGAGGCCACCCCACCTTGAGATGTCACGTCCTGCACGACGATATCGAGCGTGCGCGTTGCCCCTTGAGGCATAGACGTCGAGGTGATGAAGACCGCTGGGCCTGAGGGCGGAGGCAAGCCCGCAAACTCTGTACAGCTTGTCAGAGCTCCCACCAAGCTCACCCCTAACAGAACCATCGCGATCTTCTTTTTCAATCGCATCAGGAGCACGAGCACAGGCGCAGCCAGAGCAAACCACGGAATCCCTGTGGGCAGCCCGATCCCCTTCTTGGCAATCGCCGTGGCGTCGTCAGAGTCCACGTCACTATCTTGATCGACGTCAGCAGCCAAGAACTGAAGCCCAGAGAGCGTGATTACCCCGTCGGCGTGCTGTTGAGCCATACGCGCGTCAATCACGTTGATCTTCCCATCGCTGTTCACGTCACCAAGCGCCGTGAGGATCACTCGCACCGCGTCGGCTTCAGCCTTCGAGCCAACAGTCGCCGTGACGTCGGTGACTGTGACAGAGAGCTCGTAGACCCCGGAAGCGAACGGGCTGGGGAGCGTGCACGCCTGGGTATTAGCTCCAACAGTGACGGCTCCGCCACCGCAGGGTGTCCCGTTGACTTTGATCTCCGAAGTGCCCGCTTCGTCGCTGGTGAAGCTCACGGGAAAGCTTTCACCCTCCCGGACGTACACCGGCGCAGCTGTTGTAGGGCTCGTGATGGTGACATAGGGGGGCTTATGAGCTTTGGGCGTGCCGTTGATGGGATTGCCTTGAGCGTCCAAGCCGTTGCGATAGACCCCATTGTTCGTAGCCCAATTGGCATCGGAATCGGGGGCGAGCAGATCCAAGCGCTCCATTGTTGCTCTGTATGAGTCGTCTCCGGCGGGCCAGGGGCTGCCATCGCCATTCGCAGTGTCTATGACGTTGCCCGAGGGGTCCTTCAAGATGAGAACTTCGCCAGAGTTAGAGAGGGCACCAGTATAGATCTGATCGGCGATAATATCGCTCACGGTGTTATCGTCGGTACGCTCCAGCAAGAAGAACCCATGCGCGGGGATGGTGCCGGAGAGCACAATTGAGGGGGTACCATCAACGGCTTCCAAGCGCCACCACGCAAGACTGATGTCTTGACTAGTATTGTTATACAGCTCGATCCATTCGTCATTGGCGCTCGCTCGCGTGCCCATCCACGCGACTTCGCTGATGACGACGTCACGCGTGGCATAAGATGCGCGTTGGCGTGGGGCTTTCGGCGTGCCGTTGATGGGATTATCATTTGCATCAAGTCCATTTCGATGGACGCCATCGTTGGTGTCCCAGTTAGTGTCAGAGTCTGGAGCTATGGGATCGATCCGCTCCATTGTTGCTCTTGGTGAAGTAGTCCCTGCGGGCCATGCGCCACCGTCGCCGTTGGCTGTGTCTATGATATTCCCTAAGGAGTCCTGAAGGGCGAGAGCTTCCCCACTATTACTGAGTGATCCCGTGTAAATGCAGTCAGCAGCGATGTCCTTGACAGTCGCATCGTTTGTTCGCTCTAAGAGAAAGAATCCGTAAGGGGGAATCACAACGTTGCTACAGTTTTGGCTGTTTATTGTGAAGTTGGGGCTGTTATCCGTTAGAGAGATGATCTTCCAATTTGTGAGATCTATTGGGGCACTTGTGGTATTGTACAGTTCGATCCACTCATCATTGGCACTCGCCTGCGTACCCATCCAGGCGACTTCGCTGATGACGACGTCACGCATGGAAGCCGCACCAACTACCGACACTGAACTGATAACACTAACACTAGCCCCCACTATAAAGAGAGCCAGCAAACTCCTGCGACAGCTCATAGGCCCTCTCTTTTTTTGTTTTTCTAAATTTTAGGGAGCTTAACTATAGCACAACCGCCCTCTATCAGTCAAGAGGGCGACTGCTCACGGCTTATTCGTGCAGTTTTTTGGGCCGGGCATGAGCGAGCAGCACCTGCACCCCGCGCTCAGAAAGTCTCTTCTGAATGAGCCCCTTCAGCTCTTCTTTTGTAATTTGGCCCATCTGCACTTCATCTATAGTGTCCACGCCACACGCTTCGACGAGCGCCCGCACCCGCTCCAGCCCCGGTATGGGCTTCGCCCCAGGCGTCATCGCCGAATACTTATTATAGAGAATAATCACCAACACATCGTGCTGATGCTCGACGGCATGCAACAGCCCCGTGATCCCTGAATGAATAAACCCCGTGTCTCCGATGATCGCCACCCCCTTGCGCCCAGAGAGACTCATCCCCGCAGCCGTCGCAATCGACGTCCCCAACGCATACGCCGTGTCAATGACCTGTGGCGGAAAGTACCCATGCAGGATCGCACAGCCTACATCCCCAGCGACCAAGTACCCCTCGGGCAAGACTTCGTCGAGAACTTCGTAGAGTAGCTCAAAACCCCCACAAGGGAGATCTAAGATCCCCCTGCTCACCGCGGTAGAAACGTCCAAATCCCAAGCTCCTCCAGCGCGCTCCCACGCCTCCGCAATATGCTTCTCCTCCAGCCCTCCAATCCGCGGCAGATGCCCCGTCAGCCGCCCAAAGACCTTCGTCTTGAGCGAATGTTTCGCTACCAAAGCGTTGATAGACTCTTCTACAATCGGCGCGATCTCCTCCACGATCAGCACACGGTCGAGATCTCTGAGAAAGTTTACAAGCTGGCGCTCCGGCAGCGGATGGGCATACCCCAACGCAAAGTGATGCTCCTCCTTCACTAACGTCGAGACAAACCCACACGAGATCACTCCCCCAGGCTTCGCCAGACTTCGTCTGGGCTGTACACCTTCGCCAGCCTCCGGCTGGCGAAGATGAACGTCAAGCGAAGCTTGCGGGGCCTGGTGCA
>DAIPXV010000138.1:0-3206 GCA_036783095.1 Candidatus Bipolaricaulota bacterium
CACGCTTGGAGAAGATCTCGTTTTGCAAGAAATGCAGCTACTACGAGCTGTGCTATACTTAAGTGGCGAGGTGATACCCCTATGAGCATCCTCAAACTTGATCTGCCACCGGAGGTCACCGCTGAAGAAGCACGCCTGTTGTTGGCGATCAAGCTGTATGAGACACATAAGCTGAGCCTTGGGCAAGCAGCTCAGTTAGCTGGATACTCCAAACGCACGTTCATGGAGATCCTGGGGCAACATAGTATTCCTATCTTTGACTATCCTCCAGAAGAACTGCGCGAGGAGGTCGCAGGGTGAAAGAACCGGTGGTTGCAAACAGCACCTGCCTCATCAGTTTGGAGCGCATTGGCTATCTGCATCTTTTAGCAGATCTTTTTGAGCCTGTGGTCATTCCTCCCAAAGTACAAGAGGAATTTGCCAGTTCTGTTGCCTGGCTTCAGCTGAAAGCCCCAAGAAACTCAGCCTTGGTCACCGCGCTCACACACCTCATAGGGCCAGGAGAAGCAGAAGCCATTGCCCTGGCTGCAGAAGACCAGACACTGCTCATTCTCGATGATCTCAAGGCGCGTCAGTGGGCTAAACGCTTGGGAATCCGCATCATTGGCACGGTAGGGGTTCTGTTACGAGCCAAGCACCAACATCTCGTACAATCCGTACACCCTCTGTTGGAGGCATTGAAGAACGCAGGCCTCCATGTGAGCTCCAGCCTAGAAGAAGAGGCTTTACGTCTTGCTGGAGAGAAGCCCTGAAGGACATTATCATGGGCCGCAGTTACTACATCTTCAAGAGTGGAACCCTCTCCCGGGAACAGAACACAGTCTATTTTGAGAATGCCGAGGGCAAGCGCCCCATTCCCGTCGAGGACATAGACGCGCTCTTTCTCTTTGGCGAAGTGACCCTCAACAGTAAGTTCTTAGATTTTCTCGATAAGCACGGGATCTGCGCTCATTTCTTTGATTATTACGAGAACTATTCTGGAAGCTTCGTCCCCCGCCAGCCCAAGCAGTCCGGCTTTTTGCTGGTGCGGCAAGTCCAACATTATCTGAGTGTCCCCAAGCGTCTAGCCATCGCCCGCGAGATCGTCGCCGCGGCCACCGACAACATCTTGAGAAATCTCAAATACTACAAGAACCGCATCGCAGAGGGCACGACGCTCGAGCAGATCATCGCTGAGATCGAAAAAGAGCAGCAGATGATCCCCTTGGTGCGCGATACGATGGAACTGATGGCCATTGAGGGGCGTATCCGCGAGAGCTACTATCAGAGTTTCAATGTGCTCTTAAATCTCCCTGAGCCCTTCCACAGACGCGAGCGCCGCCCGCCCACCAACCCCATCAACGCCCTAATCTCGTTTGGCAATTCTTTGCTTTACGCTACGACGCTCAGCGAGATTTACAAGACCCAGCTCAACTCCACAGTCAGTTTCTTACACGAGCCCAGCGCGCGGCGTTACTCGCTCAGCCTCGACCTCAGTGAGATCTTTAAGCCCATCATAGTAGACCGGACAATCTTCAAAGTGGTGAACGAGCGCATGATCCAGATGGACGACTTCGATCGCGATCTCAACTATTGTTATCTGAGGGAGCCGGGGCGCAAGACGTTCGTGCAGGAGTACGAGAGTAGACTCCAGCAGACGATCGAGCATAGAAAGCTTAAAAAGCACGTCTCGTACAGACACTTAATTCGCTTGGAGTGCTACAAGCTCGTGAAGCACCTTGTGGGTGAGGAGCCCTACGAAGGCTTCCGCATGTGGTGGTAGGGAGGCTTGACGGTTTTGCAGGGATTCTGCTATATTGAGGGGCTTACTATAGGGAAGAGGTTAGCATCATGGAGTTTCGCTTGAGGACGCTGACGCCATTGTGGACCGGGGGAGTTGATCAAACCTGCGACCGCCTGCACGAGACAGGGCTGATCGGGAGTTTGCGCTGGTGGTATGAGGCGCTGGTGCGGGGGTTGGGAGGGTACGCGTGTGATCCGACGAGCGATGACCGCTGTCCTGATGAGAATGGGAGGCGTTGTGCTGCTTGCGAATTGTTTGGCTGCACCGGCTGGGCGCGCAAGTTTCGGCTGCGCGTGCTGGATGAGCAAGGTCAGATGGTGCAAAACGCATTAGACGCAAACCAGACTTTTCGATTGCAATTCCTTGAACTTCGCCAGATGAGTGCCGAAGAGAGATGGCTGCTGGCAAAGGCGGTAGAGATCGCGGCGAACTACGGCGCGTTGGGAGGCAAAACGACGCTCAAGCCGCAAAAAGGAAAAGTCGGCGAAGATTACGGCATTGTGCAAGTGGACTCCATTCGACTGCCGCCGAAGCCTGATATCAAACCCTTTCTCCAAAAATTCCGACAGGTGACGCCTGAAAAAGCTCCAGATTTACGCTGGTTCTTCTTCGTCAAAGGTGCATTTCTATGGCGCAAGCAAATGAATGCTCTGATGGGCCTTTCGGACGATGGGCAAAAAGTTAGCGGGAATGAACCCTATCAGCAATTCTTGCGTGGCAGGCGGGGAGACGCTACACACGACGCCATTAGCAAGAAACTCTTTGCCTTCCGCGCCGATGGCGGACGCATTTGGGGCTACGCCAGAGATGCTCAGATGCGTGACAGGGTTATAGAAGAGATCAAGAAAACACTCGGAGATGGAAATTACACCGTCAAAACTGGCGAGGAGGTGCTGCATGAGTTATGACCTGTATGTCGAACTTGGCGGCGAAAAGACAGAAGACGTTGATGCCATTGTCAGCGGCAATCATCGCGGCGTAGCAATTCCTGATGTCTTTGAGCGCATCCGCTTACTAGCCGGAGTTGTGGCGCGGGACGAAGGCGGAGATAAAGGCGCAAAAGTAAAAGACTACGCCGTTAGCGGCAGCCGCAAACAAGGTGCTGGCTATAAAAGCCTGGTTCACACTGCCCAACCTGGAAACACCCCCTATGCCCAAAAACTCATCCGGCCTGCGCTTGAGCAGTTACAGAGATTGCACCTGATACCCACTGTGCCAGATTTACAGGCCCTCCCTCCCGGCTCCTGGTTTCTGCAATTCACCTTCACCCTCGCCAAGCCGTGGATGAGCAAAGACGACGACCCCTTCTACGTCGCCGAGAGCGTCAACCCGCTGCGCAAGGACAAGGTCTTCAAAGTGCCGGTGATGTCGGCGGCGAGTTGGAAGGGGTTGCTGCGCTGGACAGCGATGTACACCCGCCTCG
>DAIPXV010000139.1:0-3155 GCA_036783095.1 Candidatus Bipolaricaulota bacterium
TAGCGGTCATCGAGAAGAAGCCCTTACACGAGATAGACGACCAAACGCTGATCCGAGCTGATGTGGCGCGCAAGGCCGTCCAGCAGCTCCAAGATGCCGTCTATGAATTGCTCGCAGGACGCTACCCTGAAGCGCAGGCGCGCGAGCTGGCTCGAAAACTCTCAGAGGGCCATTGGACCCATGACTACCCCATTACGTGCGAGAAAGCGAAGGAGTTGGGGCTGAAGGTGCGCTGCGACATCCCCAAAGAGTTCTTACACTTAATGGCGCTCTACCCGCAGCCGGTGCGCCACCAACCCAGCGTCGAGTATCTCCCCGTCCCGCGCTATCGGGAAGGGGCCAGAAAGAGTGAGTGACTATGCCCTATGAGTTGAGCCCAGAACAGCTGCGTCGTACGTTCGATCCTCATGCGTTGGGAATCGAGACGACGGAACATATCGAACCGTTAGAGGGGATCATCGGGCAGAGGCGCGCCGTCTCGGCGCTCCAGTTTGGCCTAGGGATTCAAGAGCTGGGCTTCAACATCTACGTCGCCGGGCCGCCGGGCATCGGCAAGATGACCGCCGTCCGATCGTTTCTGGAGGAGCTCGCGCGCCAGAAAGAGACCCCCCCCGATTGGTGCTATGTGAACAATTTTGAAGACCCGTATCACCCCAAGGCTCTGCGCCTGCCCCCCGGCTGGGGCGCTCGGTTCGCCCAAGATATCAAAAATCTCATCGAGCACGTGCGGCGCGAGCTGCCCAAAGTCTTCGAGAGCGAAGAGTATTCTGCCCGGCGCGACGAGATCGTCAAAGCGATCAACCAGCAGCGCGAAGCGATCATCAATCGCGTGCAAGAGAAGGCTTCTCAGGCGGGCTTTCTCCTGCAAGCTGCGCCCTTTGGGATCTTAATCGTGCCGGTGCTGGGTGGTCGCCCCTTGAGCGACGCGGAGTTTCAGTCGTTGCCCCCTGCCGCTCGCGAAGATATCCAGCGCCGCCGTGACGCCCTCCAAGAAGACCTCAAAGTGGCTATGAAAGAGATTCGCGCCCTCGAGAAACTCGCCCAAGAGCGCCTCACCGAGCTCGACAGACACGTGACCCTCTACATGGTCGGCGGGCTGATAGACGACCTGCGCGAGAAGTATCGCGAGCTCCCAGAAGTGTTGGAGTATCTCGACGCCCTGCAGAAAGATATTTTAGAGAACATTGAGCTCTTCAAGGGGGAACAAAAATCCGAGGGCGAACTCCCCCCCTGGGCGAAGGAGCTGCCCTTCCGAAAATATTCCGTGAACGTCTTAGTTGATAACAGCAAGCAGCACGGGGCTCCGGTCGTCGTCGAGCTCAACCCCGTCTATCACAATCTCTTTGGGCGCATTGAGAAAGAGACTCAGTTTGGCGCGCTCTACACGGATTTCACCATGATCAAAGCTGGCTCGCTCCACCGCGCCAATGGTGGGTATTTAGTGCTCCCCATCGAAGATGTTCTGAGGAGTCTCTTGAGCTGGGACGGGCTGAAGCGCGCCCTGCGCAGCCGCGAGATTTTTATCGAAGAACTAGGGGAGCGCCTGGGGTTCATCGCGACGAAGAGTCTGCGTCCGCAGCCCATCCCCTTGGACGTGAAGGTCGTGCTCGTGGGTCATCCCATCTTCTACTATCTGCTCCATGCCTACGACGAGGAGTTCCCTGAGCTCTTCAAAGTCAAGGCTGACTTCGACACGCGCATGGACGCTTCCGCCGAGAATATCAGAGATTTTCTGAAGTTTCTCTGCACGTTCTGCCAGAAGGAGCGCCTCAAGCATTTGGATAATACTGCCGTGGCGAAACTCTTAGAGCACGCGGCACGGTTAGCTGAAGACCAGCAGAAGCTCTCCACGCACTTCGGCGCAATTGCTGATATCATCCGGGAAGCGAACTATTGGGCCCTCCAAGAAGGATCTTCGTACATCGGCGCGCGCCACGTCCAAAAAGCTTTGGACGAGAAAGTCTACCGCTCCAATCTCATCCAAGAGAGAATCCAAGAGATGATCGCGCGCGGCACGCTGCTCATTGACACGGAAGGGCAAGCGGTGGGGCAAGTGAACGGGCTCTCTATCATTCATTTGGGGGATTATACGTTTGGCAAGCCTAGTAGAATTACTGCGAGCGTCGGGGCGGGGCGCGAAGGGATTATAGATATTGAGCGCGAAGTCGAGCTGGGCGGACCTATCCACTCCAAGGGCGTTTTGATCTTGAGTGGGTACTTGGCACAAAAATACGCTCAAGACAAGCCCTTGACGCTGACAGCAAAATTAGTCTTCGAGCAGAGCTACGAAGGCGTCGAGGGCGACAGCGCCTCTTCGACCGAGCTCTATGCGCTCTTATCGGCGCTGTCGGGGGTGCCCATCAAGCAAGGGATCGCCGTGACGGGGTCTGTCAATCAGCACGGCGAGGTCCAAGCCATCGGGGGAGTCAACGAGAAGATCGAGGGTTTCTTTGACATCTGTAAGATCAAAGGGCTGACGGGCGAGCAAGGGGTGCTCATCCCCAAGAGCAACGTGCAGAACTTGATGTTGCGCGAAGATGTCGTCGAAGCCGTGAGGGCGAAAAAATTTCATATCTGGGCGGTGAGCACCATTGATGAGGGTATCGAGATTTTGACAGGGGTGCCGGCGGGGGAGCGCGGGCGCGACGGGAAGTTTCCCGAGGGCACGGTCAACTATTTAGTAGATCGGCGATTACGAGAGTTCGCGGAGTGCCTAAAAGAGATTTCTGAAGACACTAAGAAGCCGCGCCGCGCACGACGCATAAGACAGCAGGAGGGATAGCTCATGCCAAAGGTCGTCGTCATAGGGGGAAACTTTGCTGGGCTGACCGGGGCGCTCGAATTGCGCCATCTGCTTGGAGATGCAGCAGAGATCACGCTGATCTCCAAAGACGATCACTTTGTCTTTATTCCGTCGTTGATCTGGGTGCCGTTTGGCTGGCGCAAGCCTCAAGATATTAGCTTTCCCCTTGCGCCGGTGCTCGAACGGGCCAAGATTCACTTTGTTCACACCCCAGCCACACGCGTTGATCCGCACAGAAAGGTCGTGCACACGACGGTTGGGGATTTCTCGTATGAGTACTTGCTCATCGCTACGGGGCCATACCCCCAGTACGAGATCGTGCCGGGCTTAGGGCCCTCGCGCTATACGTACT
>DAIPXV010000140.1:0-3072 GCA_036783095.1 Candidatus Bipolaricaulota bacterium
GAACAGTGCGGGTGACGGCGCGATTATACTCCAAGCCACGTTGGGAGCTATAGCGCGGGCGCACCCGCACCAGCAGCTTGGTACCGTCACGGGAGAGATAGAGCTCTTGGGGCCATGTCAGGAGCTTGTCAATCGTCTCGCTTATCTCGGTGATAGTTTGCAGAAGATCCGCGACCAAGCGATCGGCATTCTGAATCAATCCTGGGGCGTGATCGAACTCGTCCTTGACGCGGGCGTTGAGAGCCTTCAGCTCATCAAAGCGCTTGAAGAGCTCCAGGGGATTGAGAGCTAATCTTCTCCAGTCCAGCTCCCCAAGAAAGATGCGCTCAAGCTCTGTATTAATTTGGGCATAGATGGCGATGAGCTCGCGCACCCCTGGCATGGGCGTCTGGGACTGCCCCACAGGGACGAGTCCGCGCAGGCGCTCTTGATACTCTCGGAGCTTCAATAGGATCTCGTCGTACATGGAGAGCAATTCCGTGCTCCGGCGCGTCTGGATATCTTTGGTGAAGCTCACCGAGACGAACTCCGGATCTTGGAGAAGACGCTCTTGGATCTGAATGGCTGCGGCTTGGAGGCGCTGGGCATCGCGCGGGGAGCCTTCGGGATCTTGCAACATTAAGATAATATCGAGGGCGTCACTCTTGGTGATGATCTCCTCGCGCTCTTGGAACTTGGTGAGCAGAGGATCACCAGGGGGAAGGAGATCTAAAAAAGAACTGCGCATGGGGAGGGTGAGAATATAGCTGAGGGCGGCACCGCTTAAGAGAGCCGAGAGAAGCAGCACTACCCAGGCCCGAGCTCGTACAAGCCGATAGACCCCATGCAACAACGCAGCGCGCATAGATTATTGGGGTGCAGTCTTCTTGAGCTCTTCGGGGCTGGTGACGTCGATCTTATATCCTGTGAGTTTCGCAGTGAGGCGGACGTTCTGACCGCCCTTGCCAATAGCTAACGATAACTCTGCATCGGGGACGAGCACCCGGGCTTCTCTCTTGGCTTCGTCGAGGTCGATCTGTAAAACTCTAGCCGGCTCCAAGCTGTTTTTAATCAGCTCGCGCACGTCGGAGCTCCAGCGAATAATATCTATCTTCTCTCCGCCGAGCTCGCGCACGATCTCTCTGATGCGACTGCCCCCAGCACCGACACATGTCCCCACAGGGTCGAGCTCGGCCACGAGCGATCGCACGGCGACCTTGGTGCGCACCCCTGGCTCGCGCGCGATCGCCTCGATGCGAATGAGCCCTTGCTCGAGCTCCGGCACCTGTAGTTCTAACATCTTTTGGACGAACTCCTTGGCCGCGCGCGACAAGATAATCCTTGGATCCCCCTGGGTGCGCTCCACGCGCATCAAATATGCTTTAATCACGGCCCCCACGCGATAGCGCTCCCCAGGGATCCGTTCGGATTCGGGCAGGAGGGCTTCCGCTTGCCCTAAATTGACCCAGACGTCAGCCCCGGCAAAGCGATGGACATGCCCGCTGATAATAGAGCCCACGCGGCTCTGATAGCGCTCTAAGATCTTCTGGCGACGCTTGGCGATGATCTCGCTTTTGATAGTCTCTTCGGCTTTGCGGGTGGCAATGCGGCCAAAATCTGTGAGCTTAATATCTTTGGCTTGGCCATCCACAATGACGTGAATATCTCCGGAGGTGCGATCGATGGCGATCTCGATGTTGGCCGCCGGGCCAAATTGCTCGATATACGCGACGCGCAACCCCTTCTTGACCGCCTCATAAAGATCTTCGCGCTCGAGCCCCTCTTCCTTGGCCATCTCCTCGAGCGCCTCGAGAAACTCAATATTCACACGCGATCACCATATTAAGAGTGAAGTCAAGCGATCTGTTAAAGAAACCGGCTCTCGACGACCTGGGCCGAGCGCACGGCGGCAAACGGGATGGGCACTTGGGCCCCAGAGGCGTCTTCGAGCCAGAGCTCCTCATCGGAGAGCCCTTGCAGCCAGCCCACGAGAACTGTCGGTCCTTCTGCGGATTGCAAACGCACTTCGATGGGCTTGCCCACAGCAAGCTCATAGTGTCTTCGGGTGTATAAGGGCCGATCCATCCCCGGCGAGGAGACCTCAAGCTCATAGCTGTGCTCGATGAGCGCATCGAGGGGCTCTTCCAGGGCGCGGCTGACGCGCTCGCAATCATCAATCGTGACCCCGCCATCACGCTCAATATAGACTGTCACCTGCCAGCGCGGCCCTGAGGTCCTCACCTCAAGCCAATAGAGCTCTACTCCCTGCTCCAGGGCAATCTGCTCCGCGATGGCCTGCACGGCCCCTTCCAGCTGAGAATTCATCACGGTTTGATTATACTCCTAAGGCTTTTTCAGTGCAATGGGGTTGCCGCACTGGGGAGATCAAGATACCCTAGAGGGAGTATGCGTCGAGTCTTTACTGTCTCTGAGGGCGAAGCGGGCGCTCGGCTTGACCAATGGCTCTTAGCGCGCTTGAGCGAGCCCACACTGACGCGCTCGCGCTTGCAAAAGCTCATCCAATCTGGGGCAGTGCAGCTCAATGGCCAGCCCGCTCGAGCGGGGCTGCGCCTGCGCCCACACGATATCGTCATCATCGAGCTTCCTGAGGACACCCCAGAAGAAACCCTCGAACCTGAGCCCTTCACCCTGCCCATACTCTACGAAGATGAACATATCATCGCGATTGACAAGCCTGCAGGTATGGTCGTCTACCCCGCGGCAGGCCACCCGCGCGGCACGGTGCTCAATCAGCTCATGAGTCACTGCGCTCTAGCGAGCTTCGGGGCGCCTCAGCGCCCCGGGGTCGTCCATCGCTTGGACGAGGGGACAAGCGGGGTCTTAGTGCTTGCTAAGACTGACCTAGCGTATCTGAAGCTCGTCGAGCAGTTCAAGAATCGCCAGATCGAAAAGATCTATCTCGCTGTAGTGCATGGGCGCGTCGCCGAAGACGAAGGGCGGATTGAAGGCCCCATCGGGCGCGACCCCGCGCACCGCCAGCGCATGAAGATAGTCTCTACGGGAAAGCCGGCGATCACGGAGTTCCGCGTGCTCAAAAGATTCGACGAAGTGACGGTGCTGGAGGTGCGCCCG
>DAIPXV010000141.1:0-2975 GCA_036783095.1 Candidatus Bipolaricaulota bacterium
GCATTTCACATATAATTACCCGGATCTACTCGCGTTCTACGAAGTGAGCCACCCCATCGAGCAAGCGCTCTTCAAGATGTTCTTAGAGTATAGAATGCGCACGTTCCAGGGGGCGTTCCACGCTAATCCCGACTACGCGTTCTGGTACGGCTGGGCAGAGATGAAGGCCGCACTCACTGAGATCAAGACGTGGGATGAAGAGCTGCGTCGATAGATATAGAAGTAGCTTCTGCGGGGGCGGCGCACCTACTTGTTGCGTTCGCCCCCCGCTTGCGTAATCCCCGTTACATACTCTTTCCCAGTCTTGCTGTACAATATCCTCAATCGCGGAGGTTGGTCTTGTATCCAAAAGTGAGGTGACAGCTCTCATGCGGAATCCTACCCGTATTCTTGGACTTTTGCTCGTCGTGGCGCTGGGAGGGGCGTGGGCTATATCCCCAGCTCTTCAGGCCACCGGAACCAGCTCGGTCATCTTCGTGGACTGCACCCTGCCCGTAGAAACTCCGGGAAACTTTAAGACGCTCACAGCAGCCTTGCAGTGGGCCCGGGAGAGCCGCCAGAAGCCCCGCTCGGAATTCGGCGCGATCGTCGTTGCTCCGTGCACGTATCAAGAGAGCCTGACTGGGGAGAACGCGATTGACGTCAAGGGACTTCAATGGATCTCTCGCGCCGGGCGCGATAAGACGAAAATTATTGGGGCCGTGGAGATCATCGCCAAGAATGTGCTCTTTGTAGGCTTTGATGTGGACGCCAGTGGGGCAGAGAACGCCCTCGCGATCAAGGATGACTTCGTTGCGGTCTCCAACAGCAAGTTTCACAATGCTGCCGGGGCCGGTATTCTCATCACCAAAGGGGCTGAAGGAGTCATCCTCCTGAGAAATGAGATCTTCAATAATGGCGGCGAGGGCGTCAAGCTCGAAGAATCCGCCAACGCTAGGCTCGAAGAGAACAAGATCGCCAGTAACGGCAGCATCGGGGTCTTCGTCGGGGAGTCTTCCGACCGCGCTGTCATCAGCCGCAATCAGATTCTCTTAAATAAAGGGGAAGGGGTCTTCGTCACGGACAACGACGGCGTCGAGATCTCCAATAACGAGCTCACCAACAATGCTATGGACGGCATCAAAGTCGAAAGAGCCAACGGTGCGGTGATCCTCAAAAATCAGATACTCTCGAGTGGTGTCTACGGGATCACCCTCCAAGCCTCAGACAACAACGAGGTCCGCGAGAACCAACTCTCCAATAACAGCGCCGGGGGGATCGCGATCAAAGAAGGGGAGCGCTCGGCCAAGCGCAACACCATTCAAGGAAATACAATTGCGAACAACGCTCGTGCTGGGGCCGAGGGCGTCTTGCTCGCCGGCGATGTCAGCGGGAACGTCTTCCTGAAGAACTCTATTCTCCATAACGGCATCGGGGTGAAGCTCGCCGCAGGAGACTCGGGCCGCGCCCCCAGCAACAACACCTTCCAGGAGAACTCAATTAAAGAGAGTCAGGAAGATGGAATCTCCATCCAACAGAGCGATGGGCGCAACACCTTCCGATCCAACGAGATCTCCGGCAACAATGGAGCGGGCATAGCTCTTCTAGAAGGGGCTCGCAACGACACACTTGTCAACAACGTCATCAAAGACAACGGCAAGCACGGGGTGAGCATCGTCGGGGCCTCACGGCACATCCTCCGAGAGAATCAAATTCTCTCCAACGGCGAAGCTGGCTTGCTCGCCGAGAACGCTACGAGCATCTTCATTCAGCTCAACGAGATCCGCCAGAACGAGCGCGAGGGGGTCAAGCTCGTTGGGGCGACAAAGATCCATCTGATCGCCAACACCATCGAATCCAACGGTTGGATCGGGCTGATATCTCAAGGGGGGAGCGATCTGGCCGTGCGCCAGAACACGATCGCTGCGAACTACGGGGCCGGCGTCTTCTTCACGGAGACGAGCGCCGTCAGCTTCGATCACAATAAAGTCCAGCAGAATACTCAAGGGGGCATAGATCTGGGGGCGACCACGAGCGATGTTGATATAGAATTCAACGACATTGTGAGCAATACGCAGTTTGGGTTGCGTCTGGCGGGTGGGCTTGATGAGACGACCATTCGAGCCGACCGCAACTGGTGGGGCGACCCTAGCGGGCCGTCGGGGGCTTTTGAAGGACGCGGTAACCCCGTCATCGGGATTCGCCTCAACCGAGACTGCACGATGGGCGAGATAGGGCGCAGCCCTTGCCCCATCATCTTCCCGTGGCTGCTTGCCCCCGCCGCCGAGCTTGTCGAGAATTCTATCACAGGCTGGATCTTCCGAAAGTTTGGCACCGGCCGCGCGGAGTTCGATGCGACCAACACCGCGGGCGTCTTCTTACGATTCTATAACGTCGAAGCGAACTCCGACAGTGCCGTGATCGTAGCGCGCTATCGCAACGGGTTCCCGCAGCAGCGGACTCTCTTAGAGAACCCGGTGAAGATCGTGAGCGTCCTGGCCAGCGGCATGAGGGCAGGGATCGCGCAGATCGAGGTCGAGTACACCGACGCGGAGATCAAGGGCATAGACGAGAGCAAGCTCTGTCTTCTCTACTTTGATCAGGGCGCAGGGGGATGGAAGCGCTTGGACTGCTTTGTCAAGGCCCAAGCGAATATCGTGACCGCGGAGGTCCCCGTGGCGGTGCTCAACACTGCTCCGCCGATTGCCTTGGCCACAGGGTCAGTGAAGTAAAAAAAGTCTTAGAGGGAGGAACGAGGCATGAGCTCGTGCATGGAGGAACTGAGCACGCTTGTCCGCACGGAGGCGCCGGCGACAGCCCTGAAATTTCTCGACCTGATGATAGGAGGCTTTGAGGCAGAAGAGCTCGAGCTGATAGTGCCGAGTCCTGGGCCGAAGACGCAAGTCTTCGTCTTTGTGCGCGATGGGGGAAGCTGGACGGAGGTGGAGGGCTGCGTTCAGGAGCATGAGGGACAGCTGCGGCTCAAGTTACCGGCG
>DAIPXV010000142.1:0-2964 GCA_036783095.1 Candidatus Bipolaricaulota bacterium
GCTCCGTCTATATCAACAGCAAGCCGCTGACCTCCGACAAGTTCAATCACCCTACCCATCCTGATCCTCGGAGGCGCTGTTACTACGACTTTGGGGGCTATCCCGGAGAGAGACTGATCGTCCCCAAGGGACACTATTTCGTGCTGGGCGACAATTCACAGTACAGCTTTGACTCCCGCTTTGAAATGTTTGGGTTTGTCAAGCATGAAGATGTCTATGGGCGTTATTTACTACGCATCTGGCCCCCCTCGCGCTTTGGTATGCCGTAAATTTGTTGTAAGTCAACATGAAGAGTGTCTATCACTTACATCTGACGGACAGCCAGCTCGAAGGAGCACAGATCGCGCTTCTTCCTGGCGATCCCGCGCGCGTCGAGAAGATCGCACGCACAGCGCCGTTGGAGCGTCCGCGCTTTCTTGCCTCCAAGCGCGAGTACACCACGTGGCTGAGCTATATCGGTCAGACGCCGGTGCTCACAACGTCGACAGGGATCGGCGGGCCCTCGACGGCGATTGCTGTCGAAGAATTGGCGCAGCTTGGGGTGAGAATCTTTATTCGCGTGGGGACAACGGGAGCTATCCAGCCTGCTATCAATATCGGCGACGTGGTCATCACGACGGGAGCAGTGCGGCTCGACGGAGCTTCTTCGCACTATGCGCCCATAGAATACCCCGCTGTCGCTGATTACGAGATTGTTGGGGCGCTCATCCGTGCGGCCCAAGGGCTTCAGATTCCCTATCACGTGGGGATCACGTGTTCTTCTGATACGTTTTATCCCGGCCAGGAGCGCTACGACACCTTCAGTGGGTATGTGCCCAGACATCTCCAAGGGTCGCTCGAAGAATGGCGAAGGCTCAACGTCTTAAATTACGAGATGGAGGCGGCGACGCTCTATGTGATGTGCAGTGCGCTAGGGCTGCGAGCGGGCTGTGTGTTGGGGGTAGCGGCGCAGCGCACGCGCAGCGAGTCTGTCGCGCTCGATCAGCTTCAGATGAGCGAGGAGAACGCCATCAGAGTCGCTGCGAAAGCTGTGGAGATACTTATGCAGTCTGGGCTTGGCTGAAGCTTCTCAATCACGGCACACCAAAGCGCCAGAGGGGCCAGATGCGCAAATATACCCGACCAGTCACATCCTCTTGCTTGATAAACCCTACTTCTGGAAAGCGAGAATCCATGCTGACAGCCGAATTATCACCCAACACAAAGTAGTGGCCTAAGGGAACCAATACTTCGGCGTCTGGGGGGTTAAAAATCCCTGCGGTTGTGCTGTAGTAGCATTGCCGCTGAGGGTCTGGGTGACCAGGGTGATTGAAAGCATTGTCGGTAAGAGGACGCCCGTCGACATAGACGTAGCAGTCCTTAATGCGCACGCGCTGGCCGCCTACCGCAATGAGGCGCTTCACTGCGCTTCCTGTAGGGAATGAGGGAGATTCACGCACTCTAAACACGATAATATCGCCAGGCTGTAGAGGGCGCACACCCAGACGAAATGTAATGCTTTCTACTAGGTATCTATCGTCGGATCGTAAGGTGGGCTCCATAGATCGGCCTGCCCCTCTGTGCCTAGATGCGATATTCTCAACGAAAAATAATACTAAAACTAGTATGAGCAGACCTACGGCCAGTTGAGCACCCCACCGTGCGATATCTCTTATGGCTTTTAGCATCTATATGTTGAATTTCTTTGTTGGTGTCGTTTCTCTCAAAATGCCTCCCCATCAACAGCGTTGGGAGTTTTAGAGTTGTGGACTAACAACCCTAGTTGTCCTACGAAGTAGTTGTGGAGTTCATCCACGTGCAGATTGAAGATTGGCTGGGGCTTGATCTCCTTTCTGATTGTCATAAGCTTTTTCCATTGGCCATCAAGTCCTAGAACTCTATCCCCCGGCTTGAGATCTCTAGCGTGGCTCCATTGTCCCGTGTAGAATCGATGCGACGGTGTGCATCGGATTTCCTCAATACCGGTAAAGTTTAACAAAAGGATCTCTTGATCGTGTGATTTGAAGGTCTCTATGACTTTTCGCACAGCAACATCTTTAGTGCTAAAGTCGAAGGTATATATGCTGTCTCCAGGTTGTATTGTTTGTATAGGCTTTGGCCCTCTAGGTGTGGCTATTAATGTTCCTTGTACGAAACAACCAGCGCATGCGTATTCGCTGCACGTAGGGTTAGGTGGGGTAGGCGGGGGTGGTGCGGGTGGTTGGCCAGGACAAGGTGACGGAATACATTCGCCACCTTGATCTACGGGGTCTGCAGTGAATAGAACGGTTACTAATACATATATGAGTACTCTTACCCACGGAGGCAGAAAGGGAGGAATAGGAATAGGAATGGTTTCTGCTATGAGGCTTGGTGATGGAGCAAATGCTTTAAAAGCTTTGTCAAGCCACCGCTTCCATAGCATTTCTGATCCCTCTTGTTTTATGGCCTGCAGAAGCACGTTCTTGTCCCATTTATATACTTTCTCCCACCCTAAAATCTCGTCATTAGATAATCCTAGCTCAAGCTGAAGCCGTTTTGCTCTAGCCTTTATTTCAGGGAGAGGCAGTACCAAGCTCTCAGGAGTGATAGTCAGTATCTCTTCCAAGTCTTCATCAAGCGCCCGCAGCACCCCTCTCTCCGCCCAATGGCCGACAATCTCATAACCAGCTTGTCGAGCCTCACTTGCCAGTTCTGTAGGATTTCCCTGACCTTTCTTCAGCTGCTTGACGATTCTCTTCAGTTTTCTGCTTCTCTCGCGCAAATACTCCTTGTCCAAGTTCTTGCTAGCTTGAATGGTCCTCCAAAAGAGACTGCTTGTTGACGCAGCTAACGGCTCTAGCTTGCTGCTTGAGCTTAACCCATGCTCCAAGAGCTTGCCCGTGCAGCCACCTACTGCTAGTGCACCCATGCTAACCCCGAGAATCTGTAAGACCTGCCTCCGGCTGAGCCGATTGTACCCGCTCTTCTCCAGATTTTGCAACA
>DAIPXV010000143.1:0-2928 GCA_036783095.1 Candidatus Bipolaricaulota bacterium
TCCTTGGCCCTCTCGTTAACATTGGATGCAATGAGTTATTGGAGTTGGCTACCGATGCCAAGCAGCTCGGCTTGAAATCTGGGGCGAAGCTAGCCGCAGCAAGCGCCTACGTCCAAGGGGTCCAGGTCTTCCCAGGGGTCTTTAGTCCCTGCGTCCAGCAAGCTGAAGGCCAGAATGAAGTCGAGGCCCTGCTCGCAGCGGCCCAACAGGCCAAAGCAAGCAATCAACAGGAGCTGTTGCAGGAGGTTGTAGGCCTCGATTACCAGCTCTATAATGATGCCGAGGGCGCGCCTATTGCCCTCTATTCGTCGTTTGCCAGCCGGCGTGGGTTGGCTAAGGCCTTGGAGGGGGCGCCAACGGATCAGCTCGAGGCACTCGCACAAGATGCTAACAACCCAGAGATCGGCTTAGCGGCCTACTACGAGTTAGGCAATCGTTGGGCGGACAAGCCCGAGGCCGAGCTGCGCCAACTCATGACCGATGGTGCTACCCCTGCGGTGCGCCGCGCTGCGACCAAGGCACTCTTGATCCAGTTGGGCAGAGCGTTCGACGTGCAGTGTCTCCAGAGCCTTGCTAACGGTCAGGAGTGCAAGTAACGGATAAAAATTAGAGTGCAGTAGTGGCCCTGTCGAGCTGCATAGCTCGGCAGGGCTTTTGTTTTTAGCGCCCCTGCACCGAGAATGGATCGGTGGCGTCGCGCAGCGCGTCGCCCATAAAGTTAAAAGCGAGCACGGCGATAATAATAAAGAACCCCGGAATCATCAGCCAGGGGTGATATGTCAGATTCGTGATCGTGCTGTCGGTAAATTGATTGAGCAGCTGTCCCCAGCTCGTCATCGGATCTCGAATGCCAAACCCCAGAAAGCTCAAGGACGCTTCAGCGAGAATCAACCCCGGAATGCCTAGCGTCGCACTGACTATGATGTAACTCAGCGTGTTGGGCAAGAGATGCTTAAAGATAATACGAGCGTTGCTCGCGCCCATCGCTTTGGCGGCCAACGCGAACTCTTGCTCTCTCAAGACTAAAAAGAGCCCGCGCAGCGCCCGCGCCGTGCCCCCCCAGCCCAAAATGGAGAGAATCATAATAATCAACAAAAACGAGATCGCCGGCGGCAACCCCGGCGGCAGGATCGCCGCAAGCGCCAATAGCAACGGCAACCCCGGAAACGAATTCAAGACTTCGATAGCCCGCTGAATGAAGTTATCCCAACCTCCACCGAAATACCCCGAAATCCCGCCGAAGACGATCGCAAGTGTCAAGCTGATCGCCAATGCTAACGGCCCAATCGAGAGCGAGACCCACCCCCCAATGAGCGTGCGCGAGAAGAGATCACGCCCCACATCATCAGTGCCAAAGAGAAAAATCTGTCCCGGAGAGTTGGGATCGAGCTCCCCCGTGCCAAAGAGATGGATATCCGCGGGGATGAGCCAAAAGAGTCTATATGGATCGCCCTTCACGAAGAACCGTATGGGATAGGCTTGCGTGGTGTCCTCGCGATAGATCCAGCGCCCTCGCGGGTCGCGCTCGCGAGTGATCCCATAGACGAAGGGCCAGCTCAGCCGGCCGTCTTTATCAAAAAAGTGAATCTTTGTGGGCGGGGCAAACGCAAATCGTCGGTGTTGCGTCGCGTAATCATAAGGGCTGATGAAGTGCGCAAAGAGCGTGACTATTATTAAGAGCGCGATAATTGCTCCGCCCAAGGCCCCAAGCTTATGGCGCCGGAAGCGTCGCCAGATGAGCTGCCCTTGGCTGAGGGGTTTTTCAGTCATAGCGAATCCGTGGATCGGCCCACGCGAGCATAATATCTGCCAAAAGATTGCCCAGCAGCAGCAAGACCGCAAAGAACATCAAGAGCGTTTGCACTAAGTAATCGTCATAGGCCCGCAGGGCTTCGTAAAAGAGCCGTTCGACCGTGGGGAAGTTGAGTACGATTGCTGTAATCAAAGCGCCGCCGATCAAGCCGGGGAGGCTCTGCCCGAATATACTAATCATCACGTTGAGGGCGTTGCGCAGCGCGTGTTTATAGATCACAACGCGCTCGCTCAGTCCCTTGGCGCGGGCCGTCATAATATACTGTGAGCCGAGAATGTCGAGCATCTGGCCGCGCATGATGCGCATCAGCCCAGCAATAGATGAGCCTCCGATGACGAGCACCGCGGGCCACAGATGCCAGAGATAGTCGAGCCATTTGCTCAGCGACCACTCCCAGGGCCAGGGCGACCCGCCCATGTGTTCCTGCACGAAGAGCCCGCCAACAGATGCCCCAGGATTGCCCGGACAGAAGAACTGCCAGCCCCAGCTACAGAGCATGGGCGTCAGCGAGACCACCAGCCAGTACATCAACACTAACGCGAGAAAGAAATTGGGGATCGAAAGCCCGGCAAACCCCAAGAGCGTGAAGATCGTATCGCCTAGAGAATACTGTCGCGTCGCGGCGTAGATCCCTAAGGGCAGCGAGATGAGCCACGCGAACAGAAACGTGGGGATAGTCACTAACAGTGTAAGGGGCAGGCGCTCCCAGAAGAGCGTGGAAACCGGCTGATTGGTCTCAAACGAGAACCCAAAATCGGGGTTCCAATGGATGAACGGAAACTGAGCGCTCACTGACCAGACTTTCCACCGTTGCCCTGTTGCAGGATCGACGCTGTCGCTGCTGAAGAGAATCCCCTTGAGCCAGCGCCAGTAGCGCTCCGCGCAGCCGCTCCATTGTCCCTGTAGGGGCTCGCAGGGCTTCTCCAGTCCCAGGTGCTTCGCAATGTTCTGCAGCGTCTCTTGGGAGATGCGCTCGTTCAGCTTGTATTTTGTCAAGAAATCGCCAGGGGCAAGCTGAACTACAATGAACGAGACGACGGAGATGACAAAGAGCGTTGGGATCATGTAGATCAGACGGCGCGCGATGTAGTTGAGCATAGCATCACCCCTCCCCG
>DAIPXV010000144.1:0-2917 GCA_036783095.1 Candidatus Bipolaricaulota bacterium
CAGGGCGTGCAAGCGCAGCCCAAAGCCCCCGTTGTTCGTAAAGACGCTCTCACGGACGCTGATATTGCTCACAGGGGTCGTGCCCAGCGTGAGAATCTCTACGCCCGAGCCTTCGGCCTGAGGAGCGATTCCATCGCACGAGGTCGTGCCGGGGCCGCCCTGGCTCTCTCGCACCGTCGAGCTTTCTACGGAAATCTCGCCCATCGTCCCCGTGGTCGTGCGCACGCAGATCCCCAGCGCGCCGTTCTTAGCCAAAAGTACATTCTTGAAGCTCAAGGGGCCGATCTCAGCCGTGTTGGTAAGAATGCGCACGCCGTTGTCGTCGGCTTGCTCGATGACCACATCTTGGAAGAGTATATCGGAGACGCCAAAATCCGTGACCGGAAGACTGTGCTCGATGAAGACGTTATGCCCGGCGTTGTTGCGGATGCGCCCGCCCACTACAGACAACTCGCGCAACCTTCCAGCGTTCTGCACCCAGACACCGTGGCCGGTGTTGCGCTCGATGAGCACGTTTCTGAGAGCAATGCGCTCCGCGACGCCCCCATTGACGATGAGCACGCCCGCGCCGCCCATCATCGTCGTGGTGCTGAGCTCGTCGCCTTCAAACGAGACGTCCTCGACGAAGCCGCCGTTGGCAAAGAGCACATTGAAATTTTGATTGGCCGAGATCGTGTTCCCAGAGAACGCAATGCCGCTGACGCCCCCCATGTTGCCGAACTGCACCCCTACGGTGTTCCCCCGAATGGTGTTGCGCGACAGCTCTAGCTCTTCCACGCTGCTTGTGTTCACAAAAACGATGCCGTCGGCAGCGTTGCTGTTGATGCGATTGTCGCTGATGGAGAGCGTGCGGACGCGCCCATTGAGAAAGCCGATCCCCGCGCCACCATTGGTCTCGAGCGTATTATCAGCGATCACAGCATCTTCGAGCGCGCCGGTGTGCCCAAAATTGATGCCGTTGACGACGGTGCTGCGCACCTGATTGCTGAGAATGCGTAGATTTCTCAAGTCGGCACCCCCAACACTCCCGATCCCCGGCCCCGCCGTAGACGTGATCACGTTCCCTTCGATCGTGATCTCTTGGGTGGCGCCCATGCCCACGTTGATCTGAATGCCCGCGGGGCCCGCATTGTCATTGATCGTGAACCCCTGTCCTGGAGCGCCAATCTGCACCCCATTGGCTTGGATGATGATCTGCCCGTTGAGAGTGGCCCCGATGTTGGCTAAGATTTTGAGATTTTGCAGGGTCACCGTGACAGCGGCCACGTAAGCCCCCGGCATGACCACACACGTATCCCCGGCAAGGGCCGTCTGACCAGCATCTGGCCCAGCAGTCAGCGCGATACCGGCCACGCAGTTGACAAAGTCTGCTGAAGTAGTGACCTTCAGCTCCTTCGCCACTGCTGAGCCGCCAAAGACGAGCACCATCCCCGCAACAACCACAAGAAGACGCATCCTGCCTCCCTCCCTCACGAATGAGATCGAGTGAGCTATTCTACTCCCGCCCCCGCGCACTGTGCAACAAAGAGCTAAATCACGGAAAGTGAGCCGGCGGATTCATCCGCCGGCTTAGCATGTACAAGCGTGCTGAAGCACGCTCCCCAAGCCCCCTTCAGCGGGCTTCCATCGGCTGAGCCGGATGCTTGAGCATCCGGCTATCCTTATGGCTTGATCGTCTCGCACCCGCTATCGCCGGGGGTACCGGGCTTCAGAATCGTCCCGTTGGGCGCGCGCGCCTCGCTGTTGCCCCCTAAACTCACTGTGTCGTTGCCCGGCCCGCACGAGATCACATCTGCCCCGGAAAACTCCACCAGCACGATCACATCGTCGCCATCCTCGCCAAAGACGTAGTCCGTGGTCTCGTCCTCGACTAGTGTAATGCGATCGTTGCCCAACCCCCCGTAGAGGAAATCTTTCCCCGGGCCATCGCTGAAGGCATCATTGCCAGCGTCGCCCATGAGGGTATCGTTGCCCTCGCCCCCCAGGAGGGTGTCATCGTCCAGGCCGCCGGCGAGGCTGTCGTTGCCGGCACCGCCGTCGAGGGTATCGCTGCCCTCGCCACCGACGAGCCGATCCGCGCCCAGGCCGCCTACGAGCTTGTCGGTGCCCCCTCCGCCGCTGAGCCGATCGTCCCCTTCGCCCCCGTCCAGCTCGTCGTTCCCCTCGTCGCCGCTGAGGCCATCGTCGCCTGGGCCGCCAAGGAGCACATCGTTTCCGGCTCCGCCGCTGAGGCTATCGCCCTGGGGGCCGCCGTCGAGCCGATCGTTGCCGTCCTCACCGGAGAGCGAGTCCGCTCCATCTCCTCCTTCAACGTGGTCGTCCTCTGGGCCGCCCAACAGCGTATCATTGCCGGCGAAGCCTTTCACCCGGTCTTTGCCCGGCCCGCCCACAAGAGCATCTTTGCCCAGGCCCCCATCGAGGGTATCGTTCCCTGGGCCCCCGTCCAGTAGATCGTCGCCATCTTCGCCCCAGATCGTGTCGTTGTCGGCGTCGCCAAAGAGCTTATCGTCCCCGCCAGCGCCGTAGATCGTGTCGTTGCCCGCCAGACCCTTGATCGTATCGGGCCCGCTGGTGCCCACTAAGACGTCATCGCCGTTGGTCCCGCGGATCGTCGCCGCCAGGGCGAGGGCCGCGATGACAGCCCCCAGCAGCGCGCTGAGAGCTAGCCCCCTCTTCACAATGATTCGCATTGAAACGCGCCTCCCTTGCGTATTAAGATTGTCCGCATTATAGGGAGTGCCGTGAGGATGGCCAAGGACGTGGGGGACGTGGGGGGGTCTTGCTTGTCCGCGCCTTCCGGGATTCAAAAGATCTCATCAAGGGGGATGCGCAATCCCGGCAGGAGCGGCGACTCCAGCGTCTCCCCCTTGCGATAGAGCCCTGCCCGCTCGTACCCCCGCTCCCCTAACGTCAGCAC
>DAIPXV010000145.1:0-2916 GCA_036783095.1 Candidatus Bipolaricaulota bacterium
ATCAGCGCCCCTGCGATCTCCCTCTCGCTCACGCTGAGATGGTAGACGCGCGGCATCGTTCCTCCTCCCCTGCGACTTTCCTATCGGCCTTTGGAGACGAGTTGCTTGAACTTTCGGCCGGCTTTGAATTTGGGTACGCGCTTGGCCGGGACGTCTATGGGTTGGCGCGTGCGTGGGTTGAAGCGCCGCGCCGCCTTGCGCACCACCGCTTGGAATGTCCCAAATCGCGCCAATGTCACCGAATCCCCGCGGGCAACGGCGTCCATAATAGCGTTGAGAGCGGCGTCCAGGGCCCGCTTGGCTGCGGTCTTCGACGGGAGCTTGGCTTGCTTGGTTACCAGCTCCACCAAGTCGCTCTTGTTCATCGGTTCTCACCCCCTCTCTTTTTGTGTTTGTGGCTTTTTATTATAAACAATCCCCAGGGGTGTTGACCAATTGCCCCCTCCCTGCACGATGGGTATACTGATCGTATGAGACTGACGCAATTTGTCAGCGATCTTGAAGGCCCGCTGACGCTCAACGATAACGCGTTCGAGCTGACAGCGCACTTCCTCCCTCAGGGGGCTTATTTCTTCGCCCTCATAAGCCGTTACGACGACATCTTGGCTGACATCGTCCAGCGTCCGGGGTACAAAGCCGGCACCACTCTTGCGCTTATCGTGCCCTTTCTGAAAGCATTTGGGTTGCGCGATCGCGATCTCCAAGATTTCTCCCGCACAAGCATAAAACTCATCCCCGGCGCCCGCGAGGCCCTCCAGCGCATCCGCGCGCAGATGCCTGTATTTATCGTGAGCACGAGCTACGAGCCCTACGTGCGCGCCGTCTGCGAAGCCCTTCAGTTTCCCTTTGAGAACACATACTGTACGAAAATATCTCTCGATGCGTACGCGCTCCCAGAACAAGAGCGCCACGAGCTGCTCGCTCTGTACAGTCAGATCATACAGCGCTCTCAGATTGAAATTCCCCCTGGGGCCCAGCGCTTAGACGAACTTTCGGGAGAAGATCGCCAAACTATAGCACTTCTCGATCATATCTTTTGGGAGCGCGTGTGGGGGATGGAGATCGGGCGCGCTGTGCGCGAGGTGCAGCCCATCGGGGGGCCAGAGAAAGCTCAAGCCCTGCACAAGATCTCCGAGCGCACGGGGATCTCTCTTGCGCAGACGATCTACGTCGGCGATAGCATCACCGATGTCGAGGCGCTCGCGTTGGTTCGTCAGGCGGGGGGCTTGGCGGTGGCGTTCAACGGGAATCGCTATGCCCTCAAGGCGGCTGCGATTGGGTGTATAAGCCCTAATGCGTTGATCTTAGCGGAGATCGCGGAGGCGTTCCAGACTTCGTCTGGGCTGTTTGTCGTGCCGCCTGCGGCGGCACGGTGGACGGTCCAGACGAAGCCTGGCATAGATGATGCTTTCATTGAACAGAGTGAGCAAATGCGCCGACGAATTCGCGGCGAGCAGATCGGAGGCTTAGGATGAAAAAATTTCAGTTTGGGATTCTCACGTCGCTGCACGATGACGATGCCGTGACGCTGCTGCGCGCTCTCGACAGCGCGCTTGCGTCTGGGCAGATCAACGCTGAGGTTCCGTGCGTGCTTTGTAACGTCCCGGAGCACCCTTCAGAGAGAGAGTTAGCGCGGCGCATCGAAGCCGTGAAAGCGCTTCGATCTCTGAAGAGATTGATCTTCTTCCCGTCGCGGGAGTTTGCCCCAGAGCTGCGTGAGCAAGCCCGTCAAGACCCCAAGCTCGTGGCGCGCTGGCGCGTCGCGCACGACCGCGCGCTGCGGCAGCTCTTGCCCCACGGAGTGAAGCTCTATCTCTCGGTGGGGTATATGCAGATTCTCAGCGCGGAGATTCTCAATGCTGTGGACGTGCTCAATCTCCATCCGGCCATCCCGCAGCTCGGCCCTATTGGGATGTGGCCAAAAGTTATGGAGGAGCAAGCCCTGCGCCCCCTGCCCTATCTGGTGGCTGTGCCCCAGGAGAAGCTTGCTCAAGAGATCCCCGAGATTATGAATATCAGTTATCTGAAAGCGGGAGGGATGCTGCACATCGCGACGGAGCAGACAGATCGCGGGCCGGTCATCTCCTGGTATGAGTTCCCGCTCAGCTCTGAGCGGCTGACAGAGCTTTGGATCGCTGTGACGGCGCGGGTGCGCTCAGAGAGTCTTGAGCGTGTGCGGCGTGAGCCCATCTGGAAGGAGCTTGTCCATGAGATCCGTCGGGAGCAATTCCAGTACGAGACGCCACTGATTCTGCTGACATTAGCGAAGCTCTCTGCGGGGCTGTGGGAGATCAGAGACAGAACTCTCTACATTGACGGGCAGCCCTATCCTCACGGGTACTGCCTCAACCGCGAGATCGTGAGCCGTCCACCCATCTGACTGACTGCTGCACGCGCGAACTGCGCCCCTAGCTCCGCGCACTCACGGATGTCGCGCTCCTCAAAAAGCCCATAGAGAAAGCCAGCAGCGAACGCATCCCCCGCGCCGGTCGTATCGAGAACTCTCTTCACGCGCGGCGCCTCTACGCGATGGGCTATTTTGCCATCGGTCACGTAGCTGCCTTCAGCCCCCAACGTCACCACGATAAGCTGAGCGCCAACTTTGAGCAACGTGCGCGCCCCGACGGAGAGATCGTCTGTATGCGTGAGTAGCTCAAATTCTCCGCGATTGAGAAAGAGCACGTGCGTTCTCTTCAAGACGGGATAGAGCGCGCGCAAGCCCCGCCGCGCCAAGATCATCCCCGGGGCAAAGCTCACCAATCTCTTTGGGGGGAGAGCGCGCACCACCTCGCACTGTACGGCCCACTGCTCTTGCCCCACAAATGATGTCAGATGCACACACCACGTGCGAGCAACGTAGCTGAGATCTATATCAGCTTTGCGTAAGAGACTGTTAGCTCCCGGCTCGATGTAGAG
>DAIPXV010000146.1:0-2899 GCA_036783095.1 Candidatus Bipolaricaulota bacterium
GTCCAGATCCACCAGACTTCGTCTGGACTGTTCATCGTGCCGCCGAAGGCGGCACGGCAAACGGCGCAGGCGAAGCCTGCTGGAGGCGTCTCGCGCAGCTCTAAGCCCCCAAAGAGCCCCGGCGGCATCGTCATCTCGACTGTCACGGTGACGAGGTCACCGGGCTTGGCGCGCTGGGGCGAAATCGTGCGCTGGGCGCGTATCGCACCTAAAGAGAGATCCAACCTCCCCGCGCCGTAGATGTTGTCTTTTCCCGGCTCGCCCAGATCAATAGCTTGCGCTTCCAGGGCGCTCTGGAGCTGCTCGGCTGTCCATTCGGGGTGCTGCGAGAGCAGGAGCGCTGCCGCTCCAGCAACATGCGGCGCCGACGCTGAAGTGCCCGAAAAGTACGTCAGAGCGAAGCTTGAGACGCCATCGGGCCCAGCGATGTCGGGCTTGATCCGCCCGTCACTCGTGGGCCCTTGCGAACTGAACGGCTCTTGGGGGCCGGTCTTCCAGCTGCGCACGCTGATCGCGCCCACAGCGAGAGCGCCGCGCGCGTCCGCGGGCGTTAAGATGCTCCCCGCTGGGACGTTGGGCTCGATGGGTTGCTGACTGAGATTGAAGATCTTCAGTCTGATATTCGTTCGGGAGACGCGCCGCGCGAGCACCCGCGCGCGATAGACCCCTGGCGCCCAGGCGACGTATTCTATCTGTTCTGTGGGCTCCTCAAAGCCCGTCTGATAGTTTTGGGAACTCGCGACCAAGCGCCCCTGAGCGTCATAGAGAAAGAGATCGAAGTCTTGAGCCGTGCGCGGCCAGTCGTCCCACGTCAAATAGAGCTCAATCGAGCCAGGGAAGTCCACTTTGATGAGTAGCTCTTCTCTGCCGGGAGCAAAGTCGAGCCAACCATTAAAATTTCTATCGCTGAAAGGGCCCATCCAATGGCTCTGGGCGTGATTGCCCGCGGCGTTGACCCACAGAATCCCGTGAGCCCGTGCTCGATCGGCGATCGCCGCGACGACCCCTGTGCCGTCCCCAAAATTCGCGTTGGCCACGCCTACGGAGTAATTAATAATCTGCACCCCCTGGGCGATCGCGTCGTCCACAGCGTTAGAGAGATCTATCTCGTCGGCGACCTTTTTCAGATAGAGCCACGCTTGCGGAGCCATGGCATGGACGATCTCCGCGACGCCCGTGCCGTGAGCAGTCCCAACTTCGAGCCCCTCGCCGGTGTAGTCTTGGGTGTCGACGATCATATCGCGCTTGATGACTTTGGAGTCGAGGGCGCGGCTCAGCCCAGAAAATCCCAAATCTATGATAGCGATCTTGACGTTCTGGCCGCGCCAGCCCGCGCTCTGCAAAAGCAGCGCCCCGGTGGGCAAGACCCCTTCAGTTGTGCGCGTTCCTAGCGTTGTGAATAGTCTTGGGCGCCGAATGAACGAGATTCCGGGGATGTCAGCTAACGCTTGGAGATGCTCCCTGGGGACGCGCACGCGGTAGAGCGTCCCCGCGCGAGCTTCGATCTGGGCGCCAACGCGCTGCAAGAGCGCTTCGTCGAGCAGGCGCTCGCTCTCGATGATGACTCTGAGCCAGGCTTCGCCTGGACCAAGCTTCGCTTGACGTACATCTTCGCCAGCCGACGGCTGGCGAAGGCAAACAGTCCAGACGAAGTCTGGGTGAGGGCCAATAAGCAGCGCCGACTCGATCTTCGGATGGTGCTCGCTTGGGGAGATAGGCTTTGGCGGCGTCTCCCAACCGCCAGAAAAACTCGGCTCCGCCAAACCCACAAAGAGAAACGCTACTGCACCGAGAATCCAGAGGACGCGAAAGCACTTCTGCATGGTGCTCTTACGATAGCGAAAACGAAAGCTTGGTGCAACGCTCAGCGAGCTAGACCCATCTGGTTGAACAGAACAGCGACGCGCCCGCTGAGAAACTGCGCTACGGCGATATCGCTAAACCCTGTGTTGCGGAAATCTCCCACAGCAAGAGCAATAGGCCCCGCCCCCACTGGCCAGATCTTGCTCATCCCAAACGTCCCATCGCCTCGACCGAGAAAGATTTTTAGTTCATTGCTCTGGATGCTCGCGGCGATGAGATCGAGCGCGCCGTCGCGATCCAAGTCAGCGAGAGCGACGGCGCGGCTCTCCGGCCCAGCGAAGAGCACCGGCCCCTCGCGAAACCGCCCCGTCCCCTGCCCGAAGAAGATCTTGACAGCGTTCTCTTCCGAAGCAGCGATCGCAAGATCAGCGAAGTTATCGCCGTTGAGATCGCCCACGGCTAGCCCCGTGGGCTCCTTGCCCGCTGCGAACGGCTTGAGCGCTTCTAATCTTCCGTCGCTGCTGCCCAACAGAATCGTCACCGTATCGTTAAAGAAATCCGTCACAGCAAGATCGAGCCGGCCATCGTCGTCGAAATCTTCAGAAGCTAACGCGCTGGGCCAGCCTCCAAGGGCGATCTCTTGAGCTTGGGAAAAATCCCCTGTGCCGTCTCCTAGAAGAATCTTTATCTGGCCCAAAGGCGCGTTGGCCACAGCTATATCTACAATCCCATCGCCATTGAAGTCCGCGCTAAGCAGCGCGTACGGCCCCGCACCCACGACGATCTCCCGCGTAGCTGTAAACTCCCCCGTCCCCTGGCCCTCAAAGATCGCGATCCGGCCCTCATCGAAGTTCGCTATGATCAGATCAATCTTCCGATCCCCAGTACAATCGTGAGCAGCAATGGCAACAGGGCGCCCGGTGAGCGCAAGGAAGCTCTTCAGTTGAAAGCCGCCATCGCCGGTGCTGCGCAGGATCGCGACCGTGCGGCTCTCGAAGTTCGCCACGGCTAGATCATCGAAGCCGTCCCCGTCAAAGTCGGCGATCGCGAGGGCTGTCGGGGCCAAGCCCACACCCAAAGATAAGGGAAACGCAAA
>DAIPXV010000147.1:0-2865 GCA_036783095.1 Candidatus Bipolaricaulota bacterium
AGCCCTCTCGAGGACGAGCTGTGGCGTCATCTTAAGAAAGCTGGCATTCCCGCCGAGCGACAGTTTTACATTGGCAAGCGAGATCGCATCTATTGTTTAGATTTTGCGATCTTTTGCGCTCGTGGGAATCTGAATATCGAGTGCAACGGGGAGGAATGGCACTCTGATCCAGAAGCTCGAGCTCGCGATGAGCAGAGAGACGCTGACCTAGCACGGTGGGGTTGGTCGGTGTTGCGTTTTAGGACCCAAGATATTCGGAGGCGTGCGCGCAAAACTCTCAGCGTCATTCAAGAGAATATTTTCAGTCTGGGCGGGCTGCGCGAGCCACCTCCTGGAGCAGGGGAGTCGTAACGCCTTTGCGCAGATCCGTGCCTTTCCGTTATCATTAGCATCGAGCAAAACGCTTTGAGGTGATCCCTGTGAAGCTCGAAGATATCAAAACGATCACGGTGCTGGGTGCGGGCACGATGGGCCACGGCATCGCTGAGATCGCTGCCCTGGCTGGCTATAGGGTCAAGATGCGCGACATCTCTGAAGAGTTCGTGAAGAAGGGCTACGACCAGATCGCCTGGAGCCTCAAAAAACTTGTGGAGAAGGGCTCCATTCCCCAAGAGAAAGCCGATGCGGCCCTGAAACTGATAACCCCCTTGGTTGACCTCAAAGAGGCCGTCGCCGATGCCGATATCATCATCGAGGCCGCCCCAGAGATCATGAGCTTAAAGCAAGCGCTCTTCAGGGAGATAGACACGCTCTCACCCCCACATGCGATCCTCGCGAGCAATACGAGCTCGCTCAGCATCTCCGAGCTTGGGAGGGTGACAGGCCGCCCCGACAAGGTCGTTGGGATGCACTTCTTCAATCCTGTGGTGCGCATGGCCCTCGTCGAGGTTGTGAGGGGCGAAAAGACCTCCGAAGAGACGATGCAGCTCATCGTGGAGCTGGCCAAGAGGCTCGGCAAAACCCCCATCCGCGTGGAGAAGGACGTGCGAGGCTTCATCGTTAACAGAATTCTGATCGGGCCCTATCTGTTTGAAGCTGCCTGGATGGTCTCGCGCGGCGAAGCGACTATCGAAGAGATCGATAGCAGAATGAAATTTTATGAAAACTTCCCCATGGGCCCGTTCGAACTGCAAGATCTCACTGGGATTGACGTGGGCTATAATATTATGAAAGAAGCGGGCCTTCCCATTCCCCCAATCATCGAGCAAGCCGTCAAGGAGGGGCGGCTGGGGCGCAAGACCGGCCGGGGGTTTTATAACTACAAAGATGGCGGCGCTCAATACCCCAAAGAAGCTGGAGAACGCTTCGATCCCCTGCCTCTCTATGCCCTCATGGCCAACGAAGCAGCATGGCTCATTGAGAATGGGGTTTCTACGGCTGATCAAATAGATCTCGCGTGTCAGTTGGGACTGAACTTCCCTGAGGGGATCTTGCAACGCGCTGATAGAATTGGGCTCGATAAGATCCTTCAAGCGCTCGACGCGCTCTACGCCAAACACAAGTCTGATCGCTATAAAGCGACAGCATTGCTGCGGCGTCTCGTCCAAGAGGGCAAGACCGGAGCTGCCGCCGGCGAGGGCTTCTATCGCTACAAAACGGAACACCCCGAGTACAAGACCATCACCGTCGAGGTTGACAGAACAACGCACGTCGCCTACGTGACGCTCAATCGCCCGCAGCGGCTTAACGCGATCAACGCCGAGATGCGCGAGGAGCTTCCCAAAGCGCTCGCAGAGCTTGGCAGAGACCCCGATGTGCGGGTGATCGTGCTGCAGGGTGCAGGCGGGAAAGCATTCAGCGCTGGGGCGGATATCACGGAGTTTACCCAGGGTAAGCCCTATCAATTTCTCGAGCTTGGGGAATTTTTCAGAGCCCCTGAGCTCTGCCCCAAGCCCGTCATCGCCGCGATTGATGGGTTCGCGTTAGGAGGAGGGCTAGAGCTCGCGCTCGCGTGCGATTTTCGTCTTGCGAGCAAGCGCAGCGAGGTGGGGCAGCCCGAAATTCATTTGGGTCTGATCCCCGGGGGCGGCGGCACCCAGCGGTTGCTGCGGCTCGTCGGACCCTCGCGCGCGAAAGAGCTCTGTATGCTCGGCGAGCGCATCAGCGCCGAGCAAGCAGCTCAGTGGGGCTTAATAGATCACGTCTACGAGAATGAGACGTTCGAACAAGACGTCAAGGCATTTGCGGAAAAGCTCGCATCGCGCGCGCCCATCGCCGTGCGGTTTACGAAACAGATCATTAACGCTGGGACGGACTGCTCTCTTGACGCAGCGCTCCTGCTTGAGCGCGAGGCGTTCGCCTTGCTCTTCACCACCGAAGATATGGCCGAAGGAGTTCAGGCGTTCTTGAACAAAAAGAAGCCAGAGTTCAAGGGGCGCTAGCCCAGTTGAAAGTTGATAGTTCAGCAGTTAAACTGTGAGCTAAGAATCTTCGAACTATTACGGTGATCGAGTATGAACAGTTCGATGACCCGCAGGGCGTTTCTTGCTTCAAGCGGGATGGCTTTCGCTGGGGTATTCCTCAGTCGGTTGATGACCCCAGCTCAGCAGGCGAAGCCCATTCGCTTGAGCATGATGCCCGCCCAGGATGTCGTCCCCGTCGCGTTTGCTTTTGAGCAAGGGATCTTCACCAAACATGGGGTAAATATCGAGCTTGTCTGCGGTGGCAACGCCCTCGAGCGTAATACAGCATTTCTCAGCGGGCAGCTCGATGCCCTCGCTATAGACTTAACAAGCGCGGTGCTCCTCCTGGGCCGCCAAGCCCAAGCAGCGATCGTCGGGACAGTCTTCGAGCCCACCCCAGACCCGCGCAACGGCAACACGGTCGTGCGCACCGTGGCCATGCTGACTCATAAGTTCAGCAACT
>DAIPXV010000148.1:0-2795 GCA_036783095.1 Candidatus Bipolaricaulota bacterium
GAAAGAAACTTTCGGCACTTAGAAGATCGCTTGCGCGATCTAAAAAGTCTCAAGCTCGATCTAGTTTGTTTGCCAGAGTGCGCGCTCACGGGCTATCTCTACGATGAGAGCGATCTGGAGCGATTTGCTGAGCCGATCCCCAGCCCCACGACGGAGCGCATGGGCGAGCTCGCGCGAAAGCACAAAATTTTTCTCTGCTTTGGGCTGCTGGAAGCCGAGAGCGAAAATTTCTTTAACTCAGCCGTCTTGCTCGATCGTCAGGGGAGAATTCTCCTGCACCATCACAAGATCTGCGAGCATCCGCCCTTCACCAACGGGACGACAGTGCAAACTGTAGAGACGGAGCTAGGGCGTCTGGCTGTGCTCATCTGTGGCGATCTCTTTGACGAGGACGCGATGTCTCAGTTGGATCGCTCTATAGATCTCTTGCTCGTCCCGATGGCACGCGGTTTTGATGGGCGTTCGCCCGATCGTGAGCGCTGGGAGCGCGAGGAGAGGCAAGTCTATCTCGACGGCGTGAGGGCCGTGGGGGTGACCACGGCAATCGTGAACTCTCTAGAGATGGACGCGGACGACCTTCCCGACTTTGGCGGCGCGCTCTTAGTAGACCGTGCAGGGCATGTGCTGGTGGAGTCTCCGCATGGGACAGATGAAGCTCTCGTCTATGAGCTATAATGTGCTGTGAGGGAGATCACAATGGAGTGGTGGCAAAGTTTCTTCGACGAGATCACAGGGCAGGTCATGTTTCATGAAGAAGCTTGGCAGCGTGCTGAGCAAAGCTGCGATGCCTTGGTTTCGCTATTGGGCCTTGCGCCGGGCGCGAAGATCTTAGATGTAGCATGTGGGCCAGGACGCTTCGCCATTCCATTAGCTCAGCGCGGCTTCCACGTCGTGGGCTTGGATATCTCTGAAGTCTATCTCACCCAAGCCCGCGCCAAAGCCCAAGAGCACGGGCTCCCAATTCAGTTCGTCCACGGCGATATGCGCCAAATCCCCTTTGAGAACGAATTCGACGCCGTCATCAATCTCTTCACGAGCTTCGGGTACTTTGAGAGAGAAGAAGACCATCTCACAGTGCTCAAAGAAGTGCGCAAGTGCTTGAAGCCCGGCGGGCGCTTCTTGCTAGAGCTTATGCACCGTGACTGGCTCATTCGGAACTTTCAGCCACGCAATTGGCAAGAATATCACAACTTCTTTGTGCTTGAGGAGCGCACGATGAACTTCGCGCGCAATCGGATAGAGTCTCGCTGGATCGTGCTGCGCGGCGCGGAGCGCAAGGAGTACACTCTGTCTTTGAGGGTGTTCACGCTCGCTGAGCTTTTGGGACTCTTTGCTCAAGCCGGGCTGAACGTGCTAGGATACTACGGGGGCTTACGCGGGGAACCGTGGAGCCTAGAAGCCAGCCAACTGGCGATCGTCGCCGAGCGAGCTTCGCTCTGAGAGGGAGGTGATCGCTGTGGAAGAGAAGCCCATCGGCAAGGTGACGCACTTCTTCGGGCGCATCAGTGTGGCCGTGCTCGATCTCACCGAGCCCCTCAAAGTCGGCGAGACAATCCACATCAAGGGGCATACGACGGATCTGACCCAAAGGGTCGAGTCCATGCAGGTCGAGCACAAAGATATTCAAGAAGCCAAGCCCGGAGACCAAGTGGCGATCAAAGTCACGGGGCGCGTGCACGAGAACGACGTCGTCTACAGGGTGATCTCGTAGCGAGGGAACTATGGAGTTTTTCAAGGTCCTTCAGGAGCGCCACTCGATCCGCGCTTTTGCGGAGCGACCCGTTGAGCCGGAGAAGCTGCAAGCACTCTTGGAAGCCGCGAACTGCGCGCCCTCGGCGGGGAACCTGCAAGCGTATAAGATCTACGTCGTGACGCGTTTGACAACCCTGAAAGCTCTGATGCGAGCAGCGTTCGAGCAGAAATTCGTTGCTCAGGCACCGGTCGTGCTGGTCTTCTGTGCTGATCCTAGGCGCTCTGCGAGCTCCTACGGCGAGCGCGGTGCGACGCTCTACTCCGTCCAAGACGCGACGATCGCATGTGCGTACGCACAGTTGGCCGCGACAGCGTTGGGCTTGGGGAGCGTCTGGGTGGGCGCGTTCGACGAGGATGCTGTTCGGAAGGCGCTTGACATAAGTGAAGAGCTTGTCCCGGTCGCTCTCTTGCCCGTTGGCTACGCTGCGGAGAGCCCTCAGATCACGCCGCGACGGACGCTCGACGAGCTCGTGCAGTATGTCGTCTAAAGAAGTGAGCGGGAAGTTGCGAGCTCTAGATCTGCGGAGGGATTTCGATGGGCTCAGCAAGCTCATTGAGGCCGCCTTTGCTGAGGATTTCCAGAGGGTCGGCGTACAGTTTCAACAGGAGCTCGAGGCAGTGCGCCGGCTGATGCCGTGGGTCTTGGTGTTGGGGCGGTTCAGTAGATTCTTTCGGGAGATGGTGGGCGGCTATGTCTGGGAAGATCGCGGCCAGATCGTCGGCTCAGTGATGGTCCAGCCGCAGGGGCTAGAGCGGCGCAAGTGGTACATCAGTGCCGTGGCGACCCATCCAGATTATCGCGGTCGCGGGATTGCCCGGCGGTTGATGGAAGCTGCCATTGCGCATATTCGTGAACGGCACGGTGAGCTGGCCCTGCTCAGTGTGCGCGCCGACAACGAGCCCGCCTATCAGCTCTATCTCAGTCTGGGATTTGTCCACTTCGACAGCGCCACGCATCTTCGGCTCGATGGGGTGCCACATGTAGAACTTAAGCCAATAAAGGGCTATGCACTTCGGCCGATGGGGCTAGGGGAGTGGCGGGC
>DAIPXV010000149.1:0-2776 GCA_036783095.1 Candidatus Bipolaricaulota bacterium
AGGTGTGATAGACTCGCATGCGAGCGCCGCAGCGGGGGCAGCGCCCGCGCATCAGGGCTCTCATCCCTAAGGCGACTCCCCCAAGCCCCACTACCCCTACTACCACCCACAGCCACAAGAACAGCTGCCCCCCGGAGACGCCGGGGGGCGGCTGCCCATAACTCCCTTCTAACATCGCCCGCAACGCCTTGACAGATTCTTCTATAGCCGTCTTGACGCGCCGCCGCTCCAACAGATAGCTCAGCCCCGCCCGCATCCGCTCCAGATGCTCCAGAGAGAAGCGCTCTCGAACCTCATTCCCCAGTCGCAGCGCAAACGCCCACTGGTTCTTCGTCTGCTCCTTCACGAAGACCAAGAGCACAGTGTTTTTGCCAAGCTTCCAAAACTCCCAAATCTCCTGAGCGTAGCGCTGGGGATCGTCATAGGGGTCGTAGATCGTCGCTAAGATGACAATCTGGACGTGGAAGCTCTCTGTAATTCTCTGAAGCTCTTCTTCGAGGGATTGGCGCGCGCCCCCAAGCACCGCCGCGTAATCGTTGATCGCCCCCATCTGCCGCGGCAGCACAATCTCTTCAGACTCTTGGGCGCTCACCAGCGCGACGCTTGCTGCAACCAGCGCCAGCACGGCTCGGAGATACCCCATACGCTATTTCACGTAGAGCAACCGAGAGCAGTTCTCGCAGGCGACGATCTCTTGGCGGACGCGCTCCGCGGTGATCTCGCTGACGCGTAGCTTGCAGCCGGTGCAGACCCCGTGCTCAACGAGCACGATGGGGTCCTCATAGCGCCTGCGCAGCTCCTCGTAGCGTTGCAAGAGCTTGGGATCAACCGCAGATGCCCGCGAGGCCCGCTCCTGCTGCAGCCGCTCCAGCTCCGCAGTGTATCGTGTGATCTCAGCATCGATCTCCGCAATGTCCTGATCGATCTTCGCTTTCCATTTGAGGAACTCTTGCTCAGCCGCTCGGATGAGGGGGGCTTGCTCCTCCACTTGGGTGATCAGAGCTAGAGCTTCATCTTCGAGCTGATCTATGCGAGCGCGGGCATGCTCCACGCGCGTGCGCAGCGCTTCCATCTCTTTGTAGCTGAGCAGGCCGGTGCGCAATTTCTCAGTATCTGCGCGGATTTGCGCGTCCAAGTCATCAACTTCGCGGGACTTCTCGCGGCTATGGCGCTGGAGTTCCTCGAACGCCTTTTTTTTCGAGGAAAACTCCTCGTGCTCGCGAGCGATAGCTTCCGCGAGGGAAGCGCGGCGGCGCCGGAGCCCTTCGATCTTCAGAATCTGTTCGCGGATGGCTCCATCGTGCCGATACAGTTCAAGCAGCGCTTCCAGCTCGTCAGTCATAGAGTCAGCTCTATGATATAAAGAAATTGAGAGCTGTCAAACCCAGAACTGCCCTTGACAGCTCCCCGAAGCTCTGGTAAACTCAAGATTGTCCGTGGGCCCGTAGCTCAGTTGGGAGAGCGCTTGAATGGCATTCAAGAGGTCAGGGGTTCAAGTCCCCTCGGGTCCACCAAATTTTTTTAGAGCAGCCCACGTGCCTGTAAGGGCGCAACAAACTGCTCCCGCGATAGCCCCGGCGAGACTTTGCGGGCCTTCTCAAAGATCCGCTCCCGCTCCGCTTCGCTAGTCGCCTGGGCATACTTCATGCGGAGCTTCCAGAGCTTCTCATACCGATGGCGCCGGCGCGCGATCACCTTGGGATGAGTCGGCTTGCTCATCACCGATCACCTCCACAAGAAACTCTGAATCTGACGGAGTTTATTAGATGATGGGATGTATAATGTAAAGGACTTTCAAGGCTTTGTCAAGCCTCACGTTCAGAGCTGCTAGCGCGGCGTAGCCGGTCCATGATCGCCCGTCCTAGCCCACGTTCCTCGAGCTTCTCTACAACGATCACGTCCACGCCCTGGGCGTCCAGCTCGCGCAGTGCGGCAAAGAGCCGCCGCGCGTAGGCTTTCAAAGACTGGGGCATCTGAATGACTATGACCTCTGGGCCAGGCTTCGCCTGGCCGGACTTCGTCTGGACTGTACACCTTGCCGCCTTCGGCAGCAAGACGAACGGTCCAGGCGGAGCCTGGCGCACCAAAATCCCGACGCGCTTCCCAGAGAGTCCCTCCAAAACAGCTTCAACCATCCCTTGTTCCACCAAGAGCACTCTCGCTCTGGGAGCATAGTGCCGATAGCGCGTCCCTGGGGAGCGCTTCGCCGCTTCTTGGTGGGCAGCGTTCAGCATCTGGACATAACCCAAAACCGCGCGCAGCTCTTCGAGAGTGATCCCCCCAGGACGCAGCACCATCGGAGGATCCTGGGTCAGATCCAAGACTGTGGACTCGACCCCGATGGGCGTGGGGCCGCCGTCTAAGATGAGCTCAATCCGTCCCGCTAAGTCTTCCCAGACGTGCTGGGCGGTGGTAGGGCTGGGGCGCCCGAATCTATTTGCCGAAGGTGCAGCAATGGGGACTCCGCTCAGCTCGATGAGTCTCTTGGCAACGGGGTGGTTGGGCATACGCACGGCGACCGTGTCCAACCCCCCGGTGGTGACCGCGGGGACTCTGTCGGTCTTGGGCAAGACGAGCGTGAGCGGGCCGGGCCAGAACTTTTCTACTAAATCCCACGCGCGTTGGGGGATCTGCCGAGCTAGTTGAGCAAGCTGCTGGGCATAAGCGATATGGACGATTAAGGGATCATCAGCGGGGCGTTCTTTAGCAAGAAAGATCCTTCTGACGGCGTCCTCGTTGAGGGCATCAGCTCCCAAGCCGTAGACGGTTTCGGTGG
>DAIPXV010000150.1:0-2728 GCA_036783095.1 Candidatus Bipolaricaulota bacterium
GGACGGCTTCCCCTTTCTGCAATGGGCAGTCTAGCTCCGTTTGGGGCAGAAAGCCCATCGTCTCTCCAAGATCGATCTCATAGCCCCAAGCCCGCTTCTTGCTCACAATGCCCAAGTAGATCGCGCCTAACTCCACTGGGGCCGGAACACAAATGACGTCGGGGAGCTCAGCGAAGAGCAGTTCTTTGAGGGCATTCACGGAATCTGCCGTGCCCAGGGCGATCACGCCGTGGTGATCCTCGCGATCTTTGATCTCAAGATCAAAAGGGGCAAAGCGATCTGACAAGAGAGTTTGAAGCTCCGTGGGCGGCTGCACCACGCGCCACCTATGCTCTTGCAGCAAAGCTGCTAATGCCGTTGCGTAGATGCCGCGCAATCGTATGCTGTACATAAGCTCTAGACATCCGGCGTCCCTTAGGATAGGATACACAATAGCACAAGAGGGATGGTATGGCAAGCCCAGGGATGATCGTTCTTGATGGGGCTGTGGGGGGCGGATCGGTCTTGCGTGTTGGGGTGGGTTTAGCGATCGCGCTGCAGCGCTCCTTGAGAGTGATCAATATTCGCCAAGGGCGGCCCAATCCCGGCTTACAAGCGCAGCACCTTGCGGGCTTGCGCGCCGCCGCGCAGCTCTGCCAAGCTGACGTCGTGGGCGCTCAGATCGGCTCCCGCGAGATCGAGTTCCGCCCAGGGCCCATACAGACAGATCATTTAGCGATTCAGATTGGGACGGCAGGCTCTGTCGCTCTTGCGTTGCAGCCAATACAGATCGCGCTCGCCAAATGCTCTCACCGTGTGAATGTCGAGATCGAGGGCGGAGGCACCTATGGCCAATGGGCGCCACCCATCGCTGCAATGGAGCATGTCAACTTTGCGCTGTTGCGCCGCTGGGGGTTTCCGGCTTCTCTTGAAGTAGAGCGCGAGGGGTTTTACCCCAAGGGCGGGGCGCGCGTGCGCGCGCGCTTTGAGCCCGCTCGCATCAGCGAGCCACTTAACCTCATCGAGCGCGGAGCCCTGCGAGAGATTCGCGGGCTTTCGCTCGCTTCCCATCATCTGCGGAAGAGTCGAGTTGCCGAGCGCCAGGCCGAAGCGGCTCTCAGCATCTTGCGTCGCCAGTTCCCCAATAGAGCTATCGAAATTGAGACGCGCTACGCGGAGACGCTCTCGCCGGGATCAGCTGTCGTGCTCTGGGCGGAGTGCGAGCACACGATTCTTGGGGGAGACGCGCTGGGGGAGCGTGGGGTTCCCGCCGAAAAAGTCGGCGAGCACGCAGCGGCGGCATTGCTTGCGGAGCTGCGCAGCGGCGCGACGCTCGATCGCCACATGGCCGATCAGATCATCCCGTTCTTGGCGCTCTTTGGGGGGAAGTTCTTCTGTGCCGAGCTGACCGATCACATCAAGACGAACATCTGGGTGGCGGAGCAGATCACAGGTGCGCAGTTTGTCGTGACCGAACGCGCGGGGATATGGGAGATTCGATGCGAGTAATGGGCAGGTATAACGGCTCGCTCGCGTGCTCTTCAACACCCTTGACTTTCTTTGGGCTTCTCTATATACTATACCAAGGTATGGTATATAACGCCGAGACAAGAAGGCCCTCATGATGTCACCAGAGACGACGAAGCTGTTCGAAGAGCTGCGGCGAGCCTCACCAAAAGTCACCGGGGCGTTGGTGCGGATGCGCGAGGCGACCTACACCGACGGGGCTGTGTCTGTAAAATATAAAGTGCTCACGGCCCTGGCGATCTCCGTCGTGATCAGATGCGAGCCGTGCATCCGCGCCTACACCCGCATGGCCCGCGAGCAGTATGGCGTCAGCTTTGAGGAGTTCATCGAGTTCTTGAACGTCGCCATGACGATGGGCGGCTGCCCCGGCGAAGAGTGGGCGCTCAAGGCGCTAGGCTATTGGAACAGCCCTTCTATAGCAGCTTCCCCGGATGGACATGGCACTTCGTGCTGTGAGCCTGAAACACACTAGGGAGGGAGACTATGAGCAAACGGAAAACCCTTTGGCTTGGCGGACTGTGTATCGGCCTTGTGGGGCTAGCAGTGCTGGCGGTCTTTGTCTTGTCGGTGGGAACCAGACAGCCCTCGGCCACCCCAGCTCCCCAAGAGAGCGCGAGCGTCCCTGTGGGCACAGACATCGGCGAGCAAGCTCCCGCCTTCACGCTCACGGATATTGACGGCAATGAGTTTTCGTTGAGCGAGCTACGTGGCAGGCCCGTGATCGTGTACTTCTCGGCGGCGTGGTGTCTGCCGTGCGTGCCGGAGACCCAAGAGCTGGCCAGGCGCAAAGCTCAATACCCCAATTTAGAGATCGTCTGGATCAGCGTTGACCCCAAGAGCGATTCTTCAGAGACGTTGCGGGCGCATCGGCGCCGGTACGGGCGGGACGACTTGATCTACGCGCTCGACACGGAAGGGATCACGCGGCTGTATCGCGTGGTCTTGCTGGGCGATCTGTATTTATTAGACGCACAGGGGCGGATCGTCTTCAAGGGGACGCGGCCCGTGGGCACCAAGCCCTTTGAGGAGGCGCTCCAGAAGCTTGGAGCGTCTTACTAACACTCTGGGAGGTGCTATGCCCGTACTGAGACCTTATCTCGATGAGGCTGTGCAGAAAGACCTACAAGCCCGACTCAGCCGCATCGGCGGCCAAGTCAAAGCGCTCCAGGAGATGCTAGAGCGTCACGAATCGTGCAATGATATTCTGGTGCAGCTTGCGGCG
>DAIPXV010000151.1:0-2722 GCA_036783095.1 Candidatus Bipolaricaulota bacterium
GGTGAGGGGGCTAGGAAGCTGGGAGAAGTGGAAGCCCATGATCGTGGTGCGCAGCTTGACCAAGCGATTCGGCCCCGTCACGGCCGTAGAGAATCTCTCGTTCACCGTCGAGGCCGGGGAGGCCGTAGCGCTGTGGGGCCCAAACGGCGCGGGCAAGTCCACGGTCTTGCACTGTCTCTTGGGCATAGTGCGCTATGACGGGACGATTGAGCTTGGCGGGTGCGATCCCCATCGTCAGGGGAAAGCAGCGCGGCGCCTGGTGGGCTTTGTGCCCCAGCAGATTCAGCTCCCTGAGGACTTCACCGTCAGGGAGGCCCTGATATTCTTCGCTCGCCTGAAGGGCGCTGCTTTCGAAGCCATCTCTGGCGTGCTGGAGCGCCTCGGCTTGGCCGCGCACGCTGAGAAGAGGGTGGGCACGCTCTCTGGGGGGATGAGGCAGCGCGTGGCGCTGGCGGTGGCGCTCCTGGGCGATCCGCCGATCTTGCTCTTGGACGAGCCCACGGCCAGCTTAGACGCCCAGAGCCGAAACGATTTCTTATACTTACTCGGAGAGCTCAAACGATCGGGGAAGACGCTGCTCTTCTCCTCGCATCGCCAGGATGAGATCCTCTCCATCGCGGATCGTGTTTTGATCTTGGAGCAAGGTCAGCTGGTGCGCATCGAGCAGATTTCAGGACGACAGCCCGAAGACGGCACTCTCGCTCTCTTCCCCTCTCTCAAGGGGAGTGATCTCCCATGAACACGCTGCTGCTTGCTCAGAAAGAACTTCGCGACGCGCGGCGCAACCGCTGGCTCTGGCTGTATACGTTGATCTTTGTCGTCTTAGCGTCAGCGCTGGCGTGGCTGGGGCTGAGCGCCTTAGGGGTCTATGGGGTTGCGGGGTTTGGGCGCACCGGCGCGAGCCTGATTAATCTTATTTTGCTCATCGTCCCGCTGATGGGCCTGACGCTGGGGGCGCTCAGCCTCGCGGGGGAGCGCGAGCGCGGGACTTTGCTCTATCTCTTAGCACAGCCGGTCAGCCCTACAGAAGTTTTGCTCGGGAAGTTTCTGGGCTTGGCGGTGGCGCTCATCGCGGCGATGAGCGCGGGCTTTGGCCTGAGCGGGCTCCTCATCAGTTGGCAAGGGGGGGTCGTCCAGAGCGGGCTCTATCTTGCTTTGTGGGGCCTGACGGTGCTGCTGGCGTTGCTGAGCTTAGCTTTTGGATTTTCGATCTCGGCGCTGGCGCGCAAGGGGGCCACAGCGATGGGCATGGCGCTCTTTGTGTGGTTGGGGCTGGTCTTTTTGAGCGATCTGGGCGTCATGGGCACAGCACTCATATTGAAGCTCAGTGCGGGGCAGCTTCTGGGTGTAGCTCTGCTCAACCCGTTGCAGGGCTTTAAGTTATTAGCAATCTTGAGCGTGCAGGGGGATTTGGAGATCTTGGGTCCGGCGGGGCTGTACGCGCTGCGCGCCTTTGGGGAGTGGCTCGTGCCGTTCTTGATGCTGTTACTTACGGGTTGGACGGCGCTAGCGCTCGCTCTGAGCGCGTGGGTCTTTGCTCGCCGGGGGGCGCTAGAATGACCCGCAGAAGCTTTTTGTCCATGCTGGGAGCCCTCATCAGTTTCACGGGGTGCCAAGCGTCGCAAGAACGCCCCCCGCAGATTCGCTACGGGCGCGATACGTGTGCCCAGTGCGGGATGATTATCAGTGAGGCGCGCTTCGCCGCGGCCTACAGAACTCGCCAAGGGCTCTGGCGCTTCTTCGACGACATCGGCGATATGCTCGCATATCAGAGCGCTCACCGCGAGGACGTCGCGATCTTCTGGGTGCATGATTATGAGACCCAAGAGTGGCTCCAAGCAGAGAGGGCGTTCTTTGTGAGGAGCTCCGCGCTGCATACGCCGATGGGCCACGGCATTGTCGCTCTCGGCAGCCGCGAGCGAGCGGATCAGCTTGCCCGTCAAGTCCAGGGCGACGTCCTCACTCTTGCAGAGTTGCTCCATGCGCGCTAGGGAGTGAGCTTTGGTAGCGCTCGACGAGATGCTCACCCACCGCCACCTACACCGGCGATGAAGCCCCCTTGAGTCATCTTGCGAATATCTAAGACTTCGTCAAGCTTCTCTGGGGACAAGAGCTTCATCTCTAGGACAACTTCTCGAATTGTCTTCCCCTGCGCCATCGCGGCCTTGACGACCTCGGCAGCTTTGTCATACCCAATATATGGATTGAGCGCCGTCGCCAGGATCGCGTTCTGCGCAGCTAAGCGTTCCATGTGCTCGCGATTAGCAACGATCCCCGCGATGCACTTATCAGCGAAGACGCGACACGCATTGCTCAAGATTAGAAGAGACTGCAAGAGATTGTGCGCGATCACGGGGAGAGCGACGTTCAGCTCAAAGTTCCCCGACGCTGCAGCTTGGGTGATGACAGCGTCGTTCCCCATGACTTGCATGGCGACCATCATGACCGCTTCGGGGATGACAGGGTTGACTTTGCCCGGCATGATGGACGAGCCCGGCTGCAGCGCCGGTAGGCGAATCTCAGCCAAGCCCGCTTGCGGGCCGGAGTTCATCCATCTTAAGTCATTAGCGATCTTGTAGAGCGCGACCGCGAGCGCCTTGAGCGCTCCACTCAGCTCGACGGCCGTCTCCATTGAAGCTTGGGCGGCAAAGTGATTGCGCGCCTCCCTGAACGCGATCTGCGTCTCTTGGGCGAGCATCTGCGCGATGCGCTTGCCAAATTC
>DAIPXV010000152.1:0-2710 GCA_036783095.1 Candidatus Bipolaricaulota bacterium
CCCGAGTACGTATTCACCGCGGCGTGGCTGATCCGCGATTACTAGCGATTCCGGCTTCATGAGGTCGGGTTGCAGACCTCAATCCGAACTGAGGGCGGTTTTTTGGGATTGGCTCCCCCTTGCGGGTTGGCAACCCTTTGTACCGCCCATTGTAGCACGTGTGTCGCCCAGGACATAAGGGCCATGCTGACTTGACGTCATCCCCTCCTTCCTCCGGCTATTCACCGGCAGTTCCCCTAGAGTGCCCAGCGGACCTGGTGGCAACTAGGGGTAGGGGTTGCGCTCGTTATGGGACTTAACCCGACGCCCCACGGCACGAGCTGACGACAGCCATGCAGCACCTGTGCCCGCTGCCTCCGGATTTCTCCGGAGGCTCGTTCCCCTTTCGGGGTCCTACTACGGGCATGTCAAGCCCTGGTAAGGTTCTTCGCTTACCATCGAATTGAACCACGTGCTCCACCGCTTGTGCGGGCTCCCGTCAATTCCCTTGAGTTTCAACCTTGCGGCCGTACTCCCCAGGCGGCCGACTTACCGCGTGAGCTGCGGCACTGGCCCAGCATGTGCGAGGCCAACACCTAGTCGGCATCGTTTAGGGCGTGGACTACCCGGGTATCTAATCCGGTTTGCTCCCCACGCTTTCGTGCCTCAGCGTCAGGAACCGGCCAGGAGGCTGCCTTCGCTATTGAGGTACCTTCCGGTATCTACGCATTTCACCGCTACTCCGGAAGTTCCGCCTCCCTCTCCGGCCCTCCAGCCGCGTAGTTTCGTCGGCACCCTCCCCGTTGAGCAGGGAGATTTCACCGACGACACACGCGACCGCCTACGCACCCTTTACGCCCAGTGAATCCGGGTAACGCTCGCCACCTCTGTCTTACCGCGGCTGCTGGCACAGAGTTAGCCGTGGCTTCTTCCAGGGGTACCGTCATCATCCGGGCATTTCCTCCCGGACTTATTCGTCCCCCTGAAAAGGGGTTTACAACCCGAAGGCCTTCATCCCCCACGCGGCGTCGCTCGGTCAGGCTTGCGCCCATTGCCGAAGATTCCCCACTGCTGCCTCCCGTAGGAGTCAGGGCCGTGTCTCAGTCCCCATGTGGGGGGCCACGCTCTCACGCCCCCTACCCGTCATCGCCTTGGTGGGCCGTTACCCCACCAACGAGCTGATAGGCCGCAGCCCCCTCTCCGCGCGCTCCCTTGCGGGAGCTTTCCTCGCAGGGCCGAAGCCCTGTGAGCATATCGGGTATTAGCCACCCTTTCGAGTGGTTATCCCCGTCGCGGAGGCAGGTTAGCCACGTGTTACTCACCCGTTTGCCGCTCTACTCGGCCTCCCCTTGCGGTTCGGCCTTTCGCGCACGACTTGCATGTGTTAAGCGCGCCGCCAGCGTTCACCCTGAGCCGGGATCATACCCTCTAGAAAATCCTAGAGAGACTCAAGAGAAACAGCGCCTTGCCTCATGCTATCCACTTGTCAAAGAGCGATCTTCCTTGAGGAGTGCTCGCATTATAGCACAGACTGCCCCCGTTGTCAAGGGCTCAGAAATCTCGTTGTTAAAAGAATTTTCACGAGAGCTTCCCCAACGCCGCCCGGATGGCAGCTAAGTCCGGCAGTTGCCGCGGGTCCTCGCTCACCCACTTATATCGAACTACCCCTTGCTTGTCTATCACGAAGACGCTGCGCTTCGAGACCCCCTTCAGCCCCATCAAGTCCTCGTGAAGCACCCCATATGCTCGACTAATCTCTCTATTAAAGTCTGTCAAGAGCTTGAACTTCAGATCGTTGGCTTTGATGAAGGCGTTGAGCACGAACGGGCTGTCTACACTAATCCCGTAGACTTGAGCTCTCAGTGAATTAAATTGACTCATGCTATCGCGCAGCGAGCACATCTCATTGGTGCAGACGGGGCTGAACGCCAAGGGGAAGAACGCTAAGACGATATTCTCCTTCCCCAGCTCTTTGCTGAGCGTAAAGTCCTCAAACTTTTCTCCGTCACAGACTTTGGTGGTGAAGTCTGGAGCCTTCTGGTTGAGCTCTGCGGGCATGATCGAGTCCTCCTTTGGGATACGCTGAGATAGCTGTATTGTAAAGCAGACTCAGAAAGTCTGCAAACTGGTGAAACCCAGGGCACACCTAGGGGCTATATATTCCGTCCATCTCTCAGCAGAAAGGGGTGAGCACAATGACGGGCAAGAAGATCGTGCGCATGATGGCGCTGGCTCTGCCAGTGATGGCCCTCATGGCTGCCGGACCGATCTTGGTCACCCAATCGCACAGCAGCGACTCTGTCTCCGCGGGCATCAGCGAGCAGCCGGGAAAGCAGCTGACGCTCACGTTCACCAACGACACGGGTGTCGAAGTTGACGGCCTGCAGATCGAGTTTAAGAAAGCCCCTGCGGGCATGCAGTCCGTCAAAGTCGAGCCGTTCAAGAGCACGATGGCCATCCTCAAGAGCAACGTCCTGGTGCTGACGAACGGGCGCGTCGGGCCAGGTGAGAAAGTGCGCCTGACGATGATCGCCGATCCGATGGGGCTTGCTGTTACGGATTTCCAATGGATTCGCCAAGGGGTGCTGATCGCCGGGAAGAACCGTCAGATCGAGATCGAGGAGCGTGTCGTCAATCGTGAGACGATCTCAGTCGATCGCACGGAGAAAGAGCCAGAACCGCTGTTGGTCTCAGTGCGCTTCGAGCTGGCCAATGGAGCGAGTCGGCTCTT
>DAIPXV010000153.1:0-2670 GCA_036783095.1 Candidatus Bipolaricaulota bacterium
GCCGAAGAGATCGCGCTCAAGCTCGTGGAGATCGCCAAGAACGAGCCCGACCCAGCCGTCTGGGGCCAGAACTGGCCGCGCCAATACGCAGGGTATCTGAGGACCCGTGAATCGAACGAGCGCACGAAGTATGGCGGCTCGGTGCCCTATCAGAAAGTCGAAGAGAACCCGCGCCTCAAAAGACTCTTTGCTGGGAATCCCTTCTCCAAAGATTACAAAGAAGAGCGCGGGCACGCCTGGTCCCTGGTGGACGTGAAAGAGACGCTGCGCGAGCCCAAAGCCGGGACCTGCATGACCTGCAAGAGTGGCAATGTTCCGGGATTTCTCGAAGAAGCGGGAAGCCCTGCGCAGTTCTATGCGACGCCCTTTGCCGAGTGGGCCGCGAAAGCCCAGCACGGCATCTCGTGTGTAGACTGCCATGACGCTAAGACTATGAATTTGCGCATCTCGCGTCCGGCGTTACTGGAAGCTTTGCAGCGCCGAGGCGTGGATATCTCCAAAGCCACCCGCCAAGAGATGCGAACGTATGTGTGTGCCCAATGCCACGTCGAGTACTACTTCCGGGGCGAGGGGAAGTATCTGACCTTCCCGTGGGACAAGGGCTTCACTCTTGATGACATTGAGCGATTTTACGACGAGTACGGCTTCACAGATTTCACGCACGCCGAGAGCGGCGCGCCGTTGTTGAAGATGCAGCACCCGGAGTTCGAGCTTTTTACCACGGGAATTCACTACCAAGCGGGGGTCTCTTGCGCTGATTGTCATATGCCCTATAAGCGCGAGGGGGCCATCAAGATCACCGATCACTGGGTGCGCAGCCCGCTGCTCAACATCGCGGGCTCGTGCATGACCTGCCATCGGGCTTCCGAGCGAGAATTGCGCGAGCGCGTCGAGCGCATCCAAGATAGAACGTATAGTCTTTTGGTGCGCGCCGAAGAGGCGATCCTCGCGGCGATTGACGCGATCAAGGCCGCCAAAGAAGCTGGGGCTTCCGATGAGATGCTCCAAGAGGCCCGGCGCTTGCACAGAAAAGCTCAGCTGCGCTGGGACTTCATCTCGGCGGAGAACAGCATGGGCTTTCACAGCCCGCAAGAGGCTGCGCGCATTCTCGGCGAAGCGATAGACTACGCCCGCCAAGCGGAGCTCTCTGCACTGCGGGCCAAGCTCACGCTCAGCCCAACACAGTAAGCCAGGCTTCGCCTGGACCGTACGCCGTGCTGCCGCGGGCGGCACGATGCACAGCCCTTGACGAAGTTCTGGCTTCAGCGGGCTTTCACTTGCTGAGTCGGATGCTTCAGCATCCGGCTTTCTCCCCACGTGAACCTCCCCCTTCCCTCCGACGACTCACGAGTGCTAGAATCCCAACGGGAGTGCGCGAATGCACGATGAGAGTGAGTGGATTCGTCAGGTTGCCCAGGGCGATGAGAGGGCATTTGAAAAGCTCTTTCGCTGCTACGCCCCGCGAATCTTTCGATTTGCTATGGGCTATCTCAACGATCCAACGCTCGCTGAAGAGGTCGTACAAGAAACGATGATCGCCGTGTGGAAGAATGCGAAAGATTACAAAGAGCAGAGCCAAGTCTCCAGTTGGATTTTGGGAATCGCACGCAACAAAGCGTTAGACCGCGCGCGGGCGCGCCAGCGCGAGCCGGAGCTTTTGCGAGAAAAGCTTGACCGGCGGGCGTCGGCGCGCGCGACACCAGAACAGATCGCGCAACGCGATTCACAAGCTGAGCGCGTACGCTCGGCCCTTGCGAAGCTCTCTCCAGAACATCGCGAAGTGGTGATGCTCGCGTTCTATAACGAGCTCTCGTACTCGGAGATCGCGCAGATTTTAAATTGTCCGGAGGGCACGGTGAAGAGTCGCGTCTATTACGCAAAAGAGCAGCTCAAGAAGCTCTTAAGCGAGGGCGGTGAGATACTATGAGACTTCGCTGTTCGCAGGAGCTGCGTGAGCTTCTGCCTTGGTACGCGAATAACACACTTACAGGGGAAGAGCGCGCAACAGTCGAGGCGCATCTGGCTCGGTGTGAGCGCTGCCAGCAGGAGCTGCGCGAGCTTCGCCAGATCAAAGAGATACTTGCTCTGAACGTTAAGAGCGTTCCGGAGCCGTCAGAAGAGCTCTTCTCTCAGACAGTTGAACGGATTCGCTCTCACGAGCGACATACGATAGCCCAGCTGAGCTGGCAGATCTTCGCGCTGGGGTTTTCGCTCGGTGTGCTCTACGAGCGCGGCAGGGTGAGGCTTGAGCCGGAGATCGAAGCCTTCGGCTGGGAACTGAAGCGCAGAAAGGGGTGAAGAAAATGCTCAAAGAAGAATGGGGGCCCGATGACGTGGCCAAGCTGCTCGACAAGATCGCGGACAAGATCCCGGCGCTCCTCAAGGGGCTGCGAGACGTGGTCTACTCCGCAGAGGCTGGAGAACAATTTGGCAAGGCCGTGGGAGCGTTCTACAGCGAGCTGATCAAGCAGGGCATCCCCCAAGAGCAAGCGATGGAGATGGCCAAAAATTATATGATCAGTCTGCGAGATTGGGCCAAACCAGGCTTGAAGCTGGGAGAGAAAGAGATCGAGAAGGAGCTGAAGAAGGAGTCATAATGCGGGCGTGGCGCTGGGCCAGAACGGTTCTGTTAGCTCTGTGGACAGCAGAGAGCTTGCTCTTGAAGCTGGG
>DAIPXV010000154.1:0-2584 GCA_036783095.1 Candidatus Bipolaricaulota bacterium
GCCGCTGTCGCGGATCTCGATGACGAACGGGCCGGCGTCGGCGTTTCCAATATTGCGCACAATCCCGCTCACCGTGACGAAATCCCCGACGCGGGGGTTGGACGGGCTAGAAGTGAGCCCGCTCACGGTGAGATCGGGCTGGCCGGGCGGGGGGCTGGACTGGGCGAGATTGAGCCGCCCAGAGCCAAACTGTAGCGGCGAGCCCATAGGGACGGCATCGCTCTTGAGGCGAGCCTCGAGCTGCCCTGCCGTCAGAGATGGGTTCTCTGAAAGCAGGAGTGCCGCAGCCCCGGCGACGTGCGGCGCGGCCGCTGAAGTGCCAAAAAACTCTGAGTACGTGAACGTCGAGACGCGATCGGGCCCGACGATGTCGGGCTTGGAGAGCCCGGCGTTGGTCGGCCCTTGAGAGCTGTAGGGCGCGATGGGGCCGGTCGTCCAATTCTGGCGGTTGAGCGCCCCGACAGTCAAAGCATTCGGGGAATCTCCTGGCGCGATGATGCTGCTCGCCGGGACGGGATACTCGACGTCGTGATTGAGGCTGAAGAGGGAGAACGTCCGTGGTGCGGGGTTCCCGTCGGCTTTAATTTGAATATGATACGTTCCGGGAACAAACGACTGATAGAAGAGACTCTCGATCGGAGGTTCGGTGCCAGATTGAATGCGTTGCGATGCCGCGACTTGGGTGCCGTTACTGTTGAACAGATAGAGATCGTAATCGTTGGCTGAGCCGGGCCAGTCGTTCCACGTGAGAAAGATCCCGATCTGATCCCCGGCGTTCACCGTGATAGAGAGAGACTCGTCGCCCGCAGAGAATTCGTGCCATCTGTTGCCGTTCGTATCGCGGAACGTCCCTTGCCAGTGGCGGCGCGCGTAATTGCCCGCAGCGTTGACCCACAGCACCCCACGGCTTCGGGCATCAGCGACGATATTGTTAATCACCCCTGTGCCGTCATAGAAGTTCGTATTGAACCAACCAACCGAGTGATTAATAATCTTCGCGCCCTGACGGATCGCTTCTTCTTTGGCGTTCTCTAGATCGACTTCGTCGCCAACTTTCATTAGGATCAGTTGGGCTTGCGGAGCCATGTCGTAGATGATCTCAGCGACGGCTGTGCCATGATTCGTCCCAGATTCGATCCCCGTGCCGGTGTAGTCGAACGTTTGGATGCCGCCGGGGAGTTCCCCGCGACTCTGAGCTGCTGTCAGCCCGGCAAACCCCAAATCAATCACGGCGATCTTGACGCCCTGGCCACGAAAACCCAAAGAATGATAGTTCGATGCGCCGGTGAGCGCGACCCCTTCGCTGACTACGAGCGTCTGAGGGACAAGCGGAGGCCGCACGAACTGAACAACGCCTCCCGCTTGGAGGAGCGCAGCCCGCAAGAGCCCAAGATTCATGGGCATCTGAACCTTCCACGCAAACTTGGAGGTCGCCACGACCTGCCCACGCATGAACGCGATCTGCCTCTTCAGCAAGTCTTGAGCAGCGGGGTCTCGACTGACGTTCTCAGGGACTTGCCAGATCACCGTCACCATGTTCCCCAAAACGGGGACGCGAAACTGCGCGGCGGCTTGGGCCGCGGCTTGCGCTTGGCCCTGCTCCCCAAGCTTCAGAATCTGCTCGAGCACGCTGTCTATCCGAGGGTCGTGCTCCAACCGAGCGATGCTCTTAGGATCAGAGGGCTCTTGGGTCAGCCCCACCGTACCGAGCAACACTAAGACGAATCCACACAGAATCCAGAAGAGATATTGATGTCTGCGCATGGTCTCTCAGCTCCTTTATAGCCCTGGCTGGGCCGGTGGCCGAACGAACTTCACCGCCGGATCACGAGCTAACGCAACCAACTGATGGATCGGAACGAGCACGCGCATCAACCCCGAGGGCGAGCGCGCCTCAATAATGAGATTATGAGTCGGGGCTAGCTGGGCTTCCGGGGAGACCAGCTCGACGATTACCCGCACTCGCAAGCCCCAGAGCTCTAATTTCTGTTGGGGCGCAAATTCGTACCAATCGGGCATGAGCATGAGCGCGTAGAGCACTGAATCTAAGCGGACGCCTTCAGGGGGCTTCGGAGGCTTGACCCCCGGCACGACCGTCAGCTCCTCGACTGTCAGGGGCAATGTTGGATGGGACACGACGGAGAGTTGGACCAATCTCTGCCCGATCTCGTCGAGGATTGCTGACGCGCTTACAGTAGTTATGGGGGCTACGATCAGCTCATAGCCCTCACTTTGGGCCGGTCGAAGATTATATTTCGAGAGCAGCCCGTCGGCGCGAAGCCATAAGAGCTCTCCATCCACGAAGAGATGAGGGAACTTGAGGCGCTCTCGCTCGTTCTCCGGTGTGCAGTCCAGACACGGCTGCGTCCCAAGAAAGTACTTCACAGTAGAGTCTTGAGCAATCCGCACCGAAAAACCCGCTTGCTTTGCAGATTCGATGATCTTGGCTATATCGGTCTCGATGCGGGGGAGCAAGACGCGATAATACTTACCCGCCAAGAGAATGGGGTCGGCCATGAGAGGGATCGTTGGCTCGTTGTGGAATATACTCAGCGAGAGAGCTGTCAAGAGCATGCCGAGTATG
>DAIPXV010000155.1:0-2552 GCA_036783095.1 Candidatus Bipolaricaulota bacterium
ATTTTCTCGAAGTCGCCCGAAGACTCCCCCAGATCGACTTCGTCTGGTTCGGCAAGATCTGGCCAAAGCTCCTGACGTTCTATCCGGAGATGCATAAAGCCCTCGAGAAGAGACCTCCCAACGTGAAGCTGCCCGGCTTTGTCGAGGATACTCCCGCAGCGTTCTCGACGGGAGATCTGCTCTTCTTGCCCTCGTTCCGTGAGAACCAGCCGATGGTCTTACTCGAGGCGGCCTCCCTTGGGCGCCCGCTTGTTGCGCGGGATATCCCCGAATACCAGGGATGGCTGAGAGATCGGGTCAACGCCCGCCTCGGCTCGACCATAGAAGAGTTTGTTGAGATCATCGCAGAGCTCGCCCAAAACCCCCACGAGTGGCAGCAGCTCTCCCAAGCCGCAGAGCAGCTCGCTCAAGCGAGCAGCCTCCCTGCGGTGGGGCAGCAGCTCAAAGAGCTCTACCAGCAGCTCTTGGCGGTGCCCGTATGAAGATCTCCGTGGCCATCCCCGCTCACAACGAAGAGTCATATATTGCTCGCTGTTTAGAGTCTCTTGGGCGACAAGTCGGAACATCCGAGCCCATCAATCTTGAGCTAGAGATCGTCGTCTGCCTCAATCGGTGCACAGACAAGACTGAAGAGATCGTGCAAAAATTCGCAAAAGATTCACCCTGGCCGGTCAGGATCGTCTCCGAAGAGCGCAAGGGGGTGAGTTGGGCGCGTCAGACGGCCTGCTTGGCCGCCTCCGGGGAGATCATCGCTTCCGCCGATGCCGATGCGATCTATCCCCCCGACTGGGCGGCCCGCATCGCTCAGGCGTTTGCTGAAGATCCTAAGCTCGTGGTGCTCTACGGCCCGGTGCGCCTGCATGACTTCGCCAGCCGACTCTCTCAGCTTCTTCATCCCATCCTCAACGATGCGATCACCCATCTAGGACGTTTTGTGGGCTGGCATAACGTCATCGGTTCTAATTTTGCGATGCGTCGCGAGGCGTTTCTTGCTGTCGGCGGGTTCAACACATCCCTCAAAGCCCTCGAAGATCACGAGATCGTCAGGCGCTTGCGGCGTCTGGGGACCGTTCGCTATGATCCCCAGCTCGTAGCGTTCGCTTCCGCGCGACGTTATAATCGTCTAGGGGTGTGGAAAACTATTCGTTTCTATCTTCGCAATGCCATCCGCGCTATGGTCTTGAAGCGCGAGACCGAGGACTTGGAGGATTTAAGCCCCCTCACCTCTGCTTTCCCCTCTCCCTCGGAGGGGAGAGGGGGTAGGGGTGAGGGTAAAGAGGGTCAGGGTGTGAGGTCAGAGAAAGGGGAACCATGAGAAGCAAAAGAGTTATGGTGATCGCTCTCGACGGGGCGACGTTCGATCTAATCGAGCCGTGGGCGGCAGCGGGGCATCTGCCCTATCTCCAAAAGCTTCTCAAAAGCGGAGCTTATGCCCGCTTGGAGAGCACCCTGCCCCCCATTACGGGAGCCGCCTGGACGAGCTTCCAGACGGGAGTCCAGCCGGGACGCCACGGTATCTTCGATTGGCTCACCCGAAAAGACGGAAGCTACGATCTGGTGCCGATCAGCTCCCAGTCTATTCAGAGAGAAGTTTTGTGGGAATATCTCGGTCGGCATGGCAAGCGCGTCGGCGTGATGGGCGTGCCCGTGAGCTACCCCGCCCGAGCCGTCAACGGCTTTATTCTGACGGACTTGCTGACTCCCTCGGGAGTCAACTATGCGTCTCCTCCGGAGCTCAAAGACGAGATCGAGCAGAAGATCGGGCCGTACCCGGTCATGCCGGAGCACTGGCGCGGCCGCTATGCCGCACGTTCTTGGCTAGAGAACCTGAAGAAGTCCCTTGCCCGCCGCGCCGAGATCGCCCTCTATCTCTTGCAGACTAAACCCTGGGACTTCTTCATGGTCCACATCATGGAGACAGATTCTGTTCAGCATCAGATGTGGCATCTATTAGATAATAGAAAACGCCCGCGCTATCACGGGGGAGACTGCCAGGGCAACCCCATCTTGGAAATCTATCAGCTCGCCGATCGCTTCGTGGGACAGATCACCGAAAGACTCGACGACGATACGACACTGTTAGTGATTTCCGATCACGGCTTTGGCCCGCTGTTTTATAATATCTATCTCAATTGCTGGCTCTACGAGCACGGCTACTTGGTCTTAAAGAGAAACGTGACGACGCTTTTAAAGAGATTAGCATGGCGGGCGGGGCTGACCCCAGAGAATCTTTACGTTTGGGCGGAGCGACTACGACTGCTCGATCTGGGGGCCAGTCTCCGACATGGCCATCTGCATGATCTGTTGGGTCGCGTCTTTCTCTCGACGCAGAATATAGATTGGCCGAGAACGCGGGCGTATTCTTATGGCAACGTGGGGCAGATCTATCTCAACCTCAAGGGGCGCGAACCTCAGGGCTGCGTCGACCCTGCAGATGCTCCCGCGCTCGTCACCGAGATCATTGCGAAGCTGCAAGCTTCGCTTGACCTTCATCGTGCCGCCTGCGGCGGCACGGCGAACAGTCCAGACGAAGTCTGGCAAGCTTCGCTTGA
>DAIPXV010000156.1:0-2395 GCA_036783095.1 Candidatus Bipolaricaulota bacterium
TTGAGAGAGCTGAAAATCCACGGTAGGGTCAGGCTCGACCCCGTAGGCCGAGTCCACAAAGACGGTGTCGGCCGGATGGCGCGCGGGGGGCTTCGTCTGCCAACTGCTGGTGAGGCGATGGCCTCCAACTCGACCGGCCCCGGCGAAGATCTGGCGCGTCACCAAGAACGGGACCAATTTATCGAGGGCATGGCGCCAGGAGAGCGACTCCGGATCGACCGAGTAATTCTCATGACACCCGAAGGTATGCCCCGCAAAGTGATCCACGCTGTTATTGTAAAAACTGACTCTGTCGTGGAGGCGCAACTCGCGCAGGACTCTCAGAATCAGCCTCTGCCCCGCGCGCTCGTAGGCGATCAGATCCCTGAGCGAGCGGCACTCCGGGGTCGCATATTCCAAGTGCGAGCCGACGGCGTCAATATAGAGTCGGCCCCCATTAATTAAGAACCCTCCGGCTTCGGCGGGCTCGAAGTACATATCGCGGGTGTGCAGATCGAGCAGGCCCCAGCGCTTGTCGCGGAAGACCGCGTCTTTGACACGTTCTACGACCTCTTCATACGGGCCTAATCTGGGATCGCGCACGAGACACCCAAACTCCGTCTCCAGCCCGACCACTCGATGCTCCATCGCTCACGCTCCTTGCGAGATCTCTTTACATTAGCGGATCAGAGCGCGCTTGGCAAGAACGGCTTCACCTCCTCCTCTCTCAAGAATCGAAAGCGCCGGTCGCGCCACGACTCCCGCTCTAGCAGAGCCGCTTCGACTAGGCCCTCCTGAAGAGCTTCCGCAAGCACGGCGCGCCACGTGGCCTCCTTGATGTCCAAGGCCTCACGGCGGCCCACAGCCCAGACTTCCAGAGCTTTCTCTAAAGCGGCGTCGCGCCTGGGAGTCTTCTGAGAGAATTCTTGGAGCAAGCGCTCCATAGCCGCGCGCGCCCCCTCCGTCCCCGCAGCCACTCCAAAGCGATACCCCAACGAAAACTCTCCATCGTAGTTGAGCGTGTAAAAGAGATCACGGTCAGGGGAGTCACCCAGCTGCGCAAACAACCCGCGCACCACCAAGGGCAACCGGAGTGGATCACTGAAGCTGCGCTTCATGGCCGGGCTGAGCGCCACACCCACGACCCGCTGGATCGAGACGTCTTGCGGGCTGCGCGCAAACCCCTCGGCGTGAGCGAAGTCCACCGCGAGCTGCCGAATAGTCTCTAAATCAGACTGATTCCCCAGCCCCGCAAACGCCAAGCGGTCATAGATCTCAAAGATCTTCTGCTGCTGAGCGCGACGCACCGTCACGAGTAGAATCCCCTCGTGACAGGAGAGTCCCACAACGGGACTCCCCTCGCGCAAACGATCCTCGGCATAGTCTGCTTTCTGCCTGAGCGTCTGCTGCCAATCGTAGGGGGTAAATGCCATAGCTCACTCTCTCAGTAGAGCTTTCTGAATGGAGCGCAAGGTCTCCTCAGGGATGTCCGTAACGCCGTCAGCTGTGACGGTCTTGGCCAAGGGTAGATGGAGTCGAATCCCGCCGGTCGCCGTATCTAATGAAGCCGCGATCTCCAGCAGCAAGAGCGCCTCTGCGAGGGCATCTTCGAGCTTCATCTTATGGAAAGGGCCCTTGGTCCGCACAATATATTCAAAAGCGCCGCGGATGCGTTCGGCGCCTGAGCCCGCTGCCCCAAACTCGCGGCTCTCGAAGCGCGCCCCCATCACGTCGTAGAAGAAGATGCGTCCTTCGTTCTTCTCCCTGTCGAAGGCGCTGACGATGGGAAGAAAGCCCCCGATGCCTTGAAGCGTTCCGGGCAGGGCGCGACTAAGCACCCGCGAGACTTCTGAGAGCTTCCCTTCAAGACTCAGCTCTTGGAGCTGGCTGCGCGCGTAATATTTGAACGAATGCTGAAGGAAGCGCACGGCCTCAAAAGCTGCCGCATACGAGCCCGCAATGGCGATGAGGGTCTCATCATCGAGCTTTAAGATCTTTTCGGCTTCCTCGGAGAAGATCGCGTTGCCCGCTGTAGCGCGCCGGTCGGCGACGTTGAGAACACCCTTATTAAATTTTACGGCGATGACCGTCGTGCCCTCGACGGCGTGCGCGGAGCTGTACTGTAAACTCGCTTCTCCAGAGGGGAAGCGCAGGCCGTAGGCTTCCAAGAGCTGGGCAAAATTCCCGTAGCTCATGCTTTTTACTCGCCGCTGCGCTGGCGGTAGCGCTGCGCTTGGCGCGGATCCACCCGCCGCATCCGCTCGAGGAGCTTTTCCGTATCGGGCTTGGGCACGTTGGGCGTGCGCGGACCATCGTCCTGAGGTTTTGTGAGCGGGTCTTGCGGTATGGGTCTGACGATTCACTCTGGCATAGCTATCCCCCTTTCGAGAGAGTCTGCTGTATGATACCCAAAAGC
>DAIPXV010000157.1:0-2255 GCA_036783095.1 Candidatus Bipolaricaulota bacterium
ATCACCCCCCTCATGGGCTTCGACTCCGTCGCCCCCTCTTTAGAATACTCAGAGAAGTGCACGTTTCTCTTGGTGCGCACGTCCAACCCAGGGGCACGGGATTTCCAAGAGCTCACCTGCGCAGGCAAGCCCCTCTATCAGCACCTCGCCGAAAAAGCCCGCCAATGGAACACCAAGGGGAACGTGGGCGTAGTCGTCGGAGCCACAGCGCCCCAAGAACTCTCCATTGTCCGCAGGATCGTCGGCGACGAGATGCCCATTTTAGTGCCAGGTGTGGGCACGCAGGGAGGTGATCTTGAACGCGCTGTCAAAAACAGCGTCAACTCCCACGGTGAGCTGGCGATTATCACAGCATCGCGCAGCGTGCTCTTCGCCTCCCAAGAGAGAGACTTCGCCCAGGCTGCTCGCAGAGCCGCTCAAGCGCTTCGCGACGCGATCAATCGCTTCCGAGCTTGAGCGCCTGAGCCATTTCCACTATAATCTCCTCTCCTATGAGTAAGTCGCAATCGTCCGTTGAAGCGCCTTCTTCGGAGGCTCCTTCAAAGATAACTCTTTCGGAACCAGTGCCCCTGACGCCTTCTCAACAGAAGATCGTCACGTTTGGAGTTATGCTTGGGCTCCTTTTGGGAGCTCTGGAGTCCACTGTTGTGGGCACGGCCATGCCTACAGTCATCGCCAGTTTAGGGGGCTTGCACATCTACAGTTGGGTCTTTTCAGCATATATTCTGACTTCGACCGTCACTGTCCCCCTGTGGGGGCGGCTATCAGATCTCTACGGGCGCAAACGCTTTATATTGGTGGGCATCGCGATCTTTCTAGTCGGATCGGCGCTCTCCGGGGCAGCAACTTCGATGGGGCAGTTGGTGCTCTTCCGCGCCCTTCAAGGGCTTGGGGCCGGGGCGCTCCTGCCCTTGGGGATGACGATCATCGGGGAGATTTATTCTTTAGAAAAACGCGCGCGGATGCAGGGGCTCTTCAGCGGCGTCTGGGGGCTAGCGAGCATCATCGGGCCGCTTATCGGCGGGTTCATTACGGACCATCTCTCGTGGCGCTGGGTTTTTTATATCAATATTCCCTTCGGGATCGCGGCGGCGCTTCTCATTGGGCTAGCGCTTGTCGAGCCGTGCGACCACCGAAAGAGAGTCTCCATAGACTACGCCGGCGCGATCACCCTGACCCTTCTGGCGACGCTGCTGTTGGTCACGCTAGGACAGCAAGATTGGGGGATTTCCGTAAAGCTTGGGCTCTTGAGCCTCTGCGCGCTATTAGTCTTTGTCTTTCTTGCTGTCGAGTGTCGCGCTGCGGAGCCCATCGTGCCGCTCTCGCTCTTCCGGCACAGAATTTTTAGCGTCTCGTCTGCGAACGGCTTTTTTGTGGGCATGGCGATGTTTGGCTCGCTCTCGTTCATCCCGCTCTTTGTGCAAGGGGTGATCGGGACGACCGCAACCGAAGCGGGCACGGCACTCACGCCCTTTGTGCTCTGTTGGGTGGGGTTCTCTATTGTAGGGAGCAGACTGATTCTGAAGGTCGGCTACCGCCCCACAGCGCTCACTGGTGTTGGGCTCTTGGTGATAGGGTTTGCGGGGCTGGCTACTCTAGGCGCTCAAGCAACCCGGCTGGCGGTGATGGGGTACTTGGCAGTAGCCGGGGCGGGCATGGGCTTTTCGATGGTCACGCTGCTCATTGCCGTGCAGACTTCGGTGCCGCGCGATCAGTTGGGGATTGCGACATCGGGGACGGTCTTCTTTCGATCTATTGGTGGAGCCGTCGGAGTTGCGGTGATGGGCGCGGTCTTGAGCACTCAGATGAACTCTCAAGCGACTCAGCTGCCGGAGCTAGGCAGCTTGCTGCCTCCTGAGAAACTGATGGATCTTCTCCGCCATCCCGATGCGCTGTTGAGCCCGGCGGCGCGGGCGCAGCTTCCAGCCCCTCTTCTCAGTGCGCTTCAACAGATCCTCGCAACAGCGCTCCATTGGGTATTTGTCGTGGGGCTTGTGGTTGCGATCTTCGCTCTGATTGTGACGCTCTTTCTGCCCAAGGGAACTGCCCACGAGCACGCGCGAAGATAAGAGTGGGCAGGCGTGGGCGAAGAAGCTTAGCTGCATGCAGTTAGGAAGGTTAAGGGCGTGCGCGTTGAGGTAGATTCCAGTGGCGTCTGGGGCGATCTTTCTAAACCAACTGCCTTTGCTTTTTCCAACACAATCAGCCGTGTTCTTTGGCTCAGTCCCGACGTCAAAAAGGCCTGTATTGAGGAG
>DAIPXV010000158.1:0-2206 GCA_036783095.1 Candidatus Bipolaricaulota bacterium
CAATTGCGCGACGACGATCGCGTTAGCGTTTGACGCCAAGATCTATTTGCTCTTCGTAGTTGAGCCGCCTGCGTTGCTCTTTGAGTATGCGAATATCGCTGAGAAGAATATTCTCGAAGCGATGCATCAAGAGGGCCAGCGCGTCTTGGACAAGACCGCGGAAGTGATTCGCAATTCTGGTGTCGAAGAAGTTGAGACGGTGCTCAAGACGGGTGCTCCAGCCAAAGTGATCCTAGACTTCGTGGACGAAGCGAAGATAGATCTCATCGTGATGGGGACGCACGGGCGGCGGGGTTTGGATCGAGTGCTCTTGGGCAGTGTGACGGAAGAAGTCGTGCGGGTATCGCGGGTTCCTGTGATGACGGTGCGCATGGGAGAATAAGGGGCGCTTAGCTCAGTGGGAGAGCGTCCGCCTTACACGCGGAAGGCCAGAGGTTCGAATCCTCTAGCGCCCACCAAAAAGAGCAAAATCCGCTGGCAACAGATGTCGGATTGGGGATGGAGTTAATATCCTCCATGCCAGTGGTAAAGTGGCCCAGCAATCAATCTTGCATTTTCATATCCATCTGATACCAAGATACCACAATGATGGCTTAGATCTCTGGCCAAATACTGGATATAGAGAGGGCAACTTCCCTGACGTCTATAAAGCAATTATAAAGCAATAGATCGTCTATTATGAAAGTGCACTTTTCAACAGAGGCCTAATTCCCGAAGCAATTGAGCCGTTGTGTAGCGAGTCACTCCGGCTTCGTCGAAGTCCGAGTCATTGCTCCATACTGGGCAGTTGAGCTTAAGAGCCAGTGCCAGCGTATCTATGTCATCGGGGTCTCGGTGAGCAATCAACCTCTTTGCTTGGGGAATCTTGTCTTGGTAGAACTCCCTAGGGTAGCGCGTCAAGGGCAGGAAATTTATGATAAATCGCAAGAGATCAGGCGACTCCCCGATCTCTTGCGCAAGGTGGGGAAGGAAGTCCTCTACCTCGTGGAGGGTATGCTCCGAAACGGCAAACTCAGAGACTTTCTGGCTCGTGACGACTTTGAGGGCGCCCTTGCGGGCCAGGATACTCCAGAGGGGTTAGCGTCTACGACGAGCCTTTCTAAAGGCTTCAAACTTGGCACTGATCTCCTCTTCAGTGAGTCCTTTCTTCCGAATCTTTTCTCGGACTCGCTCGACTAGTGCTGTCAACAATTGATTGCGCACGTCGATGGGGAGCTGCGAGGGGTCAGTCACGGGGACGAAGAAGCCTGCGATCTTCCCTCGGCGAGTGATGAGCAGGGGCTCCCCGCTCCTGAGGTATTCTGTCGCATGGGCTTTGAACTCTTTCACTGTAGACACACGCATAGGTAGCCACTCCGGTAGCTATTATATCTGGGTTTACTGGGGTGATCAAGGGCTATCTGCCTGCGCCGGGGTCGGTGTGCGATGCTCAACGGAAGACCACCAAAAATAATTTCACAGCTCAAAGTCCACGTCTTGCCGGACCGTCAGTTCCCTGTGGAGCTCTCTTTCAAAGAATTCTGTATGCTCCGTATGTACCGGCAGCAAATGCTTGGGACGGATCGTCCTAATAATCTGCAAGAGATCTTCAGCGCTGGCGTGCCCAGAAGCGTGAAACCTCCCCACAGGCTGTGAACGCCCATCATCCCCCAGCTCAATCCCCACGGGTTTCAGATGGAACAGCTCCAGCCAGTGAAACAGCCTTCGAATATCTAGCTCTTGCTCCTCGGAGTGCGCCTCGCTCGTCGAGTAGATATAGATTCCCCCTGGAGGGTCAATATCCAACAGATGCTTCAGATCCCAAAAGCTGAACGCGAGCACAAATCCTCCCGGATCGCGCTGGACTTCGTCTATGGGGACGAGCTTCGCTCGATACTCTGAGCGGATCTTCGCGTCCCACGATTTGATATCAATCCGGACATCGTCGAAGATCGCCAGATGGGGATGACTGAGCAGAGTAAACTGAGGATCTGCTGCCGCCAGCGCCTTGAGCAGATATGCGTCTTTCGTCAATATCAGCAAGCGTCGGTTAGTCTCCTGAGCTATCTTCAAGAACGTCATTAGGCGCTCGACGTTGCGCGGGCCAAAGTCCGCAAGCACAAGCTGCCCCGCCGCGGCGCGCACCACCGAGAGCGCCTCGTCGTAGACGTCATGCTCGCTCACGATGGGACGAGCGCGCTCGTGGATGCGCGTGCCCTCAATGATA
>DAIPXV010000159.1:0-2199 GCA_036783095.1 Candidatus Bipolaricaulota bacterium
CAAGCCCCTCTCCCTTCGGAGGGAGAGGGGGAGGGAGCGAACAACGGAGGTTTTCATGAAGTTAAAAAGCTGGCTCGCCGAAGACCCCTTTCGAGCTCCGCGCACGCTCTTCATGATCGCGTCGTGGCTCATACTGATCTCGGTGCTCTTCCCCTACTGGAGCCTGACGCTCATGGCCCCACAGTACCCTAGCGGGCTCCGAATAGCCGTCTATGTGACGCACCTGGCGGGGGACGTTGCTGAAGTAGACAACCTCAACCACTACGTGGGGATGAAGAAGCTCAACCAAGCAGCTCAAGTCGAGAAGTTCCTCGCGCCATTAGCTATTGGTGCGGCGGCGCTGCTCGCTCAAACGTTAGCGTTCTTGCGGTGGCGCTGGGCTGCGGTGCTCGCTCTCCCTGCGATGCTCTTTCCCGTTATATTTCTGGGCGATATGTACTTCTGGCTCTATCAGTACGGACACGATCTAGACCCAAACGCACCGTTGCGCATCCCGCCGTTTACGCCGCCGGTGTTTGGGGTCGGCACGGTGGGACAGTTCAAGACGATCGCTGAGCTTGAGCTCGGCTTTTGGATAGCAGTGGCAGCGTCGCTCCTCACAGCGATTGCACTCCATTACCGTCGGGTGATCCGTCAGGCGCTCGAGCGCAACGTCCCAATTCGCATCGGGCCGATCACCCTGGAGGCGAGCCCTCGGTGAGCAAACTTCTTAGCGTGCTGAGTCTTGTGCTGCTAGGGGGAACTCTTATCCCGTCCATCCTCTCCCATTCCCACCTCACCCTAGCCCTCTCCGCAAGCGGAGGGGGAACGGGTGAGGTAGAGGGGCCGCAGGCCCTTCAAGATTTGATCTCCTCAGCACCCCCAGGAGCGATCCTGCGCGTGCCCCCAGGGGCCTATCATGGCCCGATTGTCATAGATAAGCCCCTGACGCTCGTGGGAGACGGACACGCTATTATAGACGGCCAGGGCCGTGGCACGGTCGTGCACATTCTTGCCCCGGACGTCACGATCAAGGGGTTTGTGATCACGAATTCCGGGCGCAGCTTAGCGCACGAGGACTCCGGGATCTTGGTCGAGGCCCCGCGCGCCCGCATCGAGGAGAACGAGCTCTCCGATGTGCTCTTTGGTATCTATCTGAAAGACGCGCCGGGGAGCATCATTCGCGCCACTAGGGTGCGCGGCCTGAACGTGCCCGAGGCCGAGCGCGGCGATGCCCTCAGACTCTGGTACAGCTCCGACGCGCTCATCGAGGGCAATCAAACATATAACGCGCGCGACGCCATCATCTGGTACTCCGCGCGCGTCACCGTGCGATCCAATCGCTTCGAAGGCGGGCGCTACGGCATTCACCTCATGTACTGCAAAGAGATAAATATTGAGAGCAATCTCTTCTCGAAGAACTTCGTGGGCGTCTACGCCATGTACACCCAGAATCTGACACTACGGAAGAATCTCTCTGTAGGGCATCGTGGTCCCAGCGGCTACGGCATCGGCCTCAAAGATACTGATAACGCCCAGATCGTCGAGAACGTGATCGCCGACAACAGCGTCGGCGCGTTCATAGACAACTCCCCGTCTGAGTGGGGCAGCTCGGTGCTCTTCAGAAGGAATCTCTTTGCGTACAACGAGACGGCCGTGCTGATGCTCCCCTCGGTGCGCGGAGATATTTTTTCTGAGAACAGCTTCATAGAGAATTTCGAGCAAGTAGGCATCGCTGGGGGTGGGGAGCTCCAAGGGAATCTCTGGTCTGGGAACTATTGGGGAGACTATCTGGGCTACGATGCGGACAACGATGGCATAGGCGACCTCGCGTACAAATCCGAGAGGCTCTTCGAGCATCTGATGGACCGACATCCACAGTTTCGGCTCTTCCTCTACAGCCCAGCGATCCAAGCGTTAGAATTTGCGGCGCGGGCGTTGCCCATCTTCAAGCCGCAGCCCAAGCTCACCGACCCGCGCCCCTTGATGGCCCCGCTGCTGCCGACGCTTGCTCTAGAACGCTTAGAATCTCAAGATACTATGCTCTTAGGTGTGCTCGGCGCATTGCTGGGGGCTTTAGGAGTGATTTTCGGCTTCGGATGGGGCTTTTCTAGACACCCCGCTCCCAAGTCACCCTCACCCTCAACCCCTTCCCGAAAGGGAAGCCCCCTCCCCCAGCCCCTCCCCGACGCGGAGAGGGGAGGCTCCCCTCCCTCTTTA
>DAIPXV010000160.1:0-2157 GCA_036783095.1 Candidatus Bipolaricaulota bacterium
AGAGTATGATCGCGGCCCATGATGCCCCAAACGCTATGATACGATTGGTGATGATAGTCGTCTTATCAATCTCGATACTCCCGCTGATAAACGGCGCGAGCAATTGCGTATTGGTCGTAAAGAAGATCTTCGTGAGCTCCTCGATGATCAGGGCACAGGCGAGCGTAGCGATAAGCGTGACGATGGGGGAGCGTTGGACATGGCGGACTAAGCCGTGATAGAAGACCACCCCCAGCAACGTGCAGACGACAACAGCGAGAGCGAAGGCGCTGTACAAATCCCAGTGAAGATACTGCTGGGCGAACCACGCCGTGTATGCCCCGACCATCAGGAACGCTCCGTGGGCTAAATTTAAGACGCGTGCCACCCCGAAGATCATCGTAAAGCCGAGGGCGACTAGAGCATAGAGGGCGCTGATGAGCACGGAGTAGATGACGATGCGCTCTATGATAGTGAAGGCTTGCTCCATAATTTTTCACGGGGCGAAGCGTGGTCGCGCTTCGCCCCTCATTCTACCCGACAAAGCATTTAGCGACGCTGCGCGTGAACGTCTGCCACGCGTCAAAGCGCCCGCCCTTGGGCTTGCCCTTCTTCTTCCACTCTTCGACCGCCGCACGATACTCCGCGGCAGCTTTGCTGATACACGCATCAATGCTGACGGGCTTGCCCTCCTCATCAGGGCGCAGACGATACTGCTTAGGCCAGATCACCACGCGTAGCGGATCTTTCTGGGGATTAGCCTTCAACGGATCTTTCGCTAGCGTCGTCCACAGGACCCACTTGGCCACCACGTACTCTGGGCCGTACTTGGGGTCATGGGGATAGATATCGTTCTTGTCTCGGAACTGGACGCGCCCCACCGTCCCGACATAGTCCGTCTTCTCAAGCTCTTCAACGAGCTTATCAGGATCGGTGCCCTTGGCGCGGTCAATCGCTTCTTTCAAGATGAACATTCCATCGTAGGTCGTAAATGCCGTGTAGAGGGGGCGCGATGGTGGAGAGTCTCCATAGCGTTCGACGTATGCTTGGAAGAACGGCAATGTCTTAGGGGTGAGGGGGGTCTCACCAGTCGCAGCATCGGCGTAGGCATGGCCCATGACGCGCCCGCCCGTGCTCTTCCAATACTCGAAGGCTTGCCCTTCAGTAATAATCCCGATGACTGGGGCATCGACTTTGAGCTCATACGTCTGTCCGACGAAAGGCACCCCAGTATTGAACGCAAACCCTGGGATGATCGCATCCGCATCGGAATCCCCGATCTGCTGGAGGATCGCGTTGAAGTCCGGGTTATTGATAGGGAAGTTGATGGCTTTGGCGACCTCCACGCCGGCTTCAGCGGGGAGCTTTGCCTGCAAAATCTTCAGAAAATCCCGACCGAAGTTGCTGTCCTCCATCACCAGGGCGACTTTTTGAACCCCAAGCTCCTCTTTCATCAGCCCCTTGACCATGCTCGCGGCATCTTGAGCGAGGACCTCGCTGTTGAGCATCAAGCGAAAGTAATATTTATATTTTTCGTAGTCGCTCTTGACCAACTCACTGAACTGTTTCCCGCTGGTGCCAGTATTTAAGAAGGGCTTTCTTAGCCGAGCCATCGAGGGGATCATCCCCATGACGGCCTCGTCGAGGAAGCCCCCGATGATGGCTTGGGCACCCTTCTCCACCAGCTCTTCGAACGCCGCCCGGGCGATATCCCCGCGGAGAACTTGGTCGTCGCGGATCAGCCCATCCATGGTGAGCTTGGGCGGCGGCAACTTCTTCTCATCAACTAATTTATTGATCTCCTCAAGAGCCAACTGCGCCCCGCGCACCATCGCCCTGCCCACGTCCAACAGATCAATAGGGCCGATCAGCCCAATCTTCACGGGGGGCTGTTGGCCCCATCCCAACACGTGGCTCAGCGTCAGCGCCCCTGCCCCAACGCCAAGCGCCTTCAGAAACGAACGACGACTTATCCTCATAGCTCGTCCTCCTCCGGCACTCTGTGTGCTTATCTTAGCCGCTCGACCGTCTCTTGTGCAAGTCAGTTCTTCGCGTAGTGGGCTAGGGCGCGCTCGTCCACTTCGACTCCCAGCCCCGGCTTGCAGGGCACCGAGATATAGCCGTCGGGGTCAATCTGTATGGGTTCTTTCAAGAAGAAGTCTCGCGCTTGGGGCGTCC
>DAIPXV010000161.1:0-2157 GCA_036783095.1 Candidatus Bipolaricaulota bacterium
GCCCCCACTCCCGCGCCAGAAATGTGTCGTTATAGTCGAGCCAGCGGATCAGCGCGGTGATGGCGAACGCCCCCTGCACCGGATCGAGGCGGAAGGGCGTCCCCGGCACCCGCACCCCGTAGGGGATTACACTTCCGGGCACGATCGGGCCGAGGAGCTTGGTACACTCTGGGTACTTGAGCGCCATCAGCCCACACGCGAGCGCGTCCATCAGCGCCACCCGCGCCGTCTGGTAGGCACGCTCGCTCTCTACGGAGCTATCTACGACATAGTTAGCGATCTCTTCTAGGACCGGGTCGTATCTTCTCATAGAGTGAGCCCTCGAGGCCCCACGTAACGCACCCGGGGACGGTAGAGCCGATTCTCGCGATGCTGCTCGATGACGTGGGCTATAAGCCCCACAGAGCGCGCGGCAAAGAAGATCGGCGTGTATAGCTCGATGGGGATATTGAGCAGGGCGTAGGCCGGCGCGGCATAGTAGTCGAGATTGGGATAGAGCCCCTTCTCCGCGCGCATCACCTCCTCGCCGCGCTCACACATCGCCAAGAGATCTGCGCCCCGTCCACGAGAGCTTACAAGCTCGCGCAGGGTCTCCTTGAGGAACTGAGCGCGCGGGTCCATCCGATGCATATAGACTCGATGGCCAAAGCCCATGATGCGCTCCTTGCGCGCGAGTTTCTCGCGGATGAGGCGCTCCAAGCCCTCAGGGGTCTTGGCCTCTTGGAGCATATAGATGACAGCCTCGTTGGCCCCACCGTGGAGCGGTCCCTTGAGGGAAGCAATAGCGCTGCACAGCGCCCCATAGACATCCGAGAGCGTGGAGGCGACGACGCGCGCGGCAAAGGTCGAATTGGGCAGCTCATGTTCGCTATAGGCCATCAAGATCTGGTCGAAGGCCCGCATCTCTGCAGACGAGACCTCACGCTCGACTATGGTGCCCAAGAAGTTCTCCACAAACGAACGAGTGGGAACGAACGCGACGGCCCTTCCTCCCTGAGCGATCCGCGGGAGATTGGCAACGATCTGGGCAATCTGCCCGATGAGTCGAGGGGCTTTGGCGCGCTCCCGCTCTGGATCCGCGGTGTTCGCCTCAGGATCGAACCCCGCCAGCGCCGAGACCGCCGTGCGCAGCCGGTCCATAGAGTGCATAGATGGGGGCAGCTTCGCTAAGATCTCATAGACAGCTGACGGCACCACAGCCCCCACGAGCTGGGCCTCAAGGTCGCGGCGCCGCGCCTCATTAGGCATCTGCTCGTCCACTAAGAGCCCCACGACGTCCACATAGCTGCGCCTGCGGATCAGCTCCAGCAGATTGTACCCCCGAATGACGATCTCCTCGCGCTCTACATCGAGAAACGAGATCTTCGTCTCGGCGGCAATGACCCCTTCCAAACCGGGACTATAAGACTTCTCCTCTTCCATTACGATCACCTCTGGGCTGGGGTAGAAAATCTCTCTGCCCACGCGCGTATAGCGCCTAGCAACTCTCTCAGGCGTTCGCGCGTCTCCGAATGGATCAGTCTTCCGTGAGCGTCGAACTTCTCCTGAGCGTGGGAGATGAAAAGCTCAGGCTTTGGCAGCACGAGCATCTCCAAGGCGGCGCAGATTTCGCGCAGGTGGAGCTGAGCGCGCACCGTACCAAACCGCCCAATGCTCGCGCCAAAGATGGCCACAGGCTTGCCCGCGCATGGTTTATCTGGCAGAGACGAGACCCAATCGAGCGCGTTCTTGAGCACCCCTGGGACGGAGTGATTGTACTCCGGGGTGGCAATGAGCACGGCATCAGCCGCGGCGATGCGATCCCCCAGCGCGCGCACGGCCGCAGGGGAGGGCTCAAGATCTTCGTTATAGAGAGGGATGGGGGCCAGATCGAAGATCTCCAGGGAACTAGGCGGGGCAAGGAGTTCGGCGGCGGCACGCAACGCCGCGGTATTATACGAATTCTTGCGGAGGCTTCCGGATATCCCTAGAATCTTCATGGTCATAATTATAGCGCAAGGGGGCGAGCTATGCAGCAGCCGTTGGTGAGTATCGTGATGGGATCGAAGTCCGACTGGGAGACGATGGAGCACGCGGTAAAGACTCTCGAAGGGTTGGGAGTGCCCTGCGAAGTGCGGGTGCTCAGCGCGCACCGTATGCCGGAGGCGCTCCGGGAAT
>DAIPXV010000162.1:0-2101 GCA_036783095.1 Candidatus Bipolaricaulota bacterium
TAGCGATAGCGAATAAGATCAGCGATACTGATAATAAGCAGCCCGTGCTTCTGGGCGAATCTCTCTAACTGAGGCAGCCGGGCCATCGTGCCGTCCTCGTTCATCACCTCGCAGATGACCGCTGCGGGGTAGAGCCCAGCTAATTTACAGAGATCGACGCTGGCCTCGGTGTGACCGGCTCGCTGCAGCACGCCGCCAGGACGCGCCCGCAACGGGAAGACGTGCCCCGGCTGGACGAGATCCGAGGGCTTGGTCTTGGGGTCAATAAGCGTCTTAATCGTCTGGGCCCGATCATACGCGGACGTCCCCGTGCTGATCCCCTCGCGCGCGTCTACCGAGACCGTGAACGCGCAGCCCTTTCCCCCGGAATCCGTCTGCACCATGAGCTTGATTCCAAGCTCATCGAGACGCTCTCCGGTCATGGGCACGCAGATGATCCCTCGGGCTTCTTTCGCCATAAAATTGATCTTCTCCGGGGTGACAAACTGCGCAGCGACCATCACGTCGCCCTCGTTCTCGCGATCCTCGTCATCCACAACGACGATCATCTCGCCGCGCTTGAGCGCTTCGAGCGCTTCTTCGATCTTGGCAAATCCCATCTGCAGCAGCCTCCTTTACAAAGCTTTTCTATATACTTCCCCAGGATGTCAAACTCAATGTTCACTCGATCCCCCGGACGACGGACGCGAAGATTGGTCTGCTCGAGCGTATGGGGGATGATCGCCACGTCGAACTCCCCATCACTGACATGAAAGATCGTGAGGCTGATCCCGTCTATAGCGATCGAGCCCTTCTCCACCAAATAGCGCGAGTAGTTTTTATCTACGCGAAACCGAAAGACCGCGCCCTTCTCCGTGCGGGAGATCGAGACGACCTCCCCGACGGTGTCTATATGCCCCAGCACGAGGTGTCCCCCAAGGCGATCGGAAAATCTCAAGGGCAACTCCAAATTGACGAGGTCCCCGCGGCGTAGGGCTCCTAGATTCGTGCGCTGAAGTGTCTCTGGGCTCAGCTCCGCCGAGAAGCTCTCCGCTGCAGGATTGAGCTCAATGATCGTCAGACAGGCGCCGTTGACGGCGATGCTCCGCCCACGATCGAGCTCCCCAAAGAGCCTCGGGGTAGAGATAGTGAGCTGCGTCGCAGCGGCGACCAGCACCTCACCGGTGTCCGTGATGATCCCCGTAAACATTGATACACTATCATAGCAAAAAAAGAAGAGGCCCTCACAATGACCGACGTCATCTTCGGGGATGACGCAGATCATAGCATAAGTCCCACACGATAGAGTAGAAGAGCAGAGAAGTTTGACAGCACGAGAGAGCTATACTATAATCACCCCATAAAGAAGGAGAAGGGTTTTTGATGGAGGTAGACAAGGCCTCAAGTGTGGGAGTGAGCCCGCTGACGCGGCGGCGCTTCCTTGGGTGGCTGGGATGGGGCTCGCTCGCGTTGGCGGTGGGAGGCATGGCCCAAGGGGTCCCCTACTATCTAAAGCCCCAATTGACTTATGAGCCCACCACGACGTTCACCGTGGGCCGCCCCAGCGATTATCAAGTCGGGGAGATGCGCCCCATCGAAGCGAAAAGAGTCTTCATCTTTCGTACGCCCCAGGGGTTCCAAGCCCTCTCTATGGTGTGTACGCATCTGGGGTGCAGCTATAAGCCCTTTGGGCCGCCCAGTCCAGAGTACCCCATAGTACACGCCCGCTGCCCTTGTCACGGCAGCGTCTTTGCCCGAGACGGCAGGGTCTTAGGCGGGCCGGCGCCTCGACCCCTACCGTTCTATGAAGTGACTCTCACTCCCGACGGCCGCCTTCAGGTCGATACCGCCAAGATCGTCCCTAACACCCGGTATCTCACGGCTGATGGCCAGCAGATCGAAGGCCCCATCCCTGACGGGAGTGACATCAAGTTCTCATGATGGACAAACTACTGCTGATACTGCAGAGCCTGCGGCGATCACGGGTCTGGCTCTCGATCTTCCGGCGCGAGGGGCTACCCCAGACGGAAGCCGACCGACTCGCCATGAACCGCCGCAACTTCTTCGTGCACATCCTGCCCGCGAAGATCCATAGAGAGTCCGCGCGCCTCAGCTATAACTG
>DAIPXV010000163.1:0-2058 GCA_036783095.1 Candidatus Bipolaricaulota bacterium
AAAGACCTTCTCCACTCATCCCTCCGTCACCACATCAAGTCCTTTTCATACTATGAACCTACTTTCACATAACGTGATTGATAAGCGAATGTTCCAGACAAGCCAATGTTCCACAAACTTTAACACTACGAACAAGTTTCTTGATTAGCACACAACATATCAATTAATCAATTCAAACTAATCCCTATACTCTTCCCCAGATGCCTCTACATTAGCCTGACATGTTCGTGAGTTATGTCCAGCTTTTCCGCATACACCACAATGCCTTACACTTGGCTGCCCCGACCTTGCCCGACCACGTCTCCTTGACGTTTCAGCTGCTACCTGCGAATCTATGTCTTTCTGATCAATTAATGCTTGACCTTCCTCTACTATCATGGTCCCTCCCTTCCGTAGCCGGGTCTTTTTCTCTCTCCGGCGCCGGCTAAGGATGTGGTTGGCATCTCGAAGATCCTGGACCTCTATCCTTAATAACGCTATCTCGTGCTGATGTGCCTTCAAACCCTTAGTCATTGACATCATAGCATCAATTATTGATGCAGGGGAGCTACTCTTGTGTCTCCTGATTCGATTCTCAAGGTAGGCAGACTGAGACTCAGTCTCTTTAATCGTCTTGGGGGTCTTTGAGACCCATGGGTCAGGAAGCTCTGGAGTCCCCTCGGGAGGCGTTGGAGTGTATAGCTTCACATCCAGCTTTGAGATCACATGTTCCGCATCTAGAGGGGCAAGTCCGGCCCCTCTGAAGCCTCCCTTAATATTGCTTTCAGTCATTGTGGCTCGGAATGCAGCGTGGAAGGCGCAAAGGAACTCAGTCTTGGAAATATGTGTTATAGAGCATTTGATCAGATGCTCTATTTCTCGACCGTAGGCCTTTTTGAGCGGCCCAAAGCAGCCCACATCGAGAGGCTGGAGCAGGTGAGACGAATGAGGAGGCATACAGAGAGTGATAATGTTTTTCTCCTTGCAATACGCCTCGAACTCGGCCGAGTGGTGGCTTTCATGCCCGTCAAGGATCAGAAGACGATAGGCACCAGTTGATCGCTTCTCTGTATGTTGATTGAAGTGTTTTAGCCATAGGATACCCGTAGCATTATCGGTCCAGCCGTTTTTTGTAGTTGCGATGGCCCAATTGCCAGGGAGGGTGCTTTCTTGATACCAGCTTGAGAGGTGATATTGGCCTGCAACAACGATGAACGGCGGCGCTGCCCAGCCCTGCGCAGAGATCGATTGAATGACTGTAACCCATTCTCGGTTTCCAGGCTGGACTCTTTTCGGGTTCCCACGCCTTTCTGCCCCCGTGACAACCATGCCGCTTGCAATAACGCCCATCATGAAGCCTGTCTCGTTGAAGTTGTGGATATCATCTGATCGGATGCCATACTTCGCGATTGTGTTCGCCACAAGTCGAAACCACGCGTTTATAGCGACTGGATCTTCGCATTTGGCCCTCTGGTAGTCATATCTGCGAAAGAAACGCGTCTTGAGCTCTGGGTGCCGCTTGATAAAATTCCCTGCCCAGCGCTTGCCGACGGGTGCCGCGTCGCGGTCTACGCGCAATAGGTTGGCCATTCCCTCAACACCACTAATCCGAGGGGAAAACCCTCGCGAATCTAGATCGAGTATATACTCAACTAGCTTCTGTTCTTCAAGATTGGATAGTTTCCGCGAATTGGCTATGATGTCGCTTCGAGACTGCATGCCCTGTTGACGACGGCCTAGCTTCATTCTACACACCTGGTAGATCTGTGCTGCGCGTCGCACGCTTAGCTTTGGGTCTCTTTGAAGGGCTTGAAGGGCTAGATTAATGCTAGCCTCATTATTTAGGACTACCATGGCTGGTTGTTGTAGCATAATTGATCAAATGATGATAATTGTGGAAGGGTCAATTTGTGGAACATTGGCTTGTCTGGAACATTCGCTTATCAATCACGTTATGTAAAAAGTGTATTTATAATATTAATTTTATTAGCTTTGTTCTTTTTTTTAAAATAGGAATAATAAGAGGATGAAATTAAAATAGGCTGCTTAATGAATTTACTTAAATAGGTATATAGCCTT
>DAIPXV010000164.1:0-2040 GCA_036783095.1 Candidatus Bipolaricaulota bacterium
GATCCTGAATATTTTCAGATAGATTACGGCGACGAACTGGTCATCCGCGCGGCGGTGCGTGCCCCTAAGCGCCGCGAGCAAGACTCTTTCGACTACCCAGAGTATCTGAGACGGCGCGACATCTGGGGGATCGTGTGGGTCTATCGCGAAAGCCAAGTGCGGCTGATCGCTCGCCGTCAGGGGTTCTTGCTCTTGCAATGGGGGTATGAGCTGCGCCGCGAGCTCTTTGCTCGGATAGAGCAAAATCTCTCTCTTGAGCAGAGTGCACTGCTGAAGGGCTTGCTCTTCGGGGAGCGCGAGAGCCTCCCCGAAGAGATCGAAAGTGCTTTTCGCGACGCGGGCGTGATGCACGTGCTCGTAGCCTCTGGGGCGAATCTGGGGATGATCGTGGCGCTGCTAGCGCTCATGCTGAGCTGGTGGGGCTTGAGCTTCACAAAGCTCTATTTTCTCGCTACGCCCATCGTGCTGCTCTATCTCTTCGTGGTCGGCTTTGAGGTGAGTCTCGTGCGGGCGACGGTGATGTTCTTCTTTCTCACTGTTGGATTTTTCTTAGCAGAGCGCGGGATGATCCTCAAGCGTTGGGCCGATCCCTTGCAGAGTCTAGCGGCTGCTGCGCTCGCTATCTTGCTCTTCGAGCCGGAAGCACTCTTCGAGGCAAGCTTTCAGCTGAGCTTCGCTGGGACGTTGGGGATTCTGCTTGCAGTACTCTCTCTTTGGCCGCGCATAGAAGAGCATTTGCGACTTACTCCACAGTTTGAAGAGTCTCCGTGGCGTCGCTGGCTCCGTTGGCTCGTGATATTTGTGCTCGTCTCGCTGGCGGCACAGCTCGCTGTCGCGCCGGTGATAGCTTATCAGTTCCATCGGATCTATCTGTGGGGCGCGATCGTGGGGAATCTAATAATAGTCCCGTTCGTCACGATTGCGCTCTGGGGAGGGATATTCTTGCTGATGGCGAGTGCTCTTCCGCTGCCCCCTTTAGTTGTCTTGATTAGCTTTCTCGAAGGGCTGCTCTTACAGACTTTGATCTCTCTTAGCGAGTTTTTCGCTGGCCTGCCTGGCGCGGTCTGGAGCTTTTAAGCTTCTCCCGCGCTTCCCAGAGAATCTCGACCAACTCTTCAAAGTCCTCGACGGGCATGCTGATGTCTACGTATCCGTACTGAATGTAGATCTCGTGCTCAGCCGTATCGTGCCAGACGCTGATCCATGTCTCGCTTGGGGCGACGGTCTCGGCTAACGTCTCGATGGCCATACGTTTTCACACTCCCAAGAGAGTATAGCGCACGTTGCATGGCGCTGAGAAATTCTCTAAGCTTCGCGTATGGCCCGCGTGCTCGGCATAGATTTCGGCGAGAAGCGGCTGGGCTTAGCTCTCAGTGACGAGAGCCGCACGCTCGCTCGCCCCTTGACGGTCTATGAACGCAGAGACCTCCAGAGCGATCTGCGCTTCCTCCGCGATCTTATCGCGCGCTATCAGATTGCGGAGATCGTGCTGGGGTTGCCCATCAACATGGACGGCTCGCTAGGGCCGAAAGCTCAGCAAGTTTTAGAGTTCAAAAGAGCCCTTGAAGAATCGCTCAAGCTCCCCGTGCACACGTTCGATGAACGATTAACGACGGCTGAGGCCGAGCGCGCCCTGCTCGAAGCGAATATGAGCCGTCGCAAGCGCAAAGCCAAACGCGACGCCCTGGCCGCTGTCTTGATCTTACAAGGGTATCTGCAACAGTCTACTTGAATTTAATCTTCTGAATCCGATGGTTCCCCTCTTCAGCAACGTAGATGACCCCATCGGGGTCAACAGCGAGATCCACGGGTTGATCGAACTGCCCATCGCCTGCTCCGAGACTGCCCCACTTGACGAGAAACGCCCCGTCGCTCGAGAATTTCTGAATTCTATCGTTCCCTGTGTCGGCGACGTAGACGAACCCGTGGGCGTCTACGGCGATCCCCATAGGGGCTTGGAACTGCCCCTCGCGATCCCCCGGAGACCCCCACTGCCCCAGATACGATCCATCAAGCATAAATTTTTGAACTCTTCCGTTG
>DAIPXV010000165.1:0-2019 GCA_036783095.1 Candidatus Bipolaricaulota bacterium
CGGGGTGGGCTGGGCTTTGGCGATCATTCTGATGGCCGCGATCCGTGAACGATTGCGCTTCGCTCCCATCCCTGAGGGGCTCAAAGGCCCAGGGATCGCTCTGATTATCGCTGGGCTGATGGCTATGAGCTTCGTCGGCTTCTCGGGAATGATCAATATTCGCGACTTTGGAGGGTGAGACAAGCTTCGCCAGACTTCGTCTGGACTGTTCGCCTTCGCCAACCGTAAGTTGGCGAAGATGAAGGCCAAGCGAAGCTTGCGAAGTCTGGTATGGTCTACATTGTGCCGGTAGCAACGATGGCCCTCATGGCCATCTCGGTAGCTCTTGTGTTGGGGTTGGTCAAGAATCTGCTTACGGTCGAGGGCGAGGCAAAAGTCAAGATTGTTAACGATGGCAACGAGCTGGTCTTGCCCTTAGAGCAGAACTTAATGCAAGCCCTCAAGAAAGCTGGGTACGATCTCTTTGCGCAATGCGGGGGCAAGGGCACGTGTGCGACCTGTCGCGTCAAAGTCTTAGAAGGGCTCAAGCCAGAGCAGATCACCCCGGCGATGCTCGGCCCCTTGAGCGATAAACTTCGCAAAGAAGGCTGGGTGCTGTCGTGTCAGATCTCACTGAAGAACGACCTGAAGATCGAGCTGTTTAAGCCCTTAGTGATGAACTGGCCCAAGGTCGCGGGCAAGGCTGCCGAAGAGGCGCCCAAGGCCCCGGCGCTCTCTCCCGCAGCCGCCAAGCTGCGTGCAGTCTTGCCAGGGTTCGATTGCCTAGCTTGTGGCTATCCGACGTGCGAAGAGTTCGCGGAGGCTCTCGCAGCGGGCAAGGCGAAGATAGACGGGTGCTACCCCGGCGGGAAGCCCGTCCTCGAAAGACTCAAGCAAGCTGCTGCTGAAGCAGGGGTGAAGCTCAGCTAATATGCCCAAAGTTGTCATCCTCGGCCAGAAAGAGTTTGACGTCCGCCCAGGCACGAATCTCTTAAAATTCATCCAAGAGAATCGCTACGACGATCAACTCCCCGCCACCTGCGGGGGCCAAGGGCAGTGCTCAACTTGCGCTGTGAGAGTTCTCAAGGGTGGGGGAGAGCCTAACCAAAACGAGCGAGAAGTTCTGGGCGAAGAACAACTGGCCAAGGGCTGGCGACTCTCTTGCCAGATTAACGTCACCCAAGATATAGAAGTCGAAGTCCCCGGCTACGAAGTCGCCGAGGCGATCCAGATCGAGCCCGACTTAATTCGCGACGTCTTGGCGTATGCTGCCGAAAAGATTCCTCTGAGCAAGCTCCCCTCGCCTCAGAAGATCACGGTGAAGCGACTCAAAGACCTCAGCAATCGCACGGAGACCCTCTTAGAGGGCGGCGGCGACCCCAACGACTTTGAGGCGTTGTACGCCATCTTTAGCTACATAGCCAAAGACCATACAGCCCAGCAGATCCCGACAAAATTCGAGCTGACCGATGAGAAAATCCAAAAGATTTTGGAGGCGTTCGCCAAGCGCCTCCCCGCCGAAGAAGAAGAGATCATCACCTACCCGTACTTTCTCTACGTAGCATTCACGATTCTGTTCTTGCTGACGGCGGGCTTAGGGATCTATGCAGTCTTTCGGGACGCGCCGCTGGAAGAGCCGGCGACGCCATCGTTCACGCCAAACCCCGAGAAAGCTCCGTGGTACTTCGTAGGGATTCAAGAGCTGTTGGCGATCTCGCCCAACATCGGGCCTCTGACAAGTGTCGCTATTGGTGGGGTGATTGCGCCTGCGCTCTTTATATTGCTTTTGATGGCGATCCCCTACATCGAGCCGTATCTGGAGTTCTGGCGCAAAGACAAGAGCAAACCCGTGGGGCGGCGCCTGCGAGATCGCCCCGTAACGACAGCGCTCTTCGTCTTCTTAGTTGGAGCGGTAATCGCCCTCATCATCATCGGGCAATACTTCCGCGGGCCCCAGTGGGAGTGGGTCATCCCCTGGCAGTAGCCCAGGCTTCGCCTGGGCTGTACACCTTCGCCAGCCTCCGGCTGGCGAATCGGGAA
>DAIPXV010000166.1:0-1974 GCA_036783095.1 Candidatus Bipolaricaulota bacterium
AAGGACCGGAGCGCATCTATGTGGGGGGTATGCCCCGGTTGAATCAGTTTATTGCGGAGAGCATGCGCAAAGACTTAACCGTGCTCTTCCCCGTGATGATCGGCGTTATATTAATAGTGCTCTATGTGAGTTTTAACAGCCTTCGCGGGGTAGTCCTTCCGTTGCTGACAGTCATACTGAGCGCGATCTGGGAGATGGGCACGATGGCGCTCCTTGGGGCGCCGTTTACGCCCTTCTCGTTCGTCGCGCCCATTGTGTTGATGGCCGTGGGCACGGCGTATGGGATTCACATTCTCAATAGATACTATGAAGAAGCCCACAAAGACGGCCGCTCCCGCAACGAAGTCCTCACGGAGACTGTCGTGGCGATGCTCTCGCCCACCGCGATGGCGGCTTTGACGACGGTCGCGGGCTTCTTCGCGCTGCTCAGCTCAACACTGTGGCCCCAGAGGGATTTTGGCGTCTACACGGGGATCGGCGTGATCTACGCGGCGCTCCTGGCCCTGACGCTCATCCCGGCGATCTTGGCGCTGTTGCCCTTGCCCCAACGCGAACGCCAGAGTATTCTGTCACGATGGCTGCAGGGGCGTGCAGGGCTGGCGGGCTTAGCGCACTTCCTTGAGCGTGCCGCGATCGTCATTCTGATCGGGGCAGGACTCATAGCCGCTCTCTGGGCCGTGGGCATCCCCCGGTTGAGAATCGAGACCTCAGCAAAAGATTTCTTGGGGAAGGGCCATCCCGTCATTGAAGCCCTCGACGTCCTGGAGCGCCATTTTGGCGGGAGCCTCCAGACGGGTATCGAGATTGATTTAGGTGTGCGCGACGGCTTGAAAGAGCCCGAAGTTTTAAAGAAGATTCTTGCCCTCCAAGAGTTCCTTGAGACGCTCCCTGCCGTGCATCGCACGACATCAATCACAAACTTAGTGCGCGAGCTCAACCAGAAATTCCACGCCGACGATCCTAATTATTACGCTATTCCCGAGGACCGCAAGCTCATCTCGCAGTTACTATTGCTCTTCACATTTCAGGGAGGGAGCCTCGGCCAGATGGCCCTGACGGATTTCTCTGCTGGGGAAGTGCTCGTCTCCATGGAATGGGTCAGCAGCACGCAGATGGCCCAGCTCGTCGACACCATCCAACAATATCTCAATGAGCACTTTGCCCCGACGGCGACAGCTTCGGCCGTCTTCACAAGCGACGGCTCGCTTCTTCAGATCAAGGCCGAACAAGTAGGAACAATGCCCATCTATGCGCGCCTGATGCAGCAGATCCGCACCAGCCAGATCTGGAGCTTGCTCACAAGTGTCGGCTCAAGTTGGGTGATCGTCTCGCTCTTGATGGGGTCATTAGTTGCCGGGATGCTCTGCATTGTGCCGTTGGTGCTCACGATCTTGACGGAGTTCGGCCTGATGGCTTATCTGGGCTTACCCCTCGATATGAGCACGATGATGATCGGCTCGATCGCGATCGGGATCGGCATTGACTATGCGATTCACTTCGTCGAGCGATACCGGATAGAGTTCGCTCGGGACAGAGATGCGCGGCGCGCCCTCGAGCATACCCTCAGCTACACGGGCGCAGGGATCAGTTACAACGCCCTGGCGCTGACGCTGGGCTTTGGCGTGCTGTGGATCTCCACGTTCAAGGGGCTCAACACGTTCGGATCTCTCGTCGCCCTGACGATGGTCGTGAGCGCCACGAGCGCGTTCACGGTCATCCCAGCGATACTATTGCTCTGGAAGCCGCGATTTCTCACACGGCAAGCACACTCACTCTCAAGGGAGGTACTATGAAAGCTCTCACCAAGTTCGTTCTGGTCGTCATCGGGTTGGCGCTCCTTATGGGAGCTGTCTTTACACAAGCCCAGCAGCCGCTCACTGGGCCGCAGATCCTACAGAAAGTCGAAGAGAAGGGCGGCATGGGCGGCACGCAAGGGGAGCTCATCAGCGACGTCAAGTTCGACATTATCGGCAA
>DAIPXV010000167.1:0-1967 GCA_036783095.1 Candidatus Bipolaricaulota bacterium
GCTCAATCGCTATACGTTGAGCGTCAGCGTTGACGCTCCGGAGATCGCGCACATCGAGGACGTGCGCTTCCCGGGGCCATTGAGGGATTTCGCGAGTTTTCAAATCGCTCCCGACGGCAATACCGTGCAGATCTCGGTGCGCGACGAGAATAACGTCATCGCGAGAGGGGCGCAGCAGACGACGCTTGCCGAGGTGAAGCTCCGCGGGACGTTTGGTGGCCGCACCACCGTCACGCTCGCCGTCCGCGAGATCGTCAATGATCGTCTTATCCCGTTCAATGTCGCTATCTCCAACGGGCAGCTCACCGTAGCCGCTGCGCCAAGCGCCCCGACGCTCATCGTCGGCGTAGACGGGGTCTTAGTGGGCGATACCGTGCGCGTGCCCTTGATTCTCACCAGCACTGTTGGGGGTGTGCAGAGCTATCGCGCGCGGGTGCGCCTGGAGCGCCGCGACATCGCCACGTTTGTGGGCGCGGACTTCCCGTTCTTCGCCGATCAGCAAGAAGTCTCGATCACCCCCGACGGCGATGAGATCGCTGTAGCGGCGCGCGATGGGATTGACGCTGTGCAAGCGGGCGCGAAGGGCGTTATCTTGGCTTGGTTGATCTTGCGCGGCGATCTTCCCACGATGGAGGGCAGCCCGCTGCGCTTGCTCAGCAATACTATCACTGAAGATAACAACAACAGCGGGCCGTTCCCCACCAAAGATGGGCTGCTCACCGTGATTCGCCTTGAGAATTTGCCCCCGCAGTTCTTCGGGCCGCAGCCGCGCGATCAAGAGACTTTGGGCGATCGCTCTCCATTCATCCAGATCACGATCAGCGACGACAAGAACGAAGTGCTCTCGGAGACGATAAACTTAACTCTCCAAGACGAAGCCCAGACACTGCAGTTTGGGTGGCAGAGCCCTGGCGCACAATGGGACCAGACGACGCATCTCTTCACGGTGAACTTAAAAGCGATCGGGGTGCAGCTCAGCGGCGACGTGCGCGCCACTATTCGGGCGCGAGACCGCCAGGGGGCTGAGGGGCGCTTCGAGTGGCGCTTCACCGTCCCCAAGGGGGAGACGCCGCCTCCACCACCGCCGTCGGGCAGGACGATCGAAGAGCTGCTCGACGCCGATGGGGACAATCGCCTCGGCGATCTCGAGATCTTGAGAGCGTTAGACTTCTGGATCAAGGGGAGGGAGCTCGCTCCCGGACTGCGCATTGACGATGTGAAAATGCTCGCGCTCATAGACAAATGGATCAAGGGCGCGCCGCTGCGCCCTAGCGCCCTGGGGAACCCGTTCGTTCGCCTCACACCCTAAGCGCGATTTGCCAAGAGGGCCCTCTCATGAGTATGATCAGAGCGAGAGGGCGTCAATGAGAGCTAAGATAGCGCTCCTTGGGGTTGTCGTAATTGTGGGCGGCTGCGTTCCTGCCCCGAACCAGCCGCCAATCGCGGTCATCGCCGCGAGCCCGCTCAGCGGCGGCGTCCCGCTGACGGTGCAGTTTGACGGCTCCCGATCGCGCGACCCCGACGGCAAAGTTATCGAATATCTGTGGGACTTCGGCGACGGCGCCACGGCTTCGGGAGCAAGAGTCTCGCACACGTATACGGAGGCCGGGCTTTATTTGGCCGTGCTCACCGTGCGCGACGATCGCGGTGCGACAGCGCTCGACTCAGTGCGCATCAAAGTAGGCAATCCGCCGCCTATAGCGCGCCTGACGGCCACTCCAAGAAACGGCTTTGCCCCGCTCACCGTGCAGTTCGATGCGTCAGCGTCGAGCGATCCGGCAGGGCTCTTAGCTCCCCAGCGCATCGTGCGGTATGAGTGGGATCTTGGCGACGGCACCAGCGCGCTGGGCCAGCAAGTCTCTCACGTCTACAGCCGTGCTGGGGTCTATACAGTGACGCTTCGGGTCTTCGACGACGACGGAGCGACTGATCGTGCCCAAACGGAGATCCGCGTGCTGGACTTTGCG
>DAIPXV010000168.1:0-1931 GCA_036783095.1 Candidatus Bipolaricaulota bacterium
GGGATTGCGGGTGGGAGGAGCGCGAATATCCCCAAAACATGCGAATTTCATCGTCAACGAGGGGGGGGCGACCAGCCGCGATGTCCTCCAGCTAATTGACATCGCCCGGTCGGTTGTGCTTAAATACTGGGGGGTGGAGTTGAAGCTGGAGCTCGCCGTCGTGGGAACGTGCGGCGCGCAGTATTCTTTATCATAGCGATCATCGGGCTTGTGCTCGGAGTACCGTGGCACAAGTACCTCGTAGTACGAGAGATCACCGTCGAGGGTGGTGAGAGGATCCAAGCCGAGACGGTCTTGCAGAGCTTGCCCATTACCGTGGGAATGAATTGGCTGACGGCCGACACCCAGGCTGCCAGAGAAGCCCTCTTGCGCCTCCCCGATGTCCGTGATGCTCTCGTCAAGAAGAGATTATGGGCGCGTATAGAGATTCTCGTGAGGGAGCGAGAGCCGTTGGTGCTCGCTCGGTTAGGCCAACAGCTCTTTTGGCTCGACACCGAGGGGTTTTTCTACACCCCTGCACGACAACCCTTCGGGCCGGTCCTCCTCGAGCCCCAGACCATCGAGACCCCGCGCGGCACAAGGCTCGCCGAGCCCTTCTATCTTGTGCCCTTGAGCGCCCTGATGACCGCCCCTGGAAACTTGCTCAATCATATTACAACAGTCCGATTCGAAGGGAGCACTATGATTCTCACCATGCGGGATGGCCCGGACGTCCTCTTGCATACTTATGACGTTCGGGGAGAACTTTTACGGCTGTCGCGGGTCTTGAGCGCCCTGGATGGGCGCCGCTTGCGCCGAATAGATCTCCGATTTGAGCGCTTGCTCGTGGTTAGCGAACAAGCTCGTCCGTGAATGGGGTGATGAGGGAATGGGGGAGATCATTGTCGGTTTAGACATTGGCACCACCAAGGTGGTCGCCCTCGTCTGTAATGTCGAGGACGGCAATATCGAGATCATCGGGATGGGCAAAGCCCCTTCCCATGGGTTGGAGAAGGGGGTGGTCGTGGACATCGGCGAGACTACAGCTTCTATTAAACGAGCCATCGAAGAAGCTGAGAATATGGCCGATGTCAAGATCGAGCGCGTCTATGCCGGCATTGCCGGCAAACACATCAATAGCATCAACAACTCCGGAACAGTCTCGATCTCCCGCGAGAACCGCATTATTACTTTAGAAGATGTCCAGCGGGTGATCGACACCGCTCAAGCCGTCCAGATCGCTCCAGATAGCCAGCTCATCCACGTCATCCCACGACAGTATATCGTCGACGGCCAAGAGGGGATCACCGACCCTGTGGGCATGACCGGGACGCGCCTCGAAGTTGACGTGCACATCGTGACGGGTTCGATCACCGCGGTGCATAATATCCGACGCTGCGTAGAAAATTTAGGGATCGAGGTCGAACAGATTGTGCTGCAGCCCTTGGCTTCGTCTTACGCGGTGCTCACCGAGGCGGAGAAGGAGCTTGGGGTCGCCCTCATGGACATCGGCGGTGGCACAACTGATATCGCGATCTTCCGCGATGGGGATATCTGGTTCAGCAAGATTCTCCCCATCGCTGGGGAACATATCACCAACGATATCACAGTGGGGTTACGAGTCAGTTATGAAGAAGCAGAGCGCATCAAGATCCAAGAAGGGCTCCCAAGAATAACCGACGAGGCCGCGGAAGAAGAGCGCATCGAGATCACCACGATCAGTGAGGAGAAGAAGCTCATCTCCAAGAGGAAGCTCGCGAAGATCATTGAGCCCAGGCTTGAGGAGCTCTTCGATTTAGCCATGGGGGAGATCGAAGATGTAGGCTATCGCGATCTCATCCCCGCGGGCATCGTCTTAACTGGGGGCACGTCGCTGTTGAAGGGCTTACCGGAGTTTGTCTCCGAGCGCTATGATATCTCGGTGCGGCGGGGACGGCCCCCGCAAGGGATCC
>DAIPXV010000169.1:0-1773 GCA_036783095.1 Candidatus Bipolaricaulota bacterium
CATGGGCGCAGTTGAGAGCCTGGTGGGCAAAGCGCAAAAATAAATCCGAAGATGCAAGCTGACGGGCAAGGACATCTGGACGAAGCTCCAGCAGATGTATCTACACGAGGTGCTGCGCACCTTGGAGCAAGCGGGGGCTCTTGTCCAACCCTAATCCCTCAGATAAGATCAGATCCTCCCACGCTGCGCCAACTCTCGCGCCAATACCTCCAAGAACTCTTGCACCGTCAGCGGCGGGCTGGGACGGTGCTCCTCAGGATTATCGAAAGGATGCACATGCCACCCAATCTTCATGTTGTTCGCCCCAAACCGCCGCTGCCCACGCTCAATATAGGCAAACGAGACGCTGCCCGTCTCAGCATTGTAATAAATATCTACAAAAACCCTCGCCCGCACATGCAGGCGCATTCGGGCTACGCGCCCCTCAGTTTGTGCTTCAATACGGACAATCCACGGGTAAGCGCGCGCGGCTTGCCGCACTTGCTCCACAAAATCACGAAGCATGGGCGTGCAGCTGCTGGGCCTGCTCTTGGAAGTAGCGCAGGTTGGTGAAGGCTTCCTCCCAAGCAAGAAAGTCCCGCTCGTGCTCCCAAGAGAGAGGCAACTCCACTCCCAAGCGGCGCGCAAACTCCTCAAAGCCCATGCCGTATTTCCTCTCTAAGCGCGCTATGAGACGGCGGCAACGACGGATCTTGAGTTGCAGGTAGGCGCGGAGTACCTCGCTCACCGCGCTTTCCGGATCGGGCTTGCCGGTCAGCTCTTGAGCAAGCTCCAGGATGGCAGGCTTCATGGCATTCACCAATGGTATTGTACAGGAGGAGCTAGCCTCAAGCAACCATGAACGAAAGGAACAACTCTTAAGCGAGCTGACAGGCGAAGACATCTGGACCAAGCTCCAACAGATGGACCTGCACGAGGTGCTGCGCACCCTGGAGCAGGCAAGAACTCAATATTAAGACAGCACACGACGCAAACGATGACGCCCAGGTTCAATCACTACAAAGCATCCGGCTAGATCCTCCTGGCCATGCTCCGCTAAGAACGCCCTCAGCTCCCTATGGACGGCTTCGAGCGTCTCCGGGGTCACCCGCAGCAAGATCACTCCCTTATGCTCGCGCTGCTTCACAAAGACCAAGCTGCCAAAACCCTTGTCCCGCGTCAGCAGAACCCGCCCCTCCCGATGCGCATACTCCAGAAGCTGGGCATCAGAGGCTTGAGCTAAACCTGCCTCCGCCGCCCGCTGCACCTCATAGCCGGCAGCACGTATAAAGTCTACTGTCGCTTGCCAGACGTCTTGATCACTGAGAAAGCGCATCAGGTGTGAGTGAGATGGACCTCTTCCGACTTGACCAGTTCCGTGGCGTAGCGCACGCAGGCTTGGACATCTTCTACCGTCAAGTCGGGGTAATAGCGCTCGACAATCTGAGCGAAGGGGATGCCCGCCTGCACGAGCTCGAGCACGCACCAGACGGGAATGCGCGTGCCCTCGAGAATGGGCTGTCCAAAATGGATCTGCGGATCGACGACGATGCGACGCACCACCACCATCTGCTCCTCTCTGAGATTTAGCTAGTGCAATTGTATAGCGATCTTGCTCTTGAGGCAAATGGGGCGGGATGCCAAGTCCGGGGGATGGCTCTAGAGGAGCCCCTGAATCCCCCCAAGACTCACACGAAATGGAGGTGAAAGCTGAAGCAAAAGAGACCCCAAGGGCCCGGGCGAGCACGTCTTCGCCCAACACTCAATATTTCTCTCACAGAAGGAGGAGATGCC
>DAIPXV010000170.1:0-1693 GCA_036783095.1 Candidatus Bipolaricaulota bacterium
GAGGGGGCTAGGGGGTCTTGACTTGCGGGGGGGACAGATATATAATCTGCTCACTCGAAAAGCCGTCGAGCGCCAGAGAAATAGCTGACGAAAATCATGCACCAGGAGGTGGTCTGCAAAAAAATAATGGGGGATTCTTGGTGTAGCATTTTGCGGCGCTCGACGGTTAACGCCAAAACTTTAGGGAGGTGTTTTGTACACTATGAAAGCTCTCAAACGCCGCACGTTCTTGAAGGGGATCGGTCTGGCCGTCGGCACGATGACGTTGAGCGGGGTCCTGCGCGGGCCAGCGATCTTAGCTCAGCCCCCCGTGGTCACGATCGGGACGCTCTTGGATTCGACAGGCCCGCTAGCAGAGTTCGGCCCGGCGGAGCGCAAGGGCGCAGACTTAGCCGCCAAGCATCTCAACGAAGCCGCGCAAGCTGTGCTAGGTGGCCCTATCGTCAAGCTCGTCCACGAAGACCCTGGCTTCCCCAACTTCGCCCAAGTGGTAGACCGCGCCAAGAAGTTGGTCACGGTTGATAAAGCTGTGGGCTTGGTCGGGGGTCTCGCTAGCAGCGCGTCGTTGGCTATCGCTCGCGAAGTCTCTAAGCCCTTCAAGGTACCTCAGCTCTCGCCGGCCTCAACGTCACCACTGTTGACCGTCGAGCCTGATGATGACTATCTCTTCCGCACGACGGCTTCGGACGCCCTGCAAGGGGTCGTACTGGCGATGCTCGCTGCAGGGGAGATCAAAGAAGCTCCCGTCAAGTACAAGACAGCAGTGACACTATACGTGAACAACCCCTACGGGCAGGGCCTGAGCAATCGCTTTGCCAAGTCGTTTGCAAAGCGCGGCGGGCAGGTACTCGCTGAGGTGCCTCACGCCGAGGAGGTCCAACCAAGCTACGACGCCGAGCTGCGCAAGGCGTTGGAGGGGAAGCCCGATGTGCTCGTGGCCATCAGCTATCCCGGCCATGCCAACGTCTACCTGAAGGAGGCTGTGGAGAAGTTCAAGTACAAGAGCTTCCTCTTTGTGGACGGCACCAAGTCTGCGGACATGATCAAGGCCCTGGGATTCGATGTGCTGCACGGCTTCTACGGGACGGTGGCGGCAGCCGACCCGGAGAACCCCAACGCCAAGAAGTTCGAAGAAGAGTTCAAGAAGGTCTATGGGGACATCCCGCCGATCCCGTACATTGACACGACCTATGACGCCGTAGCCGCATTGGGCTTGGCAGCAGCCAAGGCCATAGCCGCTGGTGTCAAAGATATTACTGGTACGGTAGTACGGGATAACCTGCGCCCCGTATGCAACCCGCCTGGTACTGCCGTCGGAGTAGCGGGATTTGTAGCAGCCCTCAATGAGCTAAAAGGGAACAGAGATATTAACTACGAGGGTGCGGGAAGCGCCGTGGATTTCGATGCTGCTGGCGACGTAGTCTCGCCCATCGAGATCTGGCAGTACAACAAGGACGCGCCGGGCGGCATCAAGACGATCACGTTGGTTAAGAACATCCCTGCGGAATAAGAGCAAGCTGGCGAGCGGGGGCCGGCCTGGCTCCCGCTCCGTTTTTTATTTGCCTTGGCCACCCTTCTCCTCAGGCAAGATCCCCTTGGGACGAAAGAGCAAGATCATGATGAGCAAAAGACCGACCAACATATAGCGCACATAGAAGACCTGCGTCTTGAATTGGAAGGGTACCAGCTGATC
>DAIPXV010000171.1:0-1683 GCA_036783095.1 Candidatus Bipolaricaulota bacterium
TCTTGCAGAGTGAATCGCTGGGGTCTCTACCTGACAAAGTGCGTGAAGAATTCTTACAAGATCTGAAAGAGGTTGGCATCTCGCCAGAAACACCTTGGGTGCGAGCTTGGCTTAACCAAAAGAAGGTTGAGCAAGATAAACGACAACAGCTGGCTTAGAGGATCATGCAACAAGGGAGCTATGCAATCCTACGTCAAAAAGCTCAGTCTTTAGCGCTCACTACCCTAAACCCTCAACATGAATACGTAGATGATGAGTTGGTGTTGTATTATAGCGATGATTGGGTTTCTTGCTCGTTGGCAGCAGCGGCTTGTTTGCTTCTCATAGCATTGGCTATAGCCGAGTGTTATGCAGCTTACCAAGCACCAAACTGGGGAACAATCAAAAGTTGCTTGGAAGGTGTAGCGAAAGCACTTGCAGCCTGTGGGCTCGCTTATCGCCTTTGCTTCTCAAGCTAGGGGGTAAAGATTCAGGTTGAGGGAGGAGGCGTCACCAAATATAATAGAGATGCTCAAATGAAGCTAGTCTTGGCAGGGCTACTGGTTATTGGCATGGTTGGTGTTGTGTTTGGCACCAGTTATGTGATTTATTTGATATTTAACTCTTTCGGCGTTTCAATGGCTTTCTGGATGTCAGTTGGCTTAATTGTTGCTGTTTGGTCTCTCCATCCATGTAGAAGAGCGTATGCGCAACTGACAAAGCTAGGACCCCAGAAAACCCAGAGACTCGATATCGTCGTCAATAAAGAAATAAGAGAAACGCTGGAGATGCTTGCCGCGTTACTTCTGCTCTTAGGTCTGATAGCGTGGCTCATAAACAGAATAAGCCTATAGTTTGGGCAGAAGAATTCCTTCTGTTAGATTTCGGCACCGAGGAGATCTGCTGCGCACTTCTACACCGATTTTACGTAGGGCGATGGGTCCATGCCAAGGATCTCAGTCGTGGGGATAGAGTCCTGAGCCTGGACGGCCGATGGAAGGAACTCAAGGCAACCAGGCGGGAGGTCATGCCCCACCTGGCCTTCAATCTCCATGTGGACGGAATCCACGATTACTTTGTTGGTCAATCTGGGTTATTAGTACATAACTCGAAGGACTTGAGATTCACAGAGTAATCACGAAGGCTTTGCGAGGTTCTAGAAGATTAACCAGAGGGCGCTCACCTTGAGCTGCTATTTTGCTCAGTTTTTATTTGAACTCCTAGCCTAGTTAGGTTAAGATTTGTGCAGCAGGGAACACCAGCACGAGATCATTCAATGGATCAACTTACAGATGGTATGAGCAAGAAGCCATTGGTCGCGTGCTGGTTGGAACGCCGAGGCGTCCAAACAACTCCAAAGGTGGATCGTATGCTCTCTTGGATGCAGACCATAACAATAGTAGCCCTAGCAGTAGTAGCTTTAGGCAAGTTGCTTAACCCTGTTATTAGCTTAAGGCCGGGGGGCAGCGGATCAATGGAGCCTACAATACAAGCCGGGGATATCTTCCTTATTGAGAAGATTTCCTGGAAGCTAGGCTTGCGCCCTTTGCAACCGGGAGACATTATCTCGTTTAAATTTAAAGATGGGCGCGCTGCCAAGCGCATCATCGCCGTGGGCGGCCAGTTGGTACAGATGCGGGACTGCTCCGTCTATATCAACAGCAAGCCGCTGACCTCCGACAAGTTCAATCACCCTAACCATCC
>DAIPXV010000172.1:0-1658 GCA_036783095.1 Candidatus Bipolaricaulota bacterium
CGTGCTCATTGATACCGACGGCTATATCAGTGGGGATGCCGCGCGAATCTACAAGAGCGAGCTGATTCGTCTTGTCCGGCCTGATGTGCTCGTGCTGCTGCAGCGCTCGCGAGAGCTTGCGTACTATACGCTCTATGCTCGCCAGGGCATCACCGTCTTAGAGATTCCGGTGACGCACGCGGGCAGCAAATCTCGAGAAGACCGCATCCGAGCACGCGAAGACGCCTTCCGACGATACTTTCAGAGCGCGAGCTTGAGGCGCTGGCACTTTGACGAGCTGAGCGTGGAGCGCGCGCTCATTGGACACGGCGAGCCCCTCGATGTGATGCTGCTCTCAAATCTATTGGCCTGCCACGTCGTAGCTGCTTGGCGCTTGCCCCCAACAGCAACGCTCGTCGTGTCGCGCTGGCCATTCTCATCTGTAGAAGCCCAACGGGCCCTCGGCGTCGAGTCCCTCACGCTACTGTTATGGGAAGATCTCAAAGATACTCTTGTGGGCTGCTGCATGGAAGGAGAACTTCAAGGTCTTGGAACTGTCCAAGAGCTCTCCAGCGAGACGATCTCGATCTGGACGCCGGTGGCTCACGCGACCGCCATCCAATGGGGATCTCTGAAAGTCTTCGCCGACGGGCGACACATGCGAACTCTTAGGAGAGCTTCTTCCGAAGGGCAATGAGCTCGAGCAAGCTCTTGGCTGCTTCCGCGCCCTTGTAGACGCGCGCCCAGGCTTGCTCCTCTGTGTACGGCGTCAGCACCCCAAAGACGATCGGGGTATCGCATTCTAAGCTCACCCGCATCAGCCCGTCGGTCACCGCACGGGCGATATGCTCAAAGTGCGCGGTCTCGCCCCGTAGCACGCACCCCAACGGCAAGATCCCATCATACCGCCCCGACTGCGCTAAGCGCTTCACCGTTGCGGGAATCTCAAATGCCCCTGGCACCCAGAAGACCTCCGTCTCGGCCACATTCCGAAGCTGCTCTTGGGCCGCCTTGAGCATCTCTTGTGTGATCTCTTTGTTAAACGCGCTGACGACGATCGCGATCTTAAGGCTCATTACTGAAATTCGCGAAGATCGCATCGAGCTGATGGCCGAGCTTCTCTTTCTTGGTCTTCAGATAGTTATAATTGTGCGGGTTGGGCGGGACTACGATGGGGAGCTGCTCGACGATCTTGATCCCATACGCTTCGATGCCCACGAGTTTTTTCGGGTTGTTCGTCAGAATTCGAATCGTGCTCAAGCCCAGATCTTTGAGAATTTGGACGCCAATGCCGTACTCGCGCAGGTCTTCTTTAAACCCCAATTGTCTATTGGCTTCGACGGTGTCGAGCCCTTTGTCTTGGAGATGATATGCTTTGATCTTATTGCCCAAGCCGATCCCGCGGCCCTCTTGGCGCAAATAGAGTAAGACCCCAAGGCCCTCTTCAGCGATCTGGCGCAGGGCCGCTCGAAGCTGCTCGCCGCAGTCGCACTTGAGCGAGCCGAAGACGTCCCCCGTCAGACACTCCGAGTGCACCCGGACTAGGACGTTCTCCTTCCCCGCAACGTCACCCTTGACGAGCGCAATATGTTCTTTCCCATCTACAAGGCTCTTATAGGCGTGGATCGTAAAATCCCCAAATTCCGTGGGGAGATTGGCCCAGGCGATCTTCTCGATCA
>DAIPXV010000173.1:0-1547 GCA_036783095.1 Candidatus Bipolaricaulota bacterium
ATGGGTTCTCTTCGTCGGAGCGATAAGCATTGTCCCTGATGCGTCGCAGGCGCTCCGGCCAGAACGCCGCCGTGAGCACTTGCGCCCGCATCCCTGTGATCGCATCGTGAATGGGGAAATGGAAGCGCTGGCCCACGCTCCAGCTCGAGGCCCAGTCCCACCAGCGCTCGCGCGGCATCTTGTCGAGTAGATGTTTGGGAAAGCGCTCTTGAATGTTTAGACTGAACGCATCGAGCACGAAGCGCAGCGCGCGGCGCTGCTGCTCCGCGGGTAAAACTTTCAGCGGGGTGAGCACGTCGCCCTTGTGGGCGCGGGTCACTTCCATCCCGCCCAAGGCTTTCACATAGCTGATGTACCCGCGCATCTGCTGATAGAGCAGGACGTTCACCGCGCTGCGCAGCGGCCAATATTCAGCGTCCTCGGCGATCACGCGCTCCTCGAGCCCCGGCCAGAGCTGCTCCACTAATCTCTGCAGATCGGTGTAGTACGCGATGGGGTCGTCGCTCAGGTCCCATTGGGTGATCGCGGGATCGAGCGCGTAGGGGTAATTCCACGCGTCCTCGTCAGTCCCATAGAGATGTTCGCGCTCGCCGTGTTGCTGGGCGATCGCTTGGAGTTCGGGGTGCGGCTCAAGGGTTTCGTTACCCACGGGCTTATAGCCCCATTGAATGGCCCAGATATCATACGGGCCTACAGTCGAGTTATAGTACTCCCCTTGGTGCTCGCGATCCGACGCGATGTTGGGCGGGTTGTACTCCATCACCGACGCGGTGATGCCGTAGCTCTGGGTGAAGCTTGGGTCATGGAGTTTCTCAAACGGCGTAGCAAAGCTCGCTTTGAAGTTATGTCTCAGCCCCAGGGCATGCCCCACTTCGTGCATAGTGAGCTCGCGTAGGGCCATCCCGATGTATTCGAGGGGCATCTGGCCGTCGGGGCCGACGAGTCCATCGGCCGCAAGCGTCATGTTTAAGAGCGCTATATGGGGAGCCATGCCTGCCTCAAAAGCGCAGAGTTTGCCCACGTTGTCGGGGTTGAGCAGCCGCGCCAGCTCGCGAGCTTGCTCTTCGTGCTCTACGAACGCTGTGGGACTGTCCACCATGCGGAGATATTCGTTCGTGAGCGCTCGCACCCAATCGGCCGTAAAGAGAATATCCGCGTTCAGGATCTCTCCGGAGCGGGGATCTACGTCTGAAGGGCCAATCGCGAAGACCGACGAGACCGAAGGCATCCAACGGATCGTGGAGTAGCGCGCGTCGGCGGGGTCGAAGTTAGGGTCGTTGGGCTGATCGAGCGCGAGAATTGCGTTCTTGAACCCTGCGGCCTCAAACGCTTTGTTCCACGCTTCGATCCCTTCTTTAATATATGGCCGGAACTCTTGGGGGATCGTATTTTCAAGATAGAAGATGATCGGCTTGACGGGCTCCGAGAGAGGAGCATAAGGGTCTTTCTTCTCTAAGCGCCAGCGATTGATGATCCGAACGGAGTTCGTCGGCTCGGTCTGGCGCTCGTAGTCTTTATATGTCGTGACGAAGTACCCCACGCGATCG
>DAIPXV010000174.1:0-1386 GCA_036783095.1 Candidatus Bipolaricaulota bacterium
CTCCTGCGCGCGGTGGACGCTGCCAAAGCCACAGCATTTGTGGATAAGCTCGCGCGCGAGGTGCGCAGGGAGGTGGCCCGCGCATGAAGTATCTCTACTACCCCGGCTGCTCGCTCAAGGGCACTAACCGAGGCTATGAAGAATCGGTGCTCGCTTCCTTTCAAGCCTTGGGCATCCCAGTCGAAGAACTCGAAGATTGGAACTGCTGCGGCGCGACGGCCTATATGGCCGTAGACGAGATGAAGTCCTTCGCGCTGGCCGCGCGAAACTTAGCGCTCGCCGAGCGCCAAAGCCCAGACAGCCCCACGCTCATGGCCCCCTGCAGCGGGTGTTATCTCGTGCTCTCCAAGACCCAACATTACTTAGAAGAATACTCTGAAGTGAGCCGCACTATAGACAGCGCCCTGCAAGCGGCGCGCTTAAGCTATGCGCGCAAAGTCCAGGTGCGTCACCCCTTGGACATCCTCATCACTGAGATCGGGATGCAGAACATCACTCAGAAGGTGCGCCAGCCCCTCAAGGGCCTGAAGGTCGCGTGCTACTACGGCTGTCAGATTGTGCGCCCCTACGCGGCTTTTGACGATCAGGTCAATCCGACGACGATGGACCGGCTGATGCGGGCGTTGGGGGCCGAGACGGTCGAGTGGCCCTTGAAGACGCGCTGCTGCGGGGGAAGCCTCATGGGCACGCTCCCTGAAGTTGGCGTGCCGCTCAGCTATATCTTGCTGAAAGAAGCCCTCAAGCGCGGCGCGGACGTCGTCGCCACCGCCTGCCCGCTCTGTCAGTTTAACTTAGAGTGCTACCAAGACAAGATGAGCAAGCAGTTCAAAGAGCATCTTGAGCTTCCTGTAGCGTATTTCACGCAGCTGTTAGGGCTCGCCCTAGGAGTGCCGGAGCGCCAGCTCGGCTTACACCGACTCTTGATCCCCTTGACACTGCCCACCGCACGAGGAGGTGCCCGTGCCTATGCCTGAGCCAACTACGAACGGTGCGCCCAAGATCGGCGTTTATGTCTGTCACTGCGGGGTCAATATTGCCGCGAAGGTCAACGTCGCTGAGGTTGTCGAGTTTGCCAAGACGCTGCCCTTCGTCACCGTCGCCCGCGAGTACAAATTTATGTGCTCCGACCCTGGACAAGAGCTCATCCAGCAAGACCTACGCGAAGGAAAAATCAATCGCGTCGTCGTCGCGTCGTGCTCCCCGTTGATGCACGAGGCGACGTTCCGACGAGCGACGGCTGAAGGCGGGCAGAACCCGTTCTTCTTCCACATGGCCAATATTCGCGAGCATGTCAGCTGGGTGACTGCCGATGGGCACCACGCGACAGAGAAAGCGAAGGCGCTCATCGCGGCGGCGGTGCGCCGTGTCGCGTTTCACGAACCCTTG
>DAIPXV010000175.1:0-1354 GCA_036783095.1 Candidatus Bipolaricaulota bacterium
TTGACGTCAGGATCAGCGCGCTTCTCTAGGATCCCAACGACCTCAAACTCCAGCGTCTCGATCACGAACTTGTCGCCCACACTAAGCCCCAAATCTTGAGCGATAGTGCTTCCCAAGACGGCCGTCTGGGGTTCGCCCGGCTTGAGCGACCGTCCCCGCGCAGGCTTGTAGTAATTGCTGAACGATTGCATTAATTCGGGGGCTATTCCCCACGTCAAGAGATACCCCTCGCGGCGTCCCGCGCTGATATAGGGCGTCTTCACCAGAACGCCGCCGACAGCTTCGACACCAGGGATATTCTTAATCGGGGCCAAGTCCAATTGAAACGTGTGCGCGCCGAGCAACGCCCCCATGCCCAAGCGATGCTCGCCATGTCCGGCGATCATCACTACGTTATAGCCGAAGGCTTCGAACTCTTGGGTGATAGATCTTTGCATCCCTTGGCCCAGGGAGACCAGCGCGACCACCGCAGCCACGCCGATCAAGATGCCCACGATCGTAAGCCAGCTGCGCTTGGGCCGATGGCGCAGATTGCGCACGGAAAGCCTGATATTATCAAAGAGCATAGACACCTCCTGAAGTGACAGCTACAGCGACTTCTTCGACGAGCCGACCGTCTCGGATGCGCACGATGCGCTGGGCATAGGCTGCCGCCTCAGGATTGTGCGTCACTAAGATGATCGTCTTCCCTTCGCGGTGGAGCTGCGCCAAGAGCTCCAAGATCGCTTTACCGGATTCCGAGTCTAGGTTGCCCGTGGGCTCGTCAGCCAAGATGATCTCCGGGTCGTTGGCCAAGGCCCGCGCGATGGCGACCCGCTGGCGCTCCCCGCCGGAGAGCTGCGCGGGCCTATGGTGCATTCTTCCGTCCAGCCCAACCTTGCGCAGGAGCTCTGCCGCACGAGCGCGGCGCTTTTCGCGTGGAACCCCCTGAAAGAACAGGGGCATCTCGACATTTTCTAGAGCGGTCAACGTCGAGATGAGATTGAACGTCTGGAAGACAAAGCCCACTTTCTTGCCCCGAATTTGCGCGAGCGAGTCTTCATCGAGCTCGGTGATATCTTTCCCGTCGAGTTGGACAACGCCGTCGCTGGGCAGATCCAAACATCCCAACAGATTCATTAGGGTGGACTTTCCCGAACCCGATGGCCCCATGATCGCCACGAACTCCCCAGGGTGGATCGTTAAGCTGATGCCGCGCAGGGCCGGGACGCTCACTTCCCCCATTGGATAGACTTTTTGGACGTTCTTCAGCTCAATCATCGCCGTCTCCTTTCGTAGGTCTGGATGAGGCCCTCACCCCTGCCCCTCCACCCTCACCCCCGTCCCCTCTCCCCTTGGAGGGAGAGGGGAGTAA
>DAIPXV010000176.1:0-1222 GCA_036783095.1 Candidatus Bipolaricaulota bacterium
TTTGGCGAGGGCGACAAGCTCTCGTTGGTCTTGATTCGCACATCGCAGCACGGGCACGCCGGCCATGACGCCGCCTCCATCGCCAAGGAAGTCCGCCGCATCGTCAAAGAGCAGCGCGGTAAGGACGATCTTAACGTGCACACCACGGGTGAGATGCTCGATCTCATGCAGAACTTGGTAGGCATTCTCCAAGCAGCCTTGGGCGGGATCGCTGCGATCTCTCTGTTGGTGGGCGGTGTCGGCGTGATGAATACGATGTACACGGCTGTGCTGGAGCGCACGCGCGAGATCGGCGTGATGAAGGCCGTAGGAGCTCGCCGACGACATATTTTGATGCTCTTTCTGTTGGAGTCGGGGTTCATGGGGCTGATCGGCGGGCTGTTGGGAGCGTTCGTGGGCCTAGGGATCGCTCTGGGCATCAAGCTGCTCGCGCCGATCTTCTTACCAGGGACGGCTCTTGAAGTGGGGTTTTCGCCGGGGTTGATGCTGAGCGTTCTAGTCTTCTCGTTCATGTTGGGAGCGCTGTCGGGGTTCTTCCCCGCGCGCGATGCTGCCAAGCTCCCGCCGGTGGAGGCTCTCCGGTATGAATAGACATCAGCAGCACAGCTCGCTATACTATTAAGCAATGATACGCCAGGGGTTACGGATCGAGCACGGCTCGCTCTTGCTTTATTACTGCTTTGATGTCGGCGAGGAGATTCTCTTAGACAAGATCGAGAGCATCTTTGGGGAGGCGCCCACCACTTCACACTTGGTGGTGGAGCGCCTCACCCCAGCGTATGTGCAGTATCGTCGAGCGCCGTTGCTCATCGAGATGGGGCCGGTAGCGCTGGGCGCCTCCTATGCCCCTGCTGTCTGTCGCGCTAAGCTTTATGATTTCGGCGTCATCAGTATTATTTTCAAGCTGCCGCTGCAGGGGGAGCTTCAGAATCTCGTCGGAGTAGCCACGGAGTTGATAGGCAGCCCCAAGGTCTATCAGATTGCGTATCAGCAGTTACGACGATTGCAGGACGCCCTGGCCCCAGGGATCGTGCAGGCGACGCACCTCCAAGAGCCCGAGTGGGAAGATTACGCGATCTTCTCTGTTACCCAATGGGATCGCCCGCTGAGCGCGCAGCAGCTCTTGGATACCTACGGCTCCGAGATTGCCAAAATCTTGCGCTGCGAGATCGAGCCCCTCAGCCCAAGCGAACTGTCAGAAGCGATCCGTCAGCCCCTGTCG
>DAIPXV010000177.1:0-1222 GCA_036783095.1 Candidatus Bipolaricaulota bacterium
GACAATAGCGAATTAAAGAAGACCGCTTCGTTGGCATGCACCGAAAACGCTCCTCCTAACCCAACCACACATGCGCTGACCATGAACGCAAAAATCTTATACTTCGCCGTGTTGATCCCCGCGGCTTCGACAGCTTCTTCGTTCTCCCGAATTGCTTCTAATATTTTACCGATGCGCGAGCTGCTCAGCCAGACCAAAAAGAGCCCTATCCCGGCCATCAGGCCCCAGAGCGCATAATAATTACAATACTGATTGGCTTTGAAGTCCGAGAATGGGCACAGGGCAGCCACGCCAAACTTCCCCAACTCCCCGCCTGTCCAGTCTGCTAAGATAATCACCAAGCGCGCGGCGGCCAAGGGCAAGATCAACGTAATCAACGAAAAATATGGGCCGCGCAGGCGCAACGCCGGCACACTGAAGAGCAACCCCGCCACGACCGCCATCACAACCCCCAGGGGGATCGTGGCCCAGATGGGCCACTTCATATAAAGATTGAACAATCCCGTCGTATATCCAGCAACGGCGACGAAGAATATATGCCCAAAGCTGATCTGCCCAGTCATCCCAGAGAGAATATCCCAGCCCATCGCATAGACCGCAAAGAGCTGGGCATACGTGAGAGTGGTCATCCATTTCGACGGGAGGAAGGGGCCGAGGGCTGCTACCAAGATGACCGTGATCCCCAATATGCCGAACTTTATCGCGCGCAAGCTCATTCGGCCCTCCCAAAGAGCCCCTCAGGTTTAATAAACAAAATAACGATCAAGACCAGGAGCGACGAGACCCCCACCCACGAGGACCCCAGAAACTCAAAGCACCGCAAGCCTCCGGCACAAACACGAATTGATGGGGAATACGTCATGAGCACTTCAAGAAACCCGATGAGATACGCCGCGACGATCGAGCCCTTCAGACTCCCCAAGCCGCCTACGACTACTATGGCGAAGCTGATAATGAGCGGGTCGCGCCACATGAATGGATCAATCTTCACCCACGACGCAAAGAAGACCCCGGCGATCCCCGCTAACGCCCCCGAGATCGCCCAGGTGAGCGTGTAGACTTTTTTCACGTCAATGCCCACGAGCGCCGCGCCCTCCTGGTCTTGCGCCGTAGCTAAGATCACCTTACCCCAGCGCGTGCGGTGCACGAAGAGCCAAAAGAGTATGATCGCGGCCCATGATGCCCCAAACGCTATGATACGATTGGTGATGACAGTCGTCTT
>DAIPXV010000178.1:0-1210 GCA_036783095.1 Candidatus Bipolaricaulota bacterium
TTAGCCCAGCCCCAAACGACTTGCTTGGACGAGAAGCTCTTTTGAGCAAATCCAAAGAATAAAAAGGAGGTCTGATATGCGTACCTACAGATGGGTATGGGGCATCGCCGTAGGAGCGGTGCTCGTCGGTGGTGTGGCGCTCTGGACGAGCCAAGGCGTTCTGCAGCCGGAGCAAGAGCGAGATCTCTGCATAGACTGTCATAAAGAGATAACGCCCCAGCTCGTGAAGGACTTTCAGCAGAGCAAGAAGTACGCCATGGGTATTCGCTGTGAGGCCTGTCACGGGAGCGAGCATACGAGCGCGGAGGACGTGGCGAAAGTCCAAATCCCCACGCCGGAGACCTGCGGCGGGTGCCATCCGGATCGCGTTGAACAGTTTAAAGCGGGCAAACACGCGCTTGCCTGGGCCGCGATGAACGCCATGCCCACGACGCACATGCAGCCGATGGAGCTGATGGAGGGTAAGAAGGGTTGCGGCGGCTGCCATAAGATCGGGCTGAAGACCGAAGACGAGATCAAGGCGATGCGCGCTGCCGGGGAGATTCACGGCGTGGCGTCGTGCGACTCGTGCCATACGCGACACTCTTTCTCCGTCGAGGAAGCGCGCCAGCCCGAAGCCTGCGCCACGTGTCACATGGGCTTTGATCATCCCCATTGGGAGATGTGGAGCACCTCCAAGCACGGGGTGAGATTTACCCTCAAGCGCCAAGGCGTGCTTGCCCCTGACGCTGCTGCTCCTAGCTGCCAGACGTGCCACATGCCCGGCGGCAACCATGAGGTGCGCACGGCGTGGGGATTCTTAGCTGTTCGGCTCCCGCTGCCTGAGGACAAACAATGGGCCGAAGATCGCGTGACGATTCTAAAAGCCCTGGGCGTGCTCGACCCCGAGGGCAATCCGACCCCACGGCTCGACGTCGTCAAAGCTGCTGACGTGGCGCGACTCACTCAAGAAGCATGGCAAGCCGAGCGCGACAAGATGCTCACCGTCTGCTCACAGTGCCATGCGAAGGCCTTCGCCCAAGCTGAGCTGGAGAAGGGCGACAGAATTATCAGAGAAGCTGACCATCTCTTGGCCGAGGGCATCCGCATCGTCGCCAAGCTTTACGAAGACGGTCTGCTGAAGAAGCCGGAGCATTTCACATATAATTACCCGGATCTACTCGCGTTCTACGAAGTGAGCCACCCATCGAGCAAGCGCTCTTCAAGATGT
>DAIPXV010000179.1:0-1200 GCA_036783095.1 Candidatus Bipolaricaulota bacterium
TGGAGAAGATCACGGCCCAGATCGCTTTGTCGCGCAGCTCTTTGCCGATGGTGGGACCGATGAACTCTGTGCTGACGATGCGCGGGTTGCTGGTCGCGAAGGCCTCAGCAAAGAGCGCTTGAATGCGGGGGGAGACCTCTTCGCCTTCTTCGGTGAGCTTCAGGCGAATATAGAGCTGATTGGTCCCCTTGATATCTTGAATTTGCGCCTCGCTGAAGCCGTTCTGGGCGAGCAGCGCTCGCGCTTGATCAATGGGGACAGCTTGATCGAAATCGAGCGTCACCGCCGTGCCCCCAGTGAACTCCAACCCCATCTTGGCGTTCCCCGTCCAGATTTGCACGAATGCAAAGATCCCTAACAGCACAAGCACCGTTGATAGCCCAAATGCGATATAGCGCTTCCCCATGAAGTCAATATGAGTCTCTTGGGGGACTATAGAGAAGAACCGCACGGTTGGTTGGGCTATCGGTGCAGAGACGCTTTTGGCGTTCTTCATAGCGAATCTCTCCCTAGATACTAAGTCGTTCGACCTTGCGCATCTTCACGAACTCGAAGACTAAGCGTGTCCCGATCAAGACCGTGAAGAGATTGATGATGATACCCAAGCTGAGCGTCGTAGCGAAGCCGCGGATTGGGCCAGTCCCGAAGATAAAGAGAATGAGCGCGGTGATGAGCGTGGTGACGTGCGAGTCCCAAATCGTCGTCAGCGCCCGATGATACCCCGCGTCAATGGCCGCGCGGGCGACCTTGCCCAAGCGCAACTCTTCGCGCATGCGTTCAAATATTAAGACGTTCGAGTCCACTCCAACGCCGATGAGCAAGATCAACCCAGCGATGCCCGGTAGCGTGAGCGTCGCTTTCAAGCCCGCCAACACCCCAATGACTACCAAGAGATTGAGCAGCTGCGTAAAGATCGCGATAAACCCGCTGAGACGATAATAGAGTGCCATGAAGACTAGGACGACAATCCCAGCGATCCAGCTCGCTGTAATGCCCTTCTCGATAGAATCGCGCCCTAGCGATGGCCCCACAATGCTCTCTTGAATGATCTTCAGTTCGGTGGGGAGCGCGCCGGCGCTCAAGATCGCCGCGAGCAAGCGGGCCTCATCGGCCGTGAAGCTTCCCGTGATAATCGATTGATCGACTTTGGATTGGCGGCGCGCCGTGTCGTAGAGGCTCTTAGCGATCGTTGGGGCGCTA
>DAIPXV010000180.1:0-1185 GCA_036783095.1 Candidatus Bipolaricaulota bacterium
GCCTTCACCCCCACGGGGTTGCGAAAGACACACCCCGGGCTGGGCATCCCCAGGGGCTGGCGCTCCTTGCGCCGCCGGAGCAACTCTTCCCCATCCCACGCTTTCCCTCTTCCCAAGGCGAATTCTCCCTCAATCACGATGAGCCGTTCCTCCTGGAACCGGCTCGCTCGATATCCGAACCGGCACTCCTCAGTCTTAAGCGTAATGAATTTTCCGTCAAAAGTCAATGCCCCCACCCGGGTGACGACATCCGAGATCGCCCCTTCGGGGATTCCCGCGTTCATGACGAGGGCTCCGCCGACGCTGCCGGGGATTCCCACTAAGAAATCGAAGTTGCGCAGCCCCATTGTACGTACCCGGGAGATGAGAGCAGCTAAGCTTGCTCCGGCTTGGGCGCGCACCCTGTCCCCATCGGTTTCGATGCGACCCAGGCTCGGCCCAAGTTTGATAATAACCCCGCGATAGCCCTCGTCGGGAAAGAGTACATTCGTGCCATTGCCCAGAACAATCCAAGGCAAGCCGCGATCACGCACGAAATCTAGAGTCTCTAAGATATCCTCCACAGAAGCGGGGATGACGAAATACTCCGCTGGGCCGCCGATGCGCAGCGACGTATGCCGTGCCAAGGGCTCATGAGTCTTGACGAGGCCACGCAGTCGGGATTGAAGCTCCCTAGCGCTCCGGTCCATAGGCTACTCCTTTCTGGTCGCTCCAAGCCTGGGCAAGGCGGGAGAGCTCCGCGCCAAGATCCCCCGCACCAAAGCCAATCACAAAATCGCCAGGGCATAGGAGCTGGCGCACGCGAGCAGCAAAGTCCTTCCCACGCGGCAGATAGAGAACACTGTGATGGCGGCGCTGGAGCGCTTCCATAATGAGAGAGACATCCACCCCGGGGATAGGGGGTTCGAACGCCGGATAGATATCAGTCAGAACGACTATATCAGCAAGATCGAAGGCAGTGCTGAACTCTCGACCCAAATAGTACGTGCGCGTGAAGCGATGAGGCTGGAAGAGCGCGACGATCCGCGGGGGATGCCAGCTCTGGCGGATTGCCTGAAGATTGCGTTGGATTTGTTCTGGCAGATGGGCGTAGTCATCAATAAGGGTGATGCCGTTGTTGATAAGCACTTGGAAGCGTCTTTCGGGCAGTTGGAAATCTTTCAGATGGGCGGCCATGTCCGCAAA
>DAIPXV010000181.1:0-1180 GCA_036783095.1 Candidatus Bipolaricaulota bacterium
GCTTGTTTCCCCTTGATGAACGCCACACCACGCACTGTAAGCTGGGCTTGATCCGTGGCTTTGACAGCTTGTCCTATGCCTTCAAATTGCTCACGCTGCCCCTCGAATCGCAGGTCTTCTAGAGTCACATGGGCTGCTCCCTGAACAGTCATGGTGAAATCTTGCCGAGAGACCCGCACAATCGTGAGCGTTCGTCCTGCTCCTTGAAGTGTGAGAGATTTATCAATAGTAATGCGCTCTGAATAGGTCCCTGGACCGATCGTAATAGTGCTGCCCGGCTCGGCAGCCTGGATCGCCTCAGTGATCTTTTTAAATGGGCATGTTGGCGGCCCTTGCGGGCAGACTGTATAGCTTGGTTGGGCGAAGATCCCTTCCAGCGAAAGAGCTAGTCCTATAATTACGAGAGCATAAAGGCGCAGCGTCGGCATCTTAGCTACCTCCTTCCTTACTATACTATGAGCATAACCCCTCACATTCCCACCGACAAGTAGAACCGCGGGCTTAGTTCGCCAAGCCCTTGCGCAATTCCCAGCCGAAGCGCCCAACTCAAAAAATACCCCGTCGTCAGTGAGAGGCTGAGCTCTGCGCCAAAGCCGAGCTTCAGATTTTCTATGTCGAGCGTCTCTCCCGCAAGGCCGGCCTCGACAAAGACCCCGCCCCGCAGATCATCGAAGAAGATAGGCCAGTACCCAAGCCCGCGCTCAATGGCCATCAACGGGAATCTGTACTCGACCGACGCAAGGAGCGCCTGCTTGCCTTGCTGGACTTTCTCAGGGAAGCCCCGCAGCGCGAACTCCCCCATATGCCCGCCAACTGCAAAGCCGTCTTCGGCTCTCTCGGCATCGCTCCAGCCTCCGACAAATCGTACACTCAGCGTGTGCGCCTCGACCATCGGAAGCCGAAAGACTTCCCTCAGCGTCACGGTCAATCGCCGGTAAGTTTTAGTATCGCTGGGGATCTTCAGCTCGCCCTGCACCGATACGGAGAGCGTATCGCGCCATAGATCTTCCCCGCGCACGCTCTGATAGCTATACTCCGCAGCGTAGGCGTCTTCGGCCCAAGGGGCCGGATGGTTCGGCTCTTTTGCGGGATACTGCGAGCGACCATAGCTTATACTAAGCTGCTGTGCTTGCTGAACGCTGAGCGCCAAGGGCATCATCGCGCTGACTCTTTGAGTAGA
>DAIPXV010000182.1:0-1077 GCA_036783095.1 Candidatus Bipolaricaulota bacterium
CCTCCGAGGGGTCAGAGGTGAGGGTGCACCCCAGTATAGGCGCGCTTCCCCTGTCCGTGCTATGAGCGTTATCATAAAGAGAGATGATTTTTATCAGAATCGAGAGGGCTTGGCCAAAAGATCAGCCAAGCCCTCTGCCCACTCCGTCCGTGTTAGCGACCGAGCTTCTTGAGCTGCTCCTCGGTGAGCGGCTCGGCGTAGAGCATCTGCATCAAGTCCGCGCCGGACTTGAGGAAGACCCACTTGGTGGGGTCGGTCTGTGGGTCCTTGGGATCGCCCTTGTAGTCCACAAAGTCCAGCTGGAGCGCCTTCTGCCAGTCGAGCGGGATGGGGATGACGCCCTTGGTGAAGACGAGCTTCTGCCCGTCCCACTTGGAGAGCGTGATCTTCCCCGTGTTCTTGTATTCTTTGAGGGCCTCGCTGGCGTGGCACTCCGTGCAGGCGCGGCCTTGCTTGGTGATCGTGTGGGCGCGGAAGGGCGCCAAGGCCACAAACGACTTGCCCCCATGCGTCAGGGTCATCAGCGTGCCCGAGTAAACCTTGTTCGTCCCCTTACGGTTGAGCAGCAACGCGAAGTCGCGCATCACGCCGTAGTTGCGGTTGATGCCTCCTAGAACGTTGCTCTCGAAGTGGCAATTATAGCAGGAGACGACGGTCTGGGCGTGGCAGCTGGTGCAGTGGACGGTCTTCTCGTGCACGGCGTGGGCCGCGTTCGCCGCGAGCTTCGTATGGCACTTCTCGCAGCTGGCGTCCATAGCTCCGGGCTCCAGCCACGAGGCGTACTTGGTGCCGTCGCCGTGCATCTCCCGGCTGGTGTGACAGGCCGTGCACTCCATGCCCTTGGCGCGATGGACATCGGAGTAGTTGGCGATCTCGAAGCCCTGGCGCCGATGGCACTTGAGGCACGTCTCCTGCTTGACCTTATCCCCGGGTTGGACGTGACAGTCCTTGCAGCTTGGGGTGTAGGTAGCCGGATCGACCTTGGTGCCGTCGGCGTAGGTCCCCGGGTGGCACTTGAGGCAGCCCAGCTGCTCGATGGGGATATTGGTGAGCTTCTCAAAGCCCCCGTTGTCTTTG